>CAVFTC010000039.1:0-18169 GCA_963625295.1 Bacteroides faecis
CTGCAAAATTTTTGTACAACCTGACGAAAAATCTTACTGCGCAATCCGCACACCTCAATTGTGCGGTATTGCCCTAAAAAACGAACCGGGAAAAGATTATGAAAAATTTACAGAATAAAAATTTAACATGTGCGGCTGTTTTGACGGCGGTAATTTTTGCGCTCCAAAGCATTGATGTTTTCTTGTTTAAGAGCAACCAAACGCTTTTCGGAGATACCATCGTTGCAAGAGTGCTGGGACTTGTTTCTGTTCTTGTCGCCTGCAAAATTATGAAATTCAATATTGGCAGACGCTGCCTAAACGGCTTCGGCTGGTTCTTTGAGGTTATTTACGGCGTCGGCTTTGCACTTGCTCCGATTGTGGTTATCTATGCCGCAGAGCTGATTTATTTTAGGATAGAGGGCTTCTACCGTGACTTGAGCATTTCGGTCATTCCGCCCAACGGCGAAAGTCACGGCCTTATCGTAATGCTCGGAGTATATGCGTTCGCCCTGCTCATAAATGTTGTGTTCAAAGAGCTTTACAGGGGCTTTTTGCTCAATCAGCTTTATCCGAAGCTCGGCAAAAGAAAATCGAATTATATCCAATCTGTCATTTTTACGCTGCTGCCGCTTCTTGCCGTGTTGAAGGCCTTTATCGACGGCGGCTTTGCGGGCAGGTCGGCGGCGGATATCATTATAACCGTTTCGGCGTCCTCTGCGGCGGTGTTTGTCGGCTCAATGCGACGGGGCTATTGCTACCGTGTCAATGGCTCGGTATGGATGGCAATTGCCGACCATTTTGTCAACACGCTCGTCATGACCTGCGTTTATTTATCGCCCGACCGTCTGCCGGATAAATGGCTGCTCGTGAAGGCTTTGGTAATTCAGCTTATAAGCTCTGCGATATTTGTTCCGTTCTATTACCGGCGCAGCAGGGTCAACGATGAGTATATAAAAGAAATGAAAACACGCCGAGAGGTGCTTTCGGCTCTCAACGAGTCGCAAGCCGAGCCTGACGAAAAAACGGCGTCAAACAATTACCTGATGATGCTCAACGAAACCGCTCAGGCAAAGAAGTTCGGCGGAATACAGGATACTCAAATTTTTGATCTTGACAGAGAGCCGAAGGAGTTTTCCAAGGGCGTATTGGAAAAAAGTATGGATAATACTCATGGCGAAAGACATTCGGGAAGCGGAGATGGAAAGCACCGCCACCGCTCAAGAAGCACGGAAAATGTTCCCGAAAGTGCAGAGAGTATATCGAAGCTTGTTGACGAATATTTCAAAAAGCAGTTTGATAAAAATACATTTGATTGATGAAAGGGCTTCTTATGAGAATCGAGAGGAACGACGGCGTAAAGACCTACAAGGTTTTTCTTGCCGCCTTGCTGATATCCTTTTGCACCGTGCTGCCGATACTGATACAAAATGATTGGAATCTGTACCTTGTCGGCGATTATATGACCCAGCAGATCCCGTTTATCAAGGAAAGCCGGAGAATGTTCCTTTCGGGAACGCCGTTTTGGAGCTGGAACACCTTCCTCGGTGCAAATTATTTAGGTTCATATTCGTTCTATGTTTACGGCAGCCCTTTTTTCTGGCCGCTTGTTCTCCTGCCCGAGAGCTTGCTCGGCACGGGCTTGGCTGCGATGTTTGTTCTCAAGCATGGCGTTGCGGCTTGGACTGCGTTTCTTTATCTTAAAAAACATGTCCGCTCCGAGCTTTATGCTGCTTGCGGAGCGTTTATCTATGCCTTCTCATTTTTTTCGATGGATTCGTCGTTCTATTATCATTTTCTTGATGTCATTGCGTTCTTTCCGTTGGTGCTTTATTTTACCGACGAGGCTTTGAACGGCAGAAAATGCTATTTTCTGTTCCTTGTGTCTTTGCTCAACGCTGCGGTGAATTACTATTTTTATATCGGAACATCAATTTTCTTCCTGATATATCTTGCTGTCGAAATTCATGATTCTGAAAAATATAAAATCAAGGACGGCTTCAGAACGCTGCTGTTCTACGGCTTCGGCGGTCTTGCGGCAGCGGTAATTCTTCTGCCGTCGGCACTGACGCTTCTTGAAACGAACAAGGCGACCTCAAGCCACGACAAGCTGCTGCTTTCCGGAGTTTATGCCATTCCGCATATATTCAAAATGATAAAGGGCTTGATACTGCCGAGCGAGGGAGTTCTCGGTACGGCTGTCGGCTTTAATTATGCGCAGTATTGCTCAACGACCGCCTTTTTGCCACTGTTCGGCGCATTCTTCTGGATAACCGAGCTAAAGGGTAAAAGCAAGAGCCGAAGCACAAGGCTTATGAAAATTTGCCTTTTGATAACGCTGATCCCGTTCGGCAACGGCATTTTCAACCTGTTTTCAAATATGCGCTACACACGCTGGTGGTATTGCCTTGTCCTTGTGCTCACTCTTGTTTCAATAAATGTGATTGAGAATTTGCGGGAGAGCGGCGAGGATTCTCTGCCCAAGTATAAATTTTCGGCTCGTGTAATAACGGCGCTGACGCTCGTTTTCTTTGTTTCGCTCGGTGCGGCGAAGGCGGTATATGTCTATCTGCTTCACTGCCCTGCCAAGAAAAAGGTGAACGAAATAATCCTGAATTATTTCAAGGGAAATTCCTTCGGCAGAAAATTTCTCATGCGAGATTTGAGATATTTTCTCGTTTTAGCAGTTCTTGTTCTTCTTTCCTACGGCGTGCTCATGATTTTGATAAAGAAAAAATTTATCTTTGACCCGAAAAAGGTTGCGCTTGCAACGGCGGCAGTCTGCTTTTTCAGCTATTCTCTTTACCTGCAAAACGAGCTTTATACCTACAGGAAAGAGAATTACGACATCGTTTCGGTTCAGGCTAAGACCGAGGAAACCGTCTACGGCGCAAGAACGCAGAATAAGCGAAAATACGCCAACTACGGCATGATTGTCAACGAGCCGACGATCTCGACCTTTAACAGCTTCAAATCCCATGCAACCTCCGAATTTTGCCGTATCGCAGGCTATGAGGTGGGCGAGATGCCGACGACAAAGGCTTATTTCACCACGCCTGCCGTTCAAACGGTGCTCAACACGGCGAAGGTGATAGAAAAGGACGGTACGGAGCACGAAGCGGATTATTATGTTCCGTTCGGCTATACATATGACTACTATGTAACGGACGATGTCAAGTTCACGAAGGACAAAAAGGAGAACAACAGGCGAATAGAGCTGATGACAAAGGCGTGCTATGTTTCAAAGGAAAACGAGAAAAAGCTAAGCGGACTTCTTGAAAAATTCGATGAAAACGAGAGCTTCGACTGGAAAGTTGAGTCCGAAAAAAGAAAGAAGTCGGCGTGCACCTCGTTTGAGATGAATTCCTCCGGCTTCAAAGCGGTATCTCAGGGCGAGAAGCCCCGTCTTGTCTATTTCAGCGTTCCTAACGACACGGGCTGGCAGCTTAAGGTCAACGGCGAAAAAGCGGAGATAATCGAAATCAACGGCAGAATGATAGGCGTTATTGTTCCTGCCGGAAGAGCCGACATAGAGGCTGAATTTGTTTCGCCGGGACTCAGAGAGGGTGCGGCGGTTTCGGCGGCTGTTTTCGTCGGAATGACGGCTTACTGCCTGATCGGCTGTCTGAGAAAAAGAAAACTCAGTAAAGATAATCATAAATAACGGTTGCTATTGCCTCGGCGTTTTCGTCGAGGCTTTTATCAAAGCTTTCGTTGTCCGCCTCGCTCGTCACAAAGCCGACCTCAAGAAGAATCGACGGCATATTCGTGTTGGAATTTACATAATAATTGTTTCCGCTCGAATCCCGATAGCCACGCTTGACGCCCCTGTTCGGCAGCGATGAAATTTCGCTCAGCCTTGCAACAAGATTTTCGGCAAGCTCCTCCTCGCTGCCCTTAGGTTCTTTGGCTATCCACGCTTCAAAGCCTGAACCGGAAACGGAGCTGTTTCGATGAATGCTGAGAAAAAAGTCGCATCGCTTTTTGTTTGCCAGCTTGCAGCGCTCCTTGAGCGTAATGTCGGAATCGTCGCTGCGAGTGAGCACGACGGCTACGCCCTTTTCCTCCAGCTTATCCCTGATTCGGAGCGTCAGGCGAAGATTGTCGTTCTTTTCAAGTCTTGCGCCGTCGGCCGAGGTTGCGCCGACATCGTCCGCGCCGTGGCCTGCGTCGAGACAGACGGTTTTGACGCTCTCATAATGCTCCTCGACAACGCCGGAAAGAAATCTGACCGCCGCAAGAAAGCTTGTCAGAATAAGAATTGCGGCAAGTACGGCAGTCGTTATGTTTTTGTTCTTCAAAAATCCCATTTTTCTCCCTCTTTTTTCGGTTCTTTTCAAAATTTATTGACTTTAATTTCCGCTGATAGTATAATAAATGCAATATTGTAAATTGAAGTTACACCCTGACAAAAATTTACTGTGCAATCCGCACACCTTAATTGTGCGGTATTGACTTAATTAAACGGAGGCTAAATAATGCTTGATAAAAATTTTAAACCGTCTCTGCGATTCATGGTCGTCAGTGATATTCACATTAAGGACGAGGACTGTGTTGAAGAGCAGCGCTTTGCATCTGCGCTCAAATATGCCTACTCCATCGCTCAAAGCTCCGAGAGCTATAAGAAGCTGGACGCCGTGGTTGTTGTCGGCGACTTTGCAACCTCGGGAACCGAGATACAGATGGAAAAAGCAAGGAAAATTCTTGACGCAGGCGTAAATACCGACGAAACGCAGATCATTATGTCGTTTGCAAGCCATGAAACAAACGGTCCGGGCACGGAGGCTGCAACAGAAAGAATGAAGCGAATCCTTTCTCAAGACCCCGATCAGCATAAGGTTATCAACGGCTTCCATTTTGTCTCAATCTCGCCGTCAAGCGGATGCAGCTACGACGATGACAAAAAAGCATGGATGGCTCGTGAGCTTTCCTCAGCCGCAAAGGACGACAGGGCAAAGCCGATTTTTGTTTTCCAGCACCCCCACAACACCGGCACGGTATACGGCAGCATACTTTGGGGTGAGGACGAGCTGATAAGCATTTACATGAATTATCCGCAAATAATCCATTTCTCCGGACACTCACACGCTCCGATAAACGATCCGAGGTCGATTCATCAGCAGCATTTTACCTCGCTCGGCACGGGAACTCTCAGCTATTTTGAACTGGACGAGTTCGATAAAATAACGGGAACGATTCCCGAAAACAAGGCGAAAGCAGCTCAAATGCTCATCGTCGAAGCCGATGCGGACAACCGGGTCAGAGTCTATCCCTTTGATGTTCTGACGGGCAATTTCTTCCCGCAGGTGCGCAAGATTGATACCCCGAGCGACATTGACTCATTCATTTACACCGCCGACCGATACAGGACAAAGGTTGTCCCGTATTTTGCCGACGATGCAAGGCTGACGGTTTCCGATGTTACCGATACATCGTTTAAGCTTGAATTCGATCAGGCTAAAATTGACGAGGATTATGTTGACAGCTATGACATTGTGCTCAGAGATGCCGACGGCTTCGTCGTCAGACATTTAAGTATATGGTCTGAATATTATTTTTATGATATGCCGAAGACGAGATCATATGTTTTCACCGGCCTTGAGCCGAACACGAGCTATTCGTTGACGGTCAAAGCGTGCGGCTTCTGGAACAACATTTCGGAAAACAGCCTTAAAGCGGAGATCAAAACCTTATAAATCACATCGGGAGGGGTTTCCAATGTCAAAATTCAAGGCTTTTCTCAAGCGCAAGGACATCGAGTTTTCTGCCAAAAGATACGGAATCGACGCTCTCGGCGCAATGGCACAGGGACTTTTCGCATCTCTGCTTGTCGGAACGATACTTTCAACAATAGGCTCTCAATTTTCAATCGAAGCCCTCGTTACAATAGGCGATTTTGCATCGGCGGTCAAGGGCTGCGCAATGGCGATAGCAATAGGCTTTGCCCTGAAAGCTCCGCCGCTTGTGCTTTTCTCCCTCGCAACCGTCGGATACGCTGCAGATAAGCTGGGCGGCGCAGGCGGTCCGCTCGCTGTGCTTTTGATAACCATCGTCGCAGCCGAATTCGGCAAGGCGGTCAGCAAGGAAACGAAGCTTGATATCCTTGTCACTCCCGTTGTCACGATCGGCTTGGGCTGTGTGCTTTCAATGCTCTGTGCTCCGTATATCGGTAAGGCGGCGAGCGCAGTCGGCAATGCGATAATGTGGGCAACCGAGCTTCGTCCGTTCATGATGGGCATTATAATTTCGGCAATAGTCGGAATCGCCCTTACCTTGCCGATAAGCAGTGCGGCAATCTGTGCGGCTCTCGGACTTACGGGGCTTGCCGGGGGAGCGGCTCTTGCAGGCTGCTGCGCTCAGATGATAGGCTTCGCAGTTATGAGCTTCCGTGAGAATAAATGGGGAGGACTCGTTTCGCAGGGACTCGGCACAAGTATGCTCCAGATGGGCAATATCGTCAAAAATCCCCGAATATGGATACCGCCGACCCTTGCTTCAATGATAACGGGACCGATTTCAACCTGTATTTTCAAGCTTGAAATGAACGGAGCAGCGGTTTCCTCAGGCATGGGAACCTGCGGACTTGTCGGTCAGATAGGCGTTTACACCGGCTGGGTCAATTCCGTTGCCGACGGCACAAAGGCAGGCATCACCGCCTTCGACTGGATAGGTCTTATCCTTATCAGCTTTGTCCTTCCGGCAATCCTCTCCCAGGCTTTTTGCCTTTTTCTCAGAAAAATAGGCTGGATCAAGGAAAACGACCTCAAGCTTGATCTTTAAGGCGTCCATCTTGCCGTAAAAATAAAACTACTTTTAATGCGCAGCTTGTCTGCGCATTTTTTGCAGCAAAAAAGAAGCAGCCGGTTGACTGCTTCTTTCTTTACGCTGTATTGCTTTAGATTTTCATTGCGACATCATATGCACGCCAAACAACGGAGCGGAGGTTGCCGATTGCAAGACAGTCGCCGACAAGGTGAACATTGCCGGATTTCTCAGCAAGAGGTGCCGGAATGTAGCCTGCGCAGCTGATGACGGAATCGCAGGGGATTTCTATCTCCTTGCCGTCCTTCTTTGTGCAAACGATAGAGCCGTCCTTGACCTCCTTGAGCGTCGTTTCAAGATAAACCGGAGTCTTGTTGAGAGCGAACCACTCTCTGAGATATGAGGAGTTGGCAAGGCAAACACCCTTCTGGCTTACAAGGTCGTCCTTCATCTCGACGATGATTGGATTCTTGCCCTTGAGCGCAAGCTCGTAGGCTATCTCACTGCCGGTCAGTCCGCCGCCGATGACGGCAACCGTGTCGCCTACAGGTGTGCCGGTGAGGAACTCGCAAGCCTCAACCATCTTCTCGTAGCCCGGAACTTTTCTGAGCTGACGGGGAGTTGAGCCTGTTGCAACAATTACCGGAGAATTGCCGAAAGCGGAAATATCCTTGACCTCGTCGTTGAGCTTGACCTCAATGTTGAGCTTCTTCATCTGGAGTCTGTACCACTCAAGAAGCTCACGGAGCTTGCCCTTGTAGCTCTCTGCGCTGGCAGGGATGAATGTGCCGCCGAGAACATCGCTCTTTTCGTGGATTATCGGATTGTGGCCTCTGAGCTTGAGAACTCTTGCAGCCTCCATGCCGCCGATACCGCCGCCGATGATGTGAACCGTCTTGGGCGAATCGGTTTTCTTTATGTAATGCTTGTTCCACTGCATCGTTTCTGCATTGACTGCGCAGCGTGCAAGGTGGAGACTGTCGGAAAGCTCCTGATCGTTGGGAACGCCCTTGTAATGACACATGTTGAAGCAACCGTTGTGGCAAAGGATACAGGGACGGATATCGTCCTCCTTGCCGTTCATCATCTTGGTTACCCACTCCTGGTCTGCAAGGAACGGGCGGGCAAAGCCTGCGCCGTCAAGCTTACCGTCCTTAATCGAATCCGCTGCAACTCTCGGGTCAAGACGACCTGCGCAGATGACGGGGATATCGACAAAGTTCTTTATGTGCTCAACATCGGCAAGGTTACAGTTTTCGGGCATATAAACAGGGGGATGTGCCCAGTACCATGCGTCGTATGTACCGTTATCGCAGTTAAGGCAGTCGTAGCCTGCGTCCTGAAGATACTTTGCTGCCTTCTCGGATTCCTCCATGTCACGGCCTACCTCAACATAGTCCTCGCCGGGGATTGCGCCCTGACGGAAGCCCTTTGTTTTGGAAATAACGCTGTAACGAAGCGAAACCGGAAAATCGTCGCCGCAAGCCTTTTTGATTGCCTGAACGACCTCGACAGGGAAACGGTAGCGGTTTTCGAAGCTTCCGCCGTATTCGTCGGTACGCTTGTTGACATATTTAAGTGTGAACTGGTCAAGAAGATAGCCCTCGTGAACGGCGTGAACCTCAACGCCGTCAACGCCTGCGTCCTTGAGCAGCTTTGCGCTCTTTGCGAATGCGTCAACGAACTTTTTGATCTCATCTTTGGTCAAGGCTCTTGACGGAACCTTATCCGACCAGCGGTTCGGAGAGGGGCTTGCGGTAGCTGTGATCATGTCAAGATCCATGAACGGCTTGCTGAGAACCTTGAGCACAGGATTGGTGAAAAGGCTCTCCATCATGGAGCTGATTGTGAACGAACGACCGAAGCCTGCGGTAAGCTGAACGAAAAGCTTTGCGCCCGTCTTGTGGAACTCGGGCATCCACTTCTTGAGGTCATCATACATCTTTTTGTTCTTGTACAGCCACTGACCGAACATCGGGTTGTAAACGGGCTGACAGCCGGGGAGAATAAGACCGACATTGTTCTTGGCGATTTCCATGATGAACTTTGCGCCGTCCTTGTCGAAATGGTTCTTTTCCATCCATCCGAAAAGGTCGGTGCCGCCCATGCTTGTCAGAACTATACGGTTCTTGATCTCGCAATTACCGATCTTCCACGGCGTAAATAAGGGTTCTAATTTCTGATCCATATTTTACCTCCTGAGTTGATTAATAATCAATTACATTTAAAGTATAACACAGCGCAAAAAAAAATGGAAGTGGTTAAGCATTATTTTTGTTAAATTTTTCACCAAATTTTGCTCCGTGATTTTGTCGAAAATAGTTTTTCTTGCAAAATCCTCCCTGACATGGTATATTATACAGGTAAAATAACCGAAAGGACGGATTTTATGGATTTCAACTGTCAGGTTTCTGTAATAGTTCCTGTTTACAATGTTGAAAATTATTTGAGAAGATGCATTGATTCTTTGGTATCACAGACGATTGACAAAAAGGACATGGAGGTCATACTTGTTGACGACGGCTCGACGGATAAAAGCCCCGCCATCTGCGATGAGTATGCCGAAAGGTATGATTATATAAGAGCCTTCCACATCGAGAACAACGGCGTTTCAAACGCAAGAAATTTCGGAATGGACAAGGCTCAGGGAAAGTTCATTATGTTTCTCGATTCCGACGACTATCTTTCAAAGAATTCCGTCGGAAGCATTGCAAGATTTTTTAATAAGAATTATGACAGCGTTGATGTTGTCACTTACCGTGAAAAGGTCGATTTGCAGGGCAAGATCAAGGACAGCACGCATTTCAGATACCGTATCATAAAGAAAAGCGGAGTCTACGACCTTGACACGCCGGAATATATGCACTTCGTTCAGTCGCATATGAATATCTGCGTAAAGAACAGAGGCAAGGACAATTTTAAATTTGACACGACCATGATCTTTCATGAGGATCAGAAGTTTATTCTTTCCAATCTTGCCGAAAAGGGAAAAATCGGTTTCTGCAAGCCTGCCGTGTACTATTACTACAAAAATCTGAACGGCGCAACGAGCACGAGAAGTCACCCGTATTATATATTTGAAAAGACGATGGCTCTCTGGGAATCCCTTCTCTTGAACAGGGACAGAGTACCCAAGTATGTTCAGGCGTTCTTTTTGCACGATTTTCATTGGAAGCTCAAGGGCGATCTTCTCTGGCCTTATCATTACAAGGACGAGGAGTTTCAAAAAGCTTATGACAGAATAGTTGAGCTTCTCAGACATGTTGACGACGATGTTATTATCAATTTCCCGGGTCTTGCTTACCCTCATAAGGCTTATATTTTCAGGCTGAAATACGGCGACAGCTTTAAGCTCGTCAAAAAGGACGATATGTACACCTTCAATGTTGACGGCGAGGAGCTTCTCAAGTGTCCGAATATCGAAATTTTTGTTTCGAGGTTCAATGTCAACAGGGGACAGCTGACGATGATCGGCGTAGTCAAATGCATTGCGTTTGATTTTACCGACAATATTGAGGTCACGGCTGAATATAAATTCAAAAACGGAAGCACAACAAAAGAAAAGCTTGAGCTTAAGGAGTCCTCACTGGGCATATTTGCTTCCAAGACAAGGACGAACAGCTTCAAAATGTTCATAATCAAACGCCCCGTCGGCGATTTGAAAAGCATCAATTTTACGGCGACGCTTGACGGAAAGGAATATGATGTCAAGTTCACATTTCCGCAGACCTGTCCAATCAACAAGGCGGCAAAAAGAAGCTCGTACATTTGCGAGGGCAGCTTTATCAAATGTAAACGAAGCAGAATAAGCTTTAACAGGGCAGGACTTTTACATATCCTTGCATATATTATCAAAACGCTTTTGCTTGCGCCCAAGATAGGTTATCGCAACGCAATGACTAAGCTCGCCGCTCCGGGCATAAAGAAAAAACGCCGCATCTGGCTTTACTGCGATTCCTCGAAGACGGTCAAGGATAACGCCTATTATCAGTTTATCCACGATTGCAAAAAGAACGACGGAGTCGAACGCTATTATATTTACAACAAGGCCGCCGACATCGAGGGCTGGTTTGACGGCTCTCAAAAGGCGAAGCTTATCGAATACGGTTCGGTCAAGCACAGGCTCTACGGACTTTCCGCCGAGAAAATGCTGACCTCCTTCTACGGCTTGCAGGATTTCTTGTGCTATCCCAAGGGCGCAATGAAGTATTTTTCGGATCTTACGACCTTTGAGCTTATTTACCTTCAGCACGGAGTTCTTCATGCGCATTTGCCGACGATGTATTCGCTCGACAGGCTTATGCTTGATAAGGAGGTTGTTTCGACGAGCTTTGAGGTTGAGAACCTGATAAAGAACTATTGCTTTGAGGATTCCTTCCTGATAAAGAGCGGAATGCCGAGGCTTGCTCACATTCCGAAGGACAAAGCTCCGGAAAAGAAAATTCTCTTTGCGCCGAGCTGGAGAAAATTCCTTGTCGAGTCTGACGATAAAGGAAGCTGGGTCGCCAAGCCCGCCGCCTTCCTGAAATCCGAATTCTATAAAAACATAACGGCGTTTCTCACCGACGAAAGGCTTGACAGAGCACTGAGGGAGCACGGCTATGTTCTCGATTTCAAGCCGCACCCGAATTTCAGATTATACGACGATTTGTTCAAGCTCAACGGTGAGACGGTTCGCCTTGCACCAAGGAGTGTAGATGAATATTCCTACGGTGTGTTCATGACCGATTTTTCATCATTCATGTTTGACTTTATCTATCTCAAGCGTCCGATACTTTATTTCATGCCGGATTTCGAGCTTTTTGACGCCGGACTTAATCATTACAGGCAGCTCGACATTCCGTTTGATCAGGGCTTCGGCGAGTTTTCCTCCGACCCGAAAAAGGCGGTTGATGATGTTATTGCCCTGCTTGATAACGGCTGTGTGCCGGAGAAAAAGTATATCGACAGAATGAACGGCCTGTTTATAAATGCCGACGCTCCGGATGAAGCGCTGTATGAAGCACTGATTAAAGATTAAACAACAAAAACTCCCTGCGGAAACGCTCCGCAGGGATAATTTTTTATACGGTTTTATTTAAGTCCGGAGACGGGGATTATTGTGCCCTTGTCGGTTGTTACGGTGAGGGTTACCGTGTCGCCGTCATTTACAAGTACGATATTCTCAAAGTCGGCTGCCTTGATGGAATAGTAGCTTTCGGAGGAGTCGAGCTTAATGTAATATACGCTCTCGCCGCCGATAACGGCTGTTCGGATATCCGTAACCTTGCCGGTGACCGTAAGCTCCTTTTGCTCTGTTTGCATGTCCTCTTGAATGTTGTCGGTATCAACGCTTATCTTGATGTTGTTCTTTGCAAGCTCCGCAACATAGTTTTCAATGCAGCTTGTGAGCGTGTTGCCCGTAGCACCGATTGAATACTGGCCGACATTTATCATCGCATAGCCCTTAACGAGCTTGCTGGAGTCCTTGAGCGACATGAAATAGGTCGGCTCGCCGTCAATGTTAAGAAGAAGCGGGAACGACGCTTCGTATTCATACTGCTGAACAAGACCCTCTGCCGAGGACTGCGCCGAGGTTTCCTTTGCACCCGATGCGCTGTAGTATTTGGCTTCCTTGGTGCGCTGATTGATGAGGATAAAACCGGTGAGGGATTCGTCGTTTGTCAGCGAGGTAACGCCCGTGTACATATAAACATCGTCGTTCATCGCAAGGTAGGAGTAGCCCTCGGTCGTTGAATATGTGTCCTTCTGACCGAGAACGGAGTTCCAGAAGCCACGCTGATATCTTCCGTAGAAGTCGAACTGCTGAACAAGAAGGTCGGCAGAATAGATACGGTCGATCCACTCAAGGTCGTTTCTGCTCCTTATCTCGTCGATGGTGTATTCCACGCATTCGCCGGTTACGCTGTCAACGATGATTGCTCCCGTAACATCTGTGCCGCCGAAAAGACCGATTGTCTTGTCAAGCTTTGCGAAGATCCAGTAGGGGTGACCCGATTCGTCAATTTCAAAGGTCGGCTCGTCAAGCATATAGGTCGGGTATTTGAAGCGGACATGACGGGTGACATAGTGCGCAAAATGGTCGGCGGTCGAATATTTCATGCCGCCCTCAACCTCAACGAGGGTCGATTTCTGAGTTCTTGCGTCAACGATAACATAGGCCGGAAGTCCGTTCTTTGCGTTGGTGAGCCACTTGATGATGTTGGAATACTGAAGCGACGAAACTCGAACGGGAGTGTCGTGATAGTTGATTTGATAGTATTTCGGCTGAACAGTGAACTGGGAAACATAGCCGAGCTTTGAAAGGTCGGAAAGTGCTCTCTCTGCCATTACCGAGGTCGTGCTCTCGTCGATAACGGGGACGGAGGCGAAGTCCGCTTCGTCAACCTCCTTGACGAAATCGCCCGTTTGAACATCCATTATCTTCGCATAGCTCGACGCACGGAAGAATACTGAGGAAACGAGAAATCCGATGAGGACGGTCGCAGCGAGAACACCGATAAATATCTTCGGCACAAGGGTCGATTTCCTTGCATAGGGCGCATAATCGGGCGTTTTGAGCGCACCGCTGGTGATATAGTTAATCACACAGTAAAAAACGGCGAGTGCGCCGAAAAAGATATACATGGTGATATCCTTGAAGTTAATGACCGGAAGCATGAAATAATAAAGAATGCCGCCGAATATGGCCGTGATAATCAGATTGATAACGATTTTAAGTCCCTTTTTTTCGGGAGGAATGACAATACCGGTTTTTTTGTTGTCGGGGCCTTTCTCCGCTCCGCCGCCGGTAAAATCAACCTTAATGGGATCCATTGAACCATCTCCTTGAATAATTTGAATCTGCGCAATTCGCACACATCGATGTGCGGTATCGCCTAACGCTAATTATACAGTAAAACGGCGCAAAAAACAAGACATATTTTCCGTATCAATTTGTTTTCAAAAAGTTCACAGTTTTACGCCTTGATAAATATATAATTATAGGATATAATGTATAAATAACAAAGCGAAAAGAGGTGCGATATGGATAATCAGTATTCGTATTATCAGAACCTTTACAATATGTTCGGCGGCTACAATCCGCTGATTGACTCCAAGGTTAAAAAGCTGCGCAGGCTCGGCTTTATCATCGGCTGCGGAATGATTTGCTTCACGCTGATGCAGTATGCCGTTGTTGCAATTTTGCAGCTTTTCGGATTGCTTTCGCTGTATCAGAACGATGCGGTCTTTCAAACGGGAGTGAGTGCGATAGCTCCGATGGTCTATGTTTTTCTGCCGTTTGCGCTGGTTTTGGCTCTGTATGACCGGGAGGACAGGAACAGCGTCGATATTTTTGAAATGCCGAAGTCGAAGGAGCTTTTTATTTTCTCGGTGTTCACCGGGCTTCTTGTCTGCTCGCTCGGTGACAGGGCAACATCAATTGCGTCCGCATTCATTGACGCTGCGGGCGTGAGCTTTGAACAGCCCGAGGGGCTTGAGGTGAGCACGCCGCTGGGCTACGCTCTGCAGGTCGTATCCTATGCCGTGATCCCTGCGTTTGTCGAGGAGTTTGCGATGAGGGGCGTTGTAATGCAGCCGTTGAGAAAATACGGCGATCGTTTTGCAATAGTCACCTCCGCCGTGCTTTTTGCAGCTCTCCACGGCAACATGGTGCAGATTCCGTTTGCGTTTATCGCAGGACTTTCTCTCGGATATTTTGCAGTCGTCACCGATTCGATATGGACATCGGTTGCTATCCATTTCCTCAACAATCTATCGGCGGTTGTCATTTCGATTTATTATTCCAATCATTCCGAGGACGACCTGATTTGCTTCTATGCGGTTGAGGGTGCAATACTCGTGCTCGGTGTAATTGCGTTTATCCTTTTCTTGAGGCTCAAACCGAAAAAGCTTGCAAAGGCGACGGACGAAATCGGAAATTCGCTGAAATATTCAACCGTTTTCTGCACTCCGTCGGTCGTTATCTCGCTTTTGATTTCGCTTTTCACCTCGCTGAGATACACACGCATAACCTCTGCCGGCGGCGTTCTTTTCGCCGTTGCGATGGTTGCGCTGATTGCCTTCCTGCTCATCAAAGGCTCAATGAACGCAAGGCGTGACATAAGGATAACCAAAAGCTCCATATACAGCTTTTCGATAGCGTTGACCGCAGTCGCCGCCTTCTTTATAATGTTCTTTGTGATGGTGCTTCCGCTGAACAACTGATGAAAGGGCAAGAAAGATGAACGACGAATATTTTATGAATCGGGCGCTTGCACTTGCCGCAGAAGCCGCAAATGAGGGAGAGGTTCCCGTCGGTGCGGTGGTCGTGCTCGACGGTGAAATTGTCGGGACAGGCAGAAACCGCCGTGAAAAAATCAAAAATGCGCTTGCCCATGCCGAGCTTGAAGCTATCGATGAGGCGTGTCGGACTTTGGGTGGCTGGCGGCTTTGGAAATGCGACATGTATGTTACGCTTGAGCCGTGCCCGATGTGCACCGGAGCGATAATCAACAGCCGGATAAAGCGGCTTGTTTACGGTGCGTCGGATTACAAGGCAGGCTCGTGCGGCAGCGTGGTCAATTTGTTCTCACTCCCGTACAATCACAAGCCCGAGGTCATTTCCGGAGTTATGGCGGAGGAGTGTTCCGAACTGCTCTCGGATTTTTTCAAAAAACTCAGAAAAAAATAGTTGTCAAAACCCCTTCTGTCCTGTATAATCAGTACAAGGAGGGATTTTTTATGTCAAAAAATAATGTGAAAATTTCCAAGGGCTATTCGTTTATGTGGATCGCATTTACATTTATCTATGCGGTCTGGATGTGCTTCTTCATGAGGGCGGACACCTATCCTGCCGCCGACACGGGAATTCTGAAGCCGATTTACTACCCGATTTGGGTCGTCGTTTCAAGCGTTATCATGCTTCTTTACATTTTGCTGCTCAACAGATATCTTTACGCCGACCTCGGCAAGAGTGACCGGATCTTTGCGATGGCAAGTCTTATCTTCGGCTGCGTGTTTATCACATGGTATGGCTTTTTCAAGAACCCGTTCGAGTTTACGGCAAGCATGATAGGCCTTGAATATCCGTGGCACTTCAAGATGTGGGGAATTTTTGCGCCGATTTCAATTTTTGTAAACACGATTTATATGTACCGCAAGTTCGGCTACAGCAACCGTGGCGGAATCATAAGCAGCTCGGTCGGCTGTGCGGCAATGTTTGTAACGATCAATGTTCCGTCGGCAGGCGAGGAGCTTATTCTCACATCGCTGAGATGCATGTCGCATTGGACGGGTGCGCTTGTGTTTGCGTTCTGCGGCGCAGCGCCGATCGTTATGTTCCTTTTGCACATGGCAAGAACGAAGAATAAAAAATTCATTACTCTGACCGTGGTTTTCTGTGCAGTGCTTGTCGCAATGCTCGTTCTGCTTGCAACGGTCGGCAAGAATGGCGTTATCGAGAGTCTGCCGATGTGGGCGGCCTATCTGCTCCTGTTCCTCGTCAACTTCACAAGCCTTTTTGATGTCAAAAAATCGGAAGAAAAACAGCCGGCTTTGGTTTAAGGCAATACCGCACAATTAAGGCAACAGGATACAAATTTTGAAAGATTCAGGTGTTCAGATGAAAAAAGTTATATCATGGGTTCTCATACAAGTTATGGCGCTTTATGCGTCCTGCATAGGTATTCCTTTCGGTCATACGCCGGGGAAGAATTATAAAGCTCCTTTTTCAACATCCTCGTGCAGCATAGAAGCAAAAGAGGTTGTTCGCATGTTTAACGGAGTATACAACCTTTTCGGTACAGACGAAGATACCTCCCTTGTGTACAGATTCGGCAACGAAGCTGTTTATTTCGGCTGGATGGCTAAAAAGGCAATGTGGACATCTGACGAAGCTTTCAAGGATGAGCTAAAGCAGAAAATCGTTTTTTATCCTCAGACCGACAATGGATATCTTTGGTCGTGGGCAACGACAACATATTGGCCGACCGGTGCAGGAAACATGCATTATGACGGACAATTTCAGTTTATAAATGCCGTATCTGAAATTATATCTTGGGAAAATTCCGTGGATTTTCTTTACAGCGTTGACGGGGACACCTACGGCAGCGATACGGCGATTGACGCTTCAAAGGGGCGCTCTGTTTATGATAAATGTGTTTCTGCAATGGATTATGCGATAAATATTCTTGACGGAAGCAGCGGTATAATCACTATAACTGAAAAATCCGTTTACCTTTCCGATAACGAAACAAGATTTGATATCAACGAGGAGGGCGAAAAGCTGTGGAACAATACCGGCTGTTATGATTCTTCATCTTCAAATTATTGGGATAATTTTTGCTTTGGAAACATCGACGCTTATGAAACGATGTTGTTTTACGAAGCGGTAAATTCCATGTGCACGATAGAAAAAGCCTTGGGACACGATGACAAAGCGGAAGAATATGAAGCCCTTTCAAAAAAGATTCATACAGCTTTTGACGAAACCTTTTGGGATAGCGATAAAGGAAGATACATCGGCTGCATTGATACGGAGGGCAACCGACATGATTACGGCTTTACATTTCTTAACACATACGCCGTTGCCATCGGACTTGGTGACAGCGAAAAAGCCGAGAGCATTTTCTCATGGATAAACGGCGAAAGAATTGTAGACGGCGACACGAAGACGGGCAGCGATATAATCGATTACTCAGACTTTTTGAACGATAATTTAGGCAAAAAAATCTTACGAATCGAGCGGCCGTTTGTTCCACGCTCCACAACAGTTTCAATTGAGTCGAAGGCGCAGGGTAAAAGCTGTTGGTGGGAAAGCCTTGAAAATCAAATTCTTGCCGAAAAAGGTGAGAACGCCGAGTACGGAAAGCACCTTGAAAACGGGGGATATATTTTCTGGACGCTTTATTATGAGCTTTCGGCATACTGCCGCTACGGCTTGACAGATCTTTTTTGGGAAAGACTTTCCGAAATTTCCGAGATTTATTCCTTTAACGGCTTTAATTCCGATATAAATATGTGGGCGGAGGGCTTGATCGGGGAATTTCCCGAAAACGGCATTGTGAACAGATTGATGCTTTCAAATATCATGGGAATCAGTGCCGATTACGGATATCTTGTCATATCGCCGAGCATTCCGAAAAAGTTTAAGACATTAAGCGTTGACCGTTTTGTTTTCGGCGGACAATCGTTCTCGGCCGAAATCAGCAAAAATTCCGTTACAATTGAATCGGACAAACAAACGGAATCCTTGCCGATTCTTTTCGATTCGGACGATGTTTCATCGGTTAATGTCAAGCTTTTCGACGGTAATAAGCTTGTAAACGAAAATTGCGTCAATAAAAATGCATCGGGAAAAATAATAATAAACGAAAATGCACAACCCTTCACCAAGGTTATAATATCTTACTGATAGCAATGAAACAAAAAGCAGCGGCCGATTGAC
>CAVFTC010000040.1:0-17699 GCA_963625295.1 Bacteroides faecis
GTTATATACAAAGCTTTAAAAGGAATCATATTGCCTTTCATAAAAAAATGATACATTTTACATAAAATCGAAAATACTATTGACAACACCCCTTTTGGGGGTTAAAATAATTATATCAATTCAATGGAATTGCCAAAAAATGATGTGAGGTGAGATTTCAGTGAGTAGTGACAGTAGCTACGGGCAACGAAACTTGAACAAATTCAATAATTTGCACAGCATGAACACCGTTGCAGGCGTCCGCTCACGAGGTCTGAGCTGACATTGCGTCTGCGGCGTGGCTTTGTGCCGTGCCGAAAGGGGCGCTTAAAATTGGACACTATGGTTGAAGTCATCAGCAAGATGCTTGCCAACAACAAGTTCTCCGCCATCAAGGAAATGCTCGGCGAAATGAATGTCGTCGATATCGCCGCCTTGATTGAGGAGATTAAGCCGGAAAATCAGGTTCGCCTTTTCCGCTTGTTGCCCAAGACATCCTCGGCTGATGTTTTTTCGTATTTGCCGGGCGATATTCAGGGAAATATCGTTGACGCAATCACAAATTCCGAGTTGGAATTTCTTATGGAGGATATGTTCCTCGACGACGCCGTTGACTTCCTTGAGGAGGTTCCGGCAAATGTCGTAACCCGTGTGCTTGCACACACAAAGCCCGATACCAGAAAGCTTATCAACAAATTTCTTCAATATCCCGAGAATTCGGCGGGCAGCATCATGACTATCGAGATGGTTTCTTTTCCCGAAACCTACACCGTTAAGCAGGCGATAGAAATGATAAGAAAGACCGCTCTCGACAAGGAGACGATTTACACCTGCTACTGTATGGACGATAAGCGCAAGCTTGTCGGAACCGTTCCGCTCCGCAGGCTGATTGTCGCTCCGGCGGAGCAGCAGGTCAAGGACATCATGGACGACGATGAGCAGCTTATTTTCGTCAACACGATGGACGATCAGGAGGAGGTCGCCGCAATAGCGAAGAAATACGACCTTCTTTCAATTCCGGTCGTTGATAAGGAGGAGCGGCTCGTCGGCATCATCACCATCGACGATATCGTTGATGTTATTGAGGACGAGAACACAGAAGACTTTGAAAAGATGGCTTTGCTGCTGCCCTCTGAGGACTCCTACCTGAAAACAGGCATCTTTACTCTTTACAAAAACCGAATAGTATGGCTTCTTATACTCATGATTTCCGCAACCTTTACGGGTCAAATAATCGAGGGCTTTGAGGATAAGCTTTCGATGATTGCGGGACTCACCGCCTCAATCCCAATGCTTATGGACACCGGCGGAAACAGCGGCAGCCAGGTTTCGACCCTTGTTATCAGAGGTCTTGCCCTCGGCGATATCCACATCAAGGATTTCTTTACAATCATCTGGAAGGAAATCCGTGTTGCGTCTCTTTGCGGCATCACGCTCGCAGTCGTCAACTATGCGAGAATGTGGATAATCAAACTTGTAACGCATAACGACATTTCAAGCAACACATTCATTGTTGTGTGCCTTGCGCTTATATGCGCCGTCATCGTCGCAAAGGTGATAGGCTGCGCATTACCGATCTTGGCAAAGCTCCTGCACCTTGACCCTGCGCTCATGGCAGGACCAATGCTCACAACCATCGTTGATGCGCTTACCCTGCTCATCTACTTCGGCTTCGCAACCCTCTTTATCAACGGCGGCCTGCTGATGGGAGCTTAAAACTGAATAAAAAATCAACGCTTTGCTGTCTTCGGATAACGGAGCGTTTTTTCTTGCACTCATCAAAAAAATAATATATAATCTTAAGGCAACACTGCACAATTGAGGTGTGCGGATTGCGCAGTAAGATTTTTCGTCAGGTTGTACAAAAATTTTGCAGGCTTGCTGACGCAAGTCAAAGAATTTTTGTGCAACATGATGGAAACATATTCAAGCAAGGCGTGCGCCTCAATTTGTGCGGTGTTGCCTTAAGATATTCTATGTTTCGATTAAGGTTAGAGGTATATAGTTAAATTGAAAAGAACGGAGAGGGTGATTTTATGAAGCTTTTATATGCCGAGGACGAGGTGAGCATGTCCGAAGCGGTCGTTGATATTCTGAGCTTTCACAAGTACATGGTCGACGCCGTGTATGACGGGGCGGACGCTCTTGCCTATGCCGAGTCCGAGCAATACGACGGCATAATTCTTGACATCATGATGCCGAAAATGAGCGGTCTTGAGGTGCTCCAAAAGCTCCGTGCCGAGGGGTGCAAAACGCCGATTCTTCTTCTGACGGCAAAGTCTGAGATTGAGGATCAGATTCAGGGGCTTGATCTCGGGGCAGATGACTATCTTCCGAAGCCGTTTTCAATGGAGCTGCTTCTCGCAAGAGTGCGTGCGCTTTTGCGCCGGAGGGAGGAATTCACGCCGAATATGCTGAAATGCGGCAATGTCACCCTTGACCAAAAGAACTATGAGCTTTCCGCAAACGGTCAAAAATTCGTCCTGCCGAAGCTTGAATTCAGAATGATGGAGCTGCTCATGCTCAACAAGGGCATCTATCTTTCGACTGAGGATATTCTCTGCAAGGTCTGGGGCTATGACACGGACGCCGAATACGGCACGGTCTGGGTCTATATATCGTATCTTCGGAAAAAGCTTGCTGCCCTCAACGCCGATGTAACAATCGTTGCCAAGCGCAATGTGGGATATACTCTTGAGGTGACGGAATGACACGAGAAAGAAAAAACAAACTCAGATTGACGAATTATGATTATTCATCAGACGGAGCATATTTTATAACGGTTTGCGTTAAAGACAGAAAGCAACTGCTTTCACGAATCGTAGGGGGCGATGACCACATCGCCCCAAAAGTTGTACTCTCTCAGATTGGTTTAAAAGTTCAAAAGTATCTGATTCAAATAAGAGGAATTGATAAATATGTTATCATGCCAAATCATATACACTTAATTATAATTCAAAATAAAACTGGGTCGATGTGGTCATCGACCCCTACGAATATACCCAACATCATGCGTTCATTCAAAACATTAGTTACAAAAGAATTAGGATTTTCGATTTGGCAAACAAGCTATTATGACCACATAATCCGAGATAAAGAAGATTACCTTATTAAGGCTCAATACATAGATGACAATCCGGCAAAATGGCAATCTGATAAATATTACAACGAGTCGAAGGAAGTGAAGTAAGATGATCAAAACCCTTCAAAAGAAATTCATAATAACGGCGATGACGGCAATTACGGTTTTGCTTGTCATCTTGCTCGGCGCTATCAATGTGATAAACATTGTTTCCGTCAGCAACGAAACGGAGCGAACGCTTCGTGTTATCTCGGAAAATGAGGGCGATTCCGGCAAGCTCACTCCGCCGAGCGACGAGCACAAGCCTGAGCCGCCGCAGGATAACGGAAACGGCAGAAAAAACGAATACGATACATTTATGTCGTCAAACTTCTTCGTCGTTTGCTTCAATTCCGACGGTGAAACGGTCAAAACCGATGTCAGCCGCACCTCAACGGTCAGCGAGGAGAACGCACAGGAGCTGGCTAAAAAAACAGTTGATTCCGGCAAAGGAAGCGGCAAATCGGGCAAATACCGATTTAAAATAATTACCTCCTCCGATGGCGGAACGGTAGCGGTTTTTCTTGACGCATCGAACGAAATCATATCCTACCTGCGAGTGCTTGCCCTTTCGGCATCGATAGGTCTTGCGTGCTGGGGCTTGATGCTTCTTTTCGTCGTGCTCCTTTCCAAAAGAGCCATAAAACCCATTGCCGAAAACATTGAAAAGCAAAAACAATTCATTACGAATGCGGGGCATGAGATAAAAACTCCGATTGCTATAATTCAATCAAACACCGAAGCTATGGAGCTTTACAACGGTGAAAGCAAATGGAGCAAAAATATCAAGGCGCAGACAGTAAGGCTCGGAGGGCTGATGAACGACCTTTTATTCCTTGCACGAATGGACGAAAACGCCGGCAAGGTCAACGCAGTCGAATTCCGTGCCGACAGCTTGCTCGAAAAAACGCTCGGCGGATTTATACAGTCGATTGAAAACAAGTCCGCGGAGCTTCAAACGGAAATCAAGCCCGATGTCACTCTGAATGCCGACCCGACGCAGATTGAGCAGCTGTTTTCGATTCTGCTCGATAACGCCGTAAAATATGTTGACAACGGTGGAAAGCTGCGAATCTCTCTCAGCGAGAGCGAACGCCATGTTAAGCTCGAATTTTTCAACACCTGCGCCGAGCTTCCCGACGCAGAGCCGGACAAGCTTTTTGACCGTTTCTACCGTGGCGACAAGGCACGCACGCAGAAAAACGGCGGCTACGGAATCGGCCTTTCGGTCGCACGCTCTATCGTCGAAGCGAACAAAGGAACGATAAACGCCGAATTCATCGACGGCGGAATAAGCTTCAAAATAAAATTTAAGGCAACACCGCACAATTGAGGTGTTGCCTTAATTTAAGGCAATCCGCACACCTAAATTGTGCAGTATCGCCTTAATCCAATTCAATTGTTCTGCCGAGATCAAAGGAATAGATTATTGTGCCGTGAATTTGCTTACCCGTGCACTCGTGCAGGGCGAACTCATACATTTTCAGCTGCTCCTTGTAGCGGCTTTTCAGCATTTCATCATTCGTTCGGCGGTCGGTCTTGTAATCGACTATCACCAGTCCGCCGTTCTCCTCAAATGCGCAATCAACATAGCCCTGAACAACGATGATTTCATCGGCAGAATTCTCGGCAATGTCGGGATAAATATCACCTGCTCGAATTCCGACGGTTACTTTCTTTTCACGCAAAAGCAGCGGAGAATTTTTGATGCGCAAGGCAATATTGTCATTGAAGAATTTTTTTAGCTTGTCACGCTCAAGAATCTTCGCTTCGTCCTCGGTCAATCTATGCTCGGCGACCATTCGTTCTATCTGCCCGTCAACATCAAAGCTTTCGGCGGAATAGTCGAAAAACTCCATAAATTTATGCGTCGCCGTTCCCCTGCTTGCGGGATTCATTCCGCTCTTGCTCAGAAACTGCGGCTTTTCGGCAGCAAAATATTCCGTTGAAAACTCCGTTGCTTCAAGGTCTGAGGGTGCGACCTTCGCCATGATACCTGCAAGCGACGAATACGGATATTCATACTCGGTCTTGAGCTTTATCTCTTTCATAAGCTCGGCGTCAACTGCGAATTCTTCCTCCGTTGCCGCAGATTCCGCCGGCGTTCCAATCTCGTTTATCAATTCAAAGTGCATATGCTTTGCCGCCGGTAGGGATATTGGCGAATTTCCGTCCCAAAGCGCTGCGGCATCCGGGTGTCGGATAAATCCGAGCAGAAGCCAATCCGCCATTGAAGCTTTTGAAAGTAGCGCAAACGGCATAATTTGCCTGTCTATGCCGACCTCTCCCCTTATTGCAGAAAGCTTTTTTTCGGGATTGTCGTATCTTGTAACGCAAATAAGCCTTTCCTTTGCTCTCGTCATTGCGACATAGAGCACTCTCATCTCCTCGGAGCGTCCGGAAATTTTCTCCGCAATGCCGATTGCTTTTTTGCCGACGGTCGGATATTTGCACTTGCGCTTTGAATTCCTCCTGTCAAAGCAAATTCCAAGATCGGGGTGATATGCCGCAACGCCTCTTGCGGCGTCGCCGTTAAACGGTGCGTTAAGGTCGGCAATTATGCAAACGGGAAATTCCAGTCCCTTGCTTTTGTGGATCGTCATAATGTGCACAACATCGGCGGCCTCCGAAATGTCTGCGGCAGCTTCGAGGTCGCTGTTTCTGCGCTGGATTCTGTCAATAAAGCGGATAAAGCCCGAAAGCCCACGCTTGCCGGATTCCTCATATTTCTTTGCGTAATCAACAAGCATATTGAGATTTGCCCTGCGTTGAGAACCGTTCGGCATGGCGGACACAATGGCCTTGAATCCCGTTTTCTCGTACATTTCCTCAAGAAAACGGTCGCACGGCAGAGTCGCTCCGAGCATACGAAGCTCATCAATTTTCGCAAGAAAAGCAAGGCTTTTTTCGTCGCCGCCGTCCGCCGCCTTTCTTATGCAATGATAGATCGGCTTTTTTCGTTCGTTAATTCTCAACAGTGCCAGCTCATCTGCCGTGAATCCGAAAATCGGCGAAAGCAAAATTGCAAGCAGCGGAACATCCTGAATCGGATTGTCCGTCACCCTCATCAGGCTGAGCATGGTACTGATCTCCGACGAGGAGAAAAATCCCGATTTGCTCTCGATATATGACGGAATAAGATTTTCGGCAAGCACCTTTTCATAGATTTCTGCTTTGCCGCCGCCTGCCGAACGCAGAAGAATACAAAAATCACGGTACGACGCTTTTCTGTAGCCGTTCTTGTCCTTGACCTGCATTCCGTCGGAAATAATTTCGTGTATTTTATCGGCAATGAACTGCGCTTCGCTCTCCCTGCCGACCTTTTCCTCCATGCCGCCGAGGATATACATTTCTGCCTCGGGGAAGCTGCTTTCTTCATAATCTGCAGCCGCAACGAGCTGTTCGTTTTCATCGTAGCTGACCGAGCCGAGGTCAAGAGACATTATCTGAGAAAAGAGAAAGTTGACATTCTCCGTAACACCCGAACGGCTTCTGAAATTTCGGTCAAGCGTAATCTTTGCAGGATAATTGTCTCCGTCAAAATCCTCAAGAGCCCTTCGCCTGCTGAGGAAAATCTCCGGCATTGCCTGACGGAAGCGGTAGATGCTCTGCTTAACATCGCCGACGGTGAACATATTCGCTTCGTCTCTCGAAACTGCCCGGAACAGTGTGTTCTGTAAATCGTTGACATCCTGATATTCGTCAACCAGAATTTCCTCAAATCGCTCTGCAAAGCTTTCGGCAAGGGCTGTTTTTTTCGTTTTGCCGTCCTTATCAAATTCAACGAGCAGCTTCAGCGCAAAATGGCAGATATCGGAAAAATCATAGCTGTTCGCCGCCCTCTTTTCCTCGTCGAGAATCTCACCGTACCGCATGACCGCTTCAATGAGCTTTTTCACAACGGGACTAAGATAGTCCATATCCTCCCGATTTTCGCTCTCCGACGCACAAAAAGCCGTTGAAAGCTTTTTTATCTGGTCGGAAATAGCAGTCTTCTGAGCCTTTACCGATTCGGCCTGAACCGATGAATACTTGTTCGGCAGGCGTCCGAGACTGCCGACAGAGAAGGAGGTAATTGCATTGCGTATCTCGTCCCACGAGCCACCGGTTATCACTCTTTCAAGCTCCTTGAGCATGGCGGTGTTGTTGGCGATTCCTGCGCCGTATTTTTCTCCGACGACCGGATCATCAAGCCCTGCTTCGTTCATTTTGGCGCAAAGCATAAGGCAGTATTGCACCGTTTCCTTTGCATATTCTATGATAACTTTTCCCCAAGGATGATCCTTCAGCCCGTTGTCAATGCAATATGCACTCGCCAACCCGGAAAGGAATTCCTCCGGCCTTGCAAAAGCCATTGAATCGTTATAAAGCTTGCAGATAAGGTCGGTCAACGCACTGTCGTCCGTGCCGTTAGCCATTATGCCGACAAGCTCGGTAAACTCAGGCGAATTCTCTCTGTAAAGCTCGTCCATAACCCTCGAAGCTGCGTCGTCGCACATCAATGCAAGCTGAGAATTGTCGAGAATCCCGTAATCGGGAGAAATGTTGATATCATGAAAATTTTCACGGACAATATCGTTGCAAAAGCTGTCGATCGTGCTTATTTTTGCAAACGGAAGCAGGAGAGCCTGCCGCTTGAGAAGGTCGTTTTCGGGGTCTTTGTCAATCTCGGACATAAGCTCCCGATATATCCTTTCCTTCATCTGCGCCGTTGCGGCTCGGGTAAAGGTGACGATGAGAAGTCTGTCTGCCGGGCAGGGATTTTCTTTGTCCCTGAACCTTTCAATAACACGCTGAACCAAAACCGCCGTTTTGCCGGAGCCTGCCGCTGCGGAGACAAGGATTGAGCCGTGTCGTGAATCAATCGCTTTTTTCTGTTCTTTTGTCCATTCGGGCATCCTCGTCACCTCCTAATTTCTGCAAGCTTTCAAAATGGCTCGGACTTGCAATTTCTCTCGTCGGCGTGTCTTCGTCAACATGGCAAACATCCCTGTAGTCGCAGTATTTGCAAACATCGTTGTAAGGGCTTTGACTGCTTGACGAGTGCGCAGGCATAATGTGAATCACTCCGTTGTGGAGATCCATCGCCATTTTTTCAAGAATTTTTTCGCACCGCTTCATCAGAAGCTCCATTTGCTTTATCGAAATAAGCGTGCCGCCGTTAGTGCCGTCCTTTTTTATTGAGGCAGGCACAAACATTCCGCCGCCGCTGTTATCCATCATGTAAATCACACGGCTGTCGTCAAGCACCATGCCGTTCATTTTTGTACCCTTTAGCTTTTTCTTTTCAATCGCTTTTTCGTCCTCGTCACGCTCCGTTTCAACAAACGGTGCATTGACGGGCATATATAAAATTCCGGCAGGGGTAATATTTTTGTAATCCCTGAATCCGTTTTTCCATATGGCGAAAAGATAGATGAGCATTTGCATATTCAGCCCGTAAAAGACCTCGTTGAGGTCAAATTTCTTTCCGCCGGATTTGTAATCGACAACCCTGACATAGCTTGTTCCGTCCTGCTGCGCAACATCGACCCTGTCAACCGAGCCTTTTAATTTCAGCGTTCCGCCGTCGGGCAGAGGAATGTTGTATGTGTCAACCTCGCCGTCGTTATCAATGCTCAGCTCAAATGCAACCGGAACAAAATCGCTGTTGGAAAATTCGGCGACAAGCCTGTCAACAACCTCGCAAACGGTCAGCCCGAGCTGACGGAAAAGATAATCGAATCTTTCGCCCATCTCCTCCCCTGCCGTCAGGTTCTCATTGAAATATTCCTCAAGAATATCAAAAACGCATCTGTCACGCTCAGCTTTTTTCATTTTGCAAAGCCCGTCGCTGCCGTAGGCGGAGATAAGCTTTTCAAGAATATAGTGTATCGCCGTTCCTTTCTGCATCGGGTCAAGCTCGGCGGTTTTTCTCGGCTTGGCATTCAGACCGTATTTGCAAAAATATTCAAACGGGCACTTATGGTAAACCTCCGTCCTTGAAGCGGACATATACATATCCTGTCCGAAAAGTCCGGTTGCGATTTTCCTGTCGCTGATTTTTATTTCCTCCCTGTTCACTCCCCTTTTGAGAGCGGCAAGTCGGTCGGAATATCCGGGAACATTCTCAAAATATTTTTCAAGCGTGCTGTGCAAAACGCCCTTTTCACGAGTCAGCTCCGCCATAAGATCAAATGCGCCTTCAACGCTTTCGATTCGCTCCGTGTCGTCAATGTCAACGGTGTCGATAACGGTAAGCTTCGGGAAAAGCTTTTTCATCTGCGTGACGATTTCCGAGGGGGAAACCTGTGCGCCGTTGATGTCCTTGCGAAGATATGTAACATAAAGCCTGTCGGAGGTCGAGCAAAGCGTGTTATAGGCGATGAACCGTTCCTCCATCATCTTTTCTTCAAAGCTGTCGTCGGTTTTCAGCTCAAATTCGGCAAGCTCACGGCGTTCATTCTCGGAAAAAATTCCGTCGGAATTCGGGAGCATCGGAAAAACTCCGTCGTTCATTCCGACTGCGAAAACGATTTTCGGCGAGGTGGTCTTGACCCTGTCCGCACTGCCTATCGTTATTTCATCAAGTCCCTGCGGCAGGTCGCCGACCGAATAGGTTGAAACCAGCAAATCGAAAAGATCCCTGAACCTCGCCGGCGTAAGCCTGACCCCGTTGAGCGATTCGGCAATTCGGTCAAGCATTTCCATCGTCAGCGACCATATTCTGTCCTGCTCGGCGGCAAGCTCCGGCTGCGAACGCTCATTGAGCTTTATTGCAAGCCTTTTGAGATTTTCGGCAACATTCATTTCAACAAGCAGGCAGTAAATCGCCTGAGCCGCCTCAAGTGATGTGAAGTCCTTGAGCTTCACCCTGAATTTTTGCAGAGGAGCAACCAGCCTCACCCTCGCATCGTTTATTTTTTTTAGCTCGGCAGCGTCCTTTTCGAGCATTTTTTCGCCCAGTCCGTTCGGGTGCGCCGTCCATTCATCGAGCCACTTTTTGCCGTTTATCTGCCACAGCAGCGCATAATTTTCGACCATTGCCGTTTCTTCGACGGCGAGGTCTGTCAGTCCCGTTTTTGCCAGCCGCATAAGTGCATCCGTTGAGAAGCCCGATGTGCCGATTTCGATCGCACTTCTGACAAATTCGATCAGCGGCTCAGAGGTTATCGGCTGTCGCTTGTCCTCAAACACGGGCACGCCGTTTTTGATAAGAGCCGAGCGAATCCGCCTCGAATAATTGCTTTCGCTTCGTGAGATAACCGCAATATCACGGCAGCGAATATTTTCCGTTCTGATAAGCCTTTTTATCGTGCATGCAACGAACTCGCATTCGCTCTCAAAATCCTCCGCAGAGCAGAGCGTAATTTTTTTCGTTTCTTCGTTATATGTATCCGCACCGCCGGAGTAAAGTCCCTTTTCAAGCGTGTCAAGCTCTGGGTCAACCGCACCGTCACGGGTGAGCTGTTCCGGCTTTAAAATATCTGTTCCGCTTTTTTGAGCGCAGCGGATAAGCTTCCGCTTAGTTCTGAGCGTATGAGCAAAAACGCCGAATTCGTCGTCCGACCTGTCAACGCAAAGCGTCACCCAAGTCTCGGCGGACTGCTTCATTATTCTTTCAAGCACGGCATATTCCTGCGCCGTAAAGCCTCGAAAGCCATCGATAAACACCTCTGCGCCGTCAAAATCTCTGTGCTCGTCCAATACATCGCAGAGAATATCGAGCGCACAGTCGTCGTCAAAATAATTCTGCTCGACAAGCGCATTGTATGTTCTGCCGATGAGCAAAATTTCGCCGAGCTTGTCCTTGAGAAGCGAGGGCTTAAGCTTGGTAAAAGTATCTTCGAGCCTGTCGGCTGTCACTGAGCATTGGCGGAAATCCTTCAGCGTTTTGAGCATCCGTAAAATAACGGCAGGGCTGTATCTGTGGCGTGAATAGACCTGCAAGCTGTCACCCGCTTCGTCAAGCGCAACGCTCATGAGCATAGCACGGGTGCTGTCGTCAAGAGCTTTTTTTGAATTCATTCCGTATTTTTTCAAAAGATTTTTTGCAAGGAAGGAGAAGCTGACGACCTTAACTCTGTCCGCTCCCCGTGCACCGAGCAGCTCAAGCATTTTCTTCTCCGTGCGGAAGGAATACTGCTCCGGGACGATGAGAATAACCTCGCCGCCCTGTTCGGTTTTATTGCGGATTTCTTCGTAGATGCGAGTTGTTTTGCCGCACCCTATTCTTCCCGTTACAAGTCTGAGCATAGCCCTCTGTCCTCCGTGCTTTAATGATACAATTATATAATAATCATTAACTAAAAGCAATATTAAAAATAAATCGACAGCACCGAAAAAGGTACTGCCGATTACTTTATATTATATTATGTTAATCAAGCCTGTTTTGCTTGTAAAAACATTCTTTTCGTCGAATTGCTTTTCTCGCTGGCGTTCAATTGTTTTTATGGTTTCAATCTCATTTTCTTCGGCGTATGCGCCGGTGACCGTCACCGAAGCGACCTCCGAGAATGAACCGGTCGCCTTTTCGTTAACTGCGTATGCGACCACCTTATAGAAATAATCTCCCGGCTGATCCGCCGAAAAATCGGTAAAGCTCGTACCTCTCACATCGCTGATTGCAACATAAACTCCGTCAATTGCTCTTGAACGGTAGACTACATATTTTTCAGCTCCGTCAACCTTATTCCATGTGATGCTTCCGAAGCCGTTTTCATTGTTGCCGGTCATTGTGATAACGGGCGCAGGCAGTCTTGCCGTAATGTACATGATATCCGTTATGTCGCTGTCGTACTTTTCCTCCTGCGCAAGGGTTTTTAGCTTGTAGTAGTATCTGTGACCTTCTTCAACGCTCTTGTCAATAAAGCTTGTTTCGTCGCCGTCAAGCTTTTTATGCTCCTTGAATTTGCCGTCCGAGGCTTCGCAGCGGTAAATGACATAGCCCTTTGCCCCGTCAACCTTTTCCCAGTTTATTCCTATCTCATTTTTGGAAACATTGGTCAGCTTGATATTCTGCGGCTTGCCGATAAGAACATTGACATCGAGGGTAGCAAATGCCGAGCCGTAATTTGTCGTCGCCGTAAGCGTCGCCTTGCCGTATCCCATACCGGTTATGATTCCGCTGTCGCTGATAATTGCAACGCTCGAATCCGATGATGTCCATGTTACGCCCTTGTCCGTTGAACCGACAGGCAGCTGCGCCCACATGATCTCCGTAGTCTGCCCCACGCCAACATTCACGGAGGCTTCGCTGAGAACAAGCTGCTGCGGCTTGTCACTGACAGTTACAACGGCATACATCGGTCCCGTGTAAAGGTTGCCGTTGATTGTCGCATAGGCTCTGTAATAATATGTTGTGTTCGGCTTGAGCTTGCCAAACTTTGACGCAATGGCGAGCTTAAGAGAAATCTCACTGCCGGAAGCTCCGGAAACGACCGGATATTTTGTGAGGTTGTTTTTATCCGCACCGAAGCAAAAGCCTGCCGCAGAGATATAATTTCCGCCGCTGTTTTTAATCGAACCGTTCAGCGTTGCGTCGCAGCTTGTTATCCCCGTTGCCGTTGTTGTCACGACCGAAAGATTGCTGCCGTAAGCCGTTGAATTTGAGCGTGAGCTGCTCGAGGAGGAAACGGAGGCGGCAAAGGAGTAAGAACCGACATAGGTTGAAGCGTCGTTGTATTTCGGTACGCCGTAGCCGAGAACATAGGAGGCGTTCAGTCCCCTTGTTCTTCCGTCGCACATATAGCCCTCGTCGCCGCAGGTGTTGCCCTCTATTGTGTAAAGGTTATCGCCCGAAACTCCCGTAACAATGCCTATATGCTGTGCACTCGTGCCGCCGCTCCAGTTGAAGAACACCATGTCGCCGGGCTTCGGAACATAGCCGGAGGAGCGGGAATAATAAATCGATCTGCTCTGATACCAATCCGTAAGTGTTCCGCAGTTGCCGAGTCGGGGCACAATCGAGGAGGGAATACCCGCCTGCGAGGCGCACCATGAAATAAAATATGCGCACCATGCGCCGTTCGGTTCTCCGAAGGATGCGCCGTATTTTGTATAGCCGCCGTCGCTCGATGAGGGAATCGGATTTCCCGAGCTGTCAAGCTCCGTATAGCCGAGCTGCGTTTTGGCAACGCCGATAAGGTCGGCAATGTGCGAGCCTGTGTTACGGTGAGTGTTGGGATAATAATCGGGGTATCCGGCTGCCGCCACAGTGAACGCAGCCGTAAAGCACAGCACAATTATCATAAATACTGCGCCAATGCGTTTAATTCCGCTTTTCATGCTTTCACTGTCCTTTCCTTATCCGTATAATATCAAATCGTATATCCTCTGTCAATGGAGCAATGTGGTAATTATGCCTGTCAGCGAACCGAGAAGCATCAAGCCTGCCAAAACAAGAGCGACTATTTTTGTCGTGTTTCTGTTCATTTCTTTTTTCCTTTCTTCAAAAATCCTGCTTTTGAAAAAGCCGTAATAAACATTCCCGTGAGTGAGCCTGCAGAACCGATAATAAGGTCGGTCATTGTGTCGATGAGTCCCGACTCTGTATTGAAGCCGGAACGCTGAAGATTCAGCCCGTAAAGCCTGTCCATCGTGAATTCGTAAAATTCCCAGCCCGTCAGCAGTGTAACGGAAAATGCAAGTCCGAACATTGCCGCCAGCGCAGGGCTGAGCTTCTTATCCTTGGGCTGTCTGCTCTGGATTATGACCGCAAGCTCGTAGCTTCCTGCGGCTGCGATATAGCCGGCAAAAAAATGCTCCGGAATGTCAATGTGCTCAAAGCTCGTGAATTTGTTGATGGTCGAACCGACGACAACGCCGAAGCATATCAGAAGATTGAGCATCGTCTGCACACGGTGAGGAACGAGCGTGATAAAGGTTTTTCCGCCGAGGAGCTGAAAAAGATCCCACAGAAAAGTGAAAATTATCGCAAAAATCGCTTCGAGAAACTCCGTCGTGTAGCCGGCAAAGAGCATGACCGCTCCCCATACAAAAAGCAAACCCCTGCAAACATACCATGTCACCTGAACGGCAATCGGCAATTTCGGAATTGAGTTCAATGTTTTTTTCTTCATTTTGTCCCCTTAATAAGGCGGTGGCCGCAAATCACGGCGCACGCCTTGCTTGATTTATACTCTGCCGCCGGTTACTGTTCTCAAAAGCTTAGGCGACACCTTTTGTAGCGTCTTGTAAATCGCCGCTGCCAAGGCAATAATGAGCGTCGGATAAATTATGCGAACAGCTATGTTTGCAACGCTTGTGTACGGCAAAATTTCGTATAAAGATCTCAGCATATGATCCTTTATTATGTTCATCGGATCATGAATCGCATAGATCAAGAATGAAAGACGATATACTTTTCTGTCTCTTACCGCCGATATCATCGGTGCAAAATAAATCAGCAGCGTGGGAAGAATTTTGCCGACCGTGTCAACCGTAATTCCGGAGAAGCACGGTTCAAGCAAAAGCGAAGCGGCAACAAGGAAAACAATGTGCTTCAGCTTGTCCGTTCCGTCGGAATTTTCGGAATAGTGACCCATAAAAGCACCTATCATAAACGCCGGAATATAGGACAAAGCATTCCTCATATATCCGAAGGATGCTATTTTTTCAAACAAGACATTTTTTTCGGCACTCAAAATATACAGCGTAAATGTGACCGCAACGGTTACAAGCCAGCCTGCCTTTTTATTCTTCAAAATCAACAAAAGTATCGGTGATAAAGCAGTCAACAGAAACAGAATGTAAAGATACCACAGCGGCTCATTCGACGGGAACCGATCCGGCCAAAATACTCCGCCGGTCAAATTCTGAAAAAGCTCGGACAAAGCCGGACGCTCATGATGTATGAGCCGGATAACGGTTTTCAGCACAAAATCGACAAGCTGCCAAATAAAATACGGAATTAAAAGCGTTATCGCCCGTTTTTTCAGCTTTTCGGCATAATTTTTCAATGTCAAATTGCGGAAAAGCAAAAATCCGCTCGTTGAAAAGAACCAGCACATTGCGATATAAGCGAGCATTCCTCCTATGGAAGTAACGGCGTAATTTATACTTTCATCAACGGCATTTACCGAGTTAAACGGATACCGACAATGATAAATAACGATAAAAAGCGTCATCACAAAGCCGAATAAATTTATTCTGTCGCTCATATCCTTTGTCATAACATTCGCCCTCCCCCAACAAGCATAAGAGTATTATATCATCTTCAAACTGTTTCGTCAACAAATACAGACCTGCACAGATAAAAACTGTTGCAATTTGTAAAAAATAGGCTTATAATATCAGCGGAAACCAATAAAAGTGAGGTTGTTTAAAATGTCAAGTCAGGTTTTAGTCGAAACATCGGCTCGCCATGTTCATGTCACGCAGGAGGTTCTCGAAACTCTCTTCGGCAAGGGATATGAACTTACCAAGAAGAAGGATCTTTCCCAGCCGGGTCAGTTCGCTTCAAACGAAAGGGTTCAGGTTATCGGAGCAAAGAGCAGCTTCCCTGCCGTTTCGATTCTCGGCCCCGTCCGTCCCGAGACTCAGGTTGAGCTTTCTGCTTCCGACGCACGCTCAATCGGCGTAAACGCTCCCTGCCGTGAATCGGGTGATATCGCAGGCAGCGGCGCATGCAAGCTTGTAGGTCCCGCAGGCGAGGTTGAGCTTAGCGAGGGCGTTATCGTAGCGAAGCGCCACATTCACGCAACTCCGGAGGACGCTGAAAAATTCGGCCTTAAGGACAAGGAGATTGTTTCGGTCAAAATCACTTCAAACGGCCGTTCGCTTATTTTCGGCGATGTCGTTGTAAGAGTAAGCCCCAAGTATGCCCTTGCAATGCACATTGACACCGACGAGTCAAACGCCGCTTTTGCAACTCCCGGCATGATGGGTGAAATCATAAAATAATTGCGATTCATTACAGGACTGTTTCGAAAACCACTCGAAGCAGTCTTTATTTTTTGCTTTATTTCCTTGACGGAGGAATACACATTGTGATAAAATAAAGCACATATTACCAATCTTCGAGGAGGATGTTTAATGCAAGATTTTAAAGAAAGCGGATTTATGTACGGACTTGCGGCAATGGTTATCATTTTCGTTATCGTTCAGTCCTTATTTTTCCTTATCCGCGCATGGAAGCACGGAAAAGAAGTCGGACTGACAACCTCCGACATGAAAAAGGCGGTCACCTCAAGCGCACTTTTCACCATTGCTCCCGCAGTTGCCATTTTCGCAACCGTTGTAACATTGGCGAGCACCCTCGGAATCGTTCTTCCGTGGATAAGACTTTCCGTTGTCGGCAATCTCCAATATGAGGTTACGGCAGCTCAGGCTGCGCTCGAATCCTTCCGTGACGGCACAAGCATTGCAGTTTTCGGACAGGACATAACCGACCCGAAGATTTTTGCCGCCGTTTCGTGGGTAATGACAGTCGGCGTTATTCTCTCTCTTGTGCTCATACCGATTTTTCTCAAGAAAATTCAGAGCAAGGTCGGCAAGGTAACAAATAATTCAAGCGGCGACAACAAATTCGGCGATATCATTTCTGCCGCAACCTTTATCGGTCTTATTTCGGCATTCATCGGCAATGCGATTGCCGGCACAGCTCCGACCATCAAGGAAAACGGCAAGCTCACTCCCGTCGGAATGGGCGCAGGCGTTATGTCGGTTGCCGTTCTTGTCACATCGGTAATCGTCGTTGTTGTTCTTCAGGCTCTTTGCAAGAAGTTCAAGTGGGAAAAATTCGAGCCGTTCGTCATGCCGATAGGTATGTTTGCCGGAATGGGTATGGCGGTTCTTCTGCATTATGTTCTTCCTGCAGAAATATCAACCTTTGAATGGAGGCCGATCGTATGAGTAAGAAAAAACACAGTTATATGGACTCCACCTATATATGGGGAAACATTTTCATGGTTACGGCGATCTGCGTTTTGGTTGCCGTTCCGGTCGCAATATGCGTAAAATTTGACGCTTGGCCTACCTTCAAACAGGTTTTTGAAGGACTTTTGAAGGTAATCCCGATTTTCTGGACATCTGCCATTCTTGAAATTATCGTTTACGCTCCGATGCTCGGCACGGGCGCAACATACCTCTCGTTTGTTACCGGCAACATCACAAACCTCAAGCTCCCCTGCGTTCTCAATTCCCGTGAGCTTGCAAAGACTAAGCCCGGTACAGAGGCGGACGAGGTCATCTCAACAATAGCAACCGCAACCTCCTCAATCGTCACAACAGTCATTCTTGCCGTCGGCGTTCTTGCCCTCACTCCGGTTCTTCCGGTTCTCACCGATGAAAGCTCGGCATTCAAGCCGGCATTCGATCAGGTTCTTCCTGCGCTTTTCGGTTCGCTCGGCGCAGGCTATCTTGCAAAGCACTGGAGAATTTCATTTGTCCCCGTAATCGCCGCAGTAATCGCACTCATGTTTAACGGCAGCCTCGGCACGGGCACTCTGATCCCGATTTGCGTTGTCGTTTCAATTCTTTCGGCATATCTCATGTATATCAGCGGCTTCCTCACCGGCGGCGTAAAGCCGGAAAATCCGCTCAAAGGCATGAAGAAAAAGAAACAACAAAAAAACACTTGATATTTGCATTATAATGTGGTATTATATGTATGTAAATT
>CAVFTC010000041.1:0-17009 GCA_963625295.1 Bacteroides faecis
TCAAGGAATTTTTGTGCAACATGACGGAAACAGATTCAAGCAAGGCGTGCGCCTCGATTTGTGCGGTGTTGCCTTAGATTCGCAGGTCTACAATCTAATATCTTCGTATGCAAAACGCAGCATTTCGTTTTTGAACGACAAATGCTGCGTTTGATTTTTATTCTGTTATGGGCATTTCGGTCATACGAAGGTTCGTACAACCGTAGGGAATGAGCACCTTTTCAATTGGTTCACCGATCGCTTTTTTGCTTTCGGGAAGCTCCTTGCATATGCCGTCAACCATCTTCCATTCGACCTGCGCCATTTTCGTCTTCAGCCTTATCGGTGCGCCGTCGGGCGAGAACGGAACAGCTCCTACATCACCGAATTCAACGGTAAAGTTCTTGTCGGCAAAGCCGTAATTCCAATCCGTTGTCGGGAAGATTTCATAGTCGCAGTACGGGAATTTCCTTACATTTCCGTCACGGACAAACTCTACTCTCTCCCATCTCTCACCTATCGGGAGCGAGAAAACAAGATTGCCTCGCTCGACGCAGTAAAGTCCGCTCGGCCGCTTTGTCATCTCAACTTTAAAATCAAAGCGAATATCAATAACGCTCTCGCCGCAGAAATCACGGGTGATTTTAACAAGACCGTTGCCGACTCTGTTGCCATTGATTTTTGCGTTGACGGCTTTTTCGGGAATTCGGATAAGTATTTCACGCTTGTCGTGAGTTGACGAGCTGACCTTGAGCTTATATCCATCCTCAAATGGATAGTTCGTGACTATCTCGACGGCAAAGCTTGCGCCGTCTATTTCTGTTTTGACACTGCTCGGCGCAATGGCGCATATCGCAACGCCGTTCTCAGTTTTCATCATCGTGCTCATCGCAAGCTTCGGGAAAGCCTGATTGAAGTTCGCCGTGCAGCAACCGAAATTCGGCTCAAGCCCAAAGAGATGCGCCTCCTCGGAATTCGTGTTGAACGGCTGCTTTCCGTCCGGGAAGCGTGCACATTGAGGCTGATTCGTCAGCTGGTCATACTGATGCGTCCACATATCGGGGCTTACGGTTGCGGGGAAGGCGTTGAACGCCGCATTTTCCAATCGCTCCGACCAGTAGCTGTCGCCGGTCAGCGCAAAGAGCCACTCATAGGAATACATCGCTTCGGCGACCGAGCAGCACTCCGAGCCGTGAACGGGGCTTGTACCGCTCAGGCATTCGTCACCGGTAAAGTGTCCGCAAGCCATGCTGTGGTCACGCAAAAGGATTTCCATCGCCTGCTTTGCGAATTCATTCGGGTCGCCGCCGACAAGCTCGGTCATCAGCGCTTCGCTTTTGAGCATCATGCCCATGTTGACAACATGGTTGATAAAGCTCCAGTTTTCACGCCTTTCGGCATAGCGCCACGACTTGAAAAGCTTTTTATAGTCAATACCCTGAATGTAAAGCTTATCGGCAAGGTCAAGCTGCCATTCCTCCGGCTTTCTTTCACGAAGCCAAAGAATCGGGATAAGGCACTCGAACCAACGAGCCGCACCCCAGTCAAAGAGAGTTCGGCTGTTCATGTGTGAGCTGAGATTTTTCAGTGCACGGCTGACGGCGTTTTCGATTCGCTCGTCGCCGGAGCAATCGGCATAGACAACAAGCGCCTTGCAGATTATAAAGCACGCCCAAACATCATAGTTAACACGCTGCTCCTTTTCGCACGGGCAGATCCAGCCGTCCTCGCACTGGCGTTCAAGAATAGCGTCGATATATCTTTTCGCACGGGCTTTCATATCCTCGTCGTTGAGAAGATACGCAAGCGGAACAAAGCCGTCGAGCCAATAGGGAACTCGCTCCCAGCCCTCGTCATCGCCGCCGATCCATTTTGAATTCTTTACGCTGTTCCACATCTTGTCAAGATTGCCGGAAAGTCCCTTCGCCTGAATTTCAAGCTGATTCCTGAGCCAGCCCGTAGCCTTTATTTCATTGGTAGTAAACTGTTTGAATACCATAAGTGCCTCCTCAGCTTATACCGAGCTTCTTCGCCATATCCGCCGTTTGAAGCTCGAGCATCTTGGAAACACCCTCCTCCTGCATCGTGATGCCGTAGAGAACATCGGCTTCCTCCATCGTACCTCGTCTGTGGGTAATGAGAATGAACTGCGTATTCGTCGTCATGCGGCGAACATAGCGTGCATAACGGGCAACATTTACATCATCAAGCGCAGCCTCAACCTCATCAAAGATACAGAACGGAGACGGAGCAACCTTGAGAATCGAGAAAAGAAGCGCAATGGCTGCAAGTCCCTTTTCGCCGCCCGAAAGCAGGTCGATATTCTGAACATTCTTGCCCGGCGGCTGAACCTTGATCTCAATGTTACATTCAAGCACATCGTTCGGATTCTCAAGAATAAGCTCCGCCTTGCCGCCGCCGAAAAGCTCAACAAAGGTTTCACCGAAATAGCTGTTGATTCGTACAAACTGAGCCTTGAACTGCTCCGCCATCTTGCTTGTCAGCTCGGTGATAAGCTTGTTAAGCTCGTCCCTCGATTTTTCGATATCCTCAAGCTGAGTTTTCATGAATTCGTAACGCTCGGAAACCTCTTTGTATTCCTCAATCGCACCGACATTTACATTGCCGAGGGCACGGATCTTGCTCTTGATCTCCTGCAAGCTTCTATGCGCCTGCTGATAATCCTCAATCACGATTTCAAGTGCTTCCGCCTCGGATTTTGTCAGCTGATACTCGTCAAAGAGCTTGTTAATCGCATTTTCGAGCTGCTGCTCCATCTGAGCCTTTCGCTCCTCAAGACGAGCCAGCTCTCCGCTGATTTTTTCTCTCTCGGCGGACTTTGAACGCTCCTCCGAGCGAAGCTGTGCGCTTCTCGCTTCGCATTTTGTGCGCTCTGCAATGAGCGTTTCAATGTCGCTCTTTGCGCTTGCTCCAAGCTCGTGAAGCTCCTGCGCCTGCTTTGAAAGCTCCTGAATTTTTATTTCAATTTCTTTGTTTGCGTTTTCGATTACCGCAATTTCATCGTTGAGGTCGTCCAGCCTGCCCTCATGGCTTGCCATACGGCGATTGAGAAGGTCAACCGCCTCTTTCTTCGCCTCAATGTCCTTTTCGAGAGCGAGAATATCAAGATTGATTTTCGCCTCGGTCTGCGCAAGCTCCTCTTTTTTCTCCTCAAGCTTCTCTCTACCGTGGGTCACGACATCAAGATCAGCCTGCAACGAGCCCATCTCCTTGTTGAGCTTGTCAATCTCGGTCTGAGCCTCCGCCTTCATCGTTTCAAGGTCGCTGATTCTCAACGACGCCGACTTCTTCTCACGGCGCAGCTCCTCAAGAGCCGCATTCGCCGTATCAAGCTTACCCTCAATAAGCGCAAGCTCGCTTTCCTTACGGATAACATCCTCCTGAGTGCGTTTGAGATCAGCCTGTGAAGCGTCAAGGTCAGCCATGACCGCCGAAAGCTCAACGCTTATATGCTTGTAATTTTCGTTGTCCTGCTCCTGCTCCGACACAAGCTTCGCAATCTGAGCATTGAGCTTTTCTTTTTCATTGCTTCGGCTGAGAATACCTGCGTTATGACCTCTCGATCCACCGGTCATCGAGCCACCGGCATTGACAACCTGACCGTCGAGAGTAACTATCTTAAATCTGTATGAATATTTCTTCGCCATGGAGATTGCACTGTCGAGATCCTCGGCGACTGCGGTTCTGCCCAAAAGCGACTGAATTATCTCGTTATATTTGCTGTCGTAATCAAGCAGCTTATCCGCCATATCGACAAATCCGTAGCAATCGTCAAGACCCTTTTCCGTGAACGGCTTTGACTTAACGGAGGTCAACGGCAGGAATGTCGCACGGCCGCCTTTTTTCTCCTTTAGGAGGTTAATGGCACGCTTGGCGTCGTTTTCGCTGTCGGTTACGATGTTCTGTATCGCTGCACCGAGAGCCGTTTCAACCGCCACGGCATAGCGATCCTCAACGCTGATGAGCTGAGAAAGCGGACCGTGAATACCTCTGAGTGCGCCGCCCTTTGCCTCACGGACTACCGCCTTGACCGCACCGGAATAACCGTCCATGTTCTTCTCCATGTCGTCCAAAAGGCGAACCTTGTCTTTTTTCTGGAGAATGTCAAGACCTCTTGCGTCGATTATTGATTTAAGCTTGTCCGCCTTTTCACGGCGTGACTGCGCCCGAAGATTATATCCCGAAACGGCGTTCATTATCTCGGTCGCAGTATCGTTGAGCTTGTCAAGCTGAGCCTGACAGGCGTTGCGCTTTTCTTCAAGCTCGGTTATGTAACCGTTCCTCGTTGAAAGCACGCCCTCAATGTTGCTGACGCGACCCCTGATTTCGTCGATTGACGAAATCGCCGTTGTTTCTTCAATTCTCTTTTCGCCGACCTTTTGAGTGAGTGCGGTTATCTTCTGCGAAAGCTCGGCGATCCTGTCGGAGAACTCGCCCGTCTCGTTTCTCGTATCGGCTATGCTTGCCGCCGCCGAATCCAGCTCCTTGCGTTTCTTTTCAATCTCGCCCAGAAGCTCGTTGATTTCCGCTTCGGCTTCTTCAACCTCTTTTTTGAGCGAGTTTTCGCTGTTTGAAGCATCGCTCATGTCACGCTTGATACGCTCAATCGTCTGCTCATTGTGAAGAATAGTGTTCTTCTCAACAGAAATTTGACCCTCAAGCTGAACGGCCTTCTCCTCATAGCTTGTCGAATTGTTGCGTATATTGTCGATTTTAACCGTAATTTCCTGACCCTTGGCAATAATCTCCTCCGTCTCGTTCTCAATTTGAGAGAGGGAGGCCTCAATCGAATCGTACTGACCCTGAGCAATGGAGAGCTTATCCTCCTGCTCCCTCAATTTGACCTTTGAGGTATCGATCGTGTGAAGCCAAAGACCTATTTCAAGCTCCTTTTTCTCCTTTGCGAGTACAAGGAACTTCTGCGCCTTTTCGCTCTGCGTTTTAAGAGGACCTACACGGCTTTCAAGCTCGGAGAGAATATCCCTCAAACGAACTAAATTTTCCTCCGCCTGATCAAGCTTCCTGTTAGCGTCGTTGCGGCGGTATCTGTAATGTGAAATTCCGGCAGCTTCCTCAAGCATATCACGGCGCTGACCCGACTTTGAAGAAATCAAATCGGCGATTCTGCCCTGACTGACAAGCGAGTAGCCGTCACGACCCAAGCCCGTATCCATGAAAAGCTCATGAATGTCACGCAGACGAACAACCTGACCGTTGAGCATATATTCGCTCTCGCCAGAACGGTAATAGCGGCGTGTTACGGACACCTCATCCTTATCGTTGTTGAGAGTTCTGTCTGTATTGTCAAGGCGCAGAGTTACCTCGGCAAAGCCGAGTGGCTTTCTTACCTTCGTGCCGCCGAAAATAACATCCTCCATTTTCGAGCCTCGCAGATTCTTCGTTGATTGCTCACCGAGAACCCAGCGCACGGCGTCGGCAATATTACTCTTACCCGAACCGTTGGGGCCGACAACCGCCGTCATTCCGTGATTGAAATTAAAGACCGTTTTGTCGGGGAAGGACTTGAAGCCCTGCATTTCGAGCGCTTTTAATCTCATAATTCTTCGTTCCTTATTATGTAAAGTTGATACTTACCTGTTTTGCTGTCCGTTGTAATTTTTGCGTCGTAGCCCATTTCTTTAAGCTTCACGATATTACAGCGTTTCTGCCCCGTCATTTTCGATACTGCGTCGGGGGCAACATAAATATTGATTTTTCCCTGCGGGATATTGTTTTTCTTAATACATTCTACAGCTCTGTTGAGATAAATTTTACCCTCGCAAAGCTCCTTGAATGCCGGGTGATATGCGCCGGCAAGATACTCGCCCTCAACGCCGCCGCCCGAATGAAGTCCGGTTCTGATAACCGTTATATTCGCCTCGTCAAACATCAAAAGAAGCTCGGCACAAAGCTCAGCCGCCGAATCGACGGTCTGCGGCAGGTATTTACCACTCCTGTAAAGCTCGGCAAGCTCGGTATTTTCAAGCACAACGGTCGGATAAATGCGAACCGTTGACGGCTTCAGGGCAATAATCTTCCTTGCCGTTTCAATGCTGTCACCGTCGGTCGAACCGTAAAGCCCGGTCATCATCTGCAAACCAAGCTCAAAGCCGTAGCTTTTCAGCATTTTTGACGCTTCGACAACATTCTGTGAGGTGTGACCTCTGCGGTTCAAGCGCAGAACCTCGTCATTCATGCTCTGTGCGCCAAGCTCCACCGCCGTAACGCCGTAGGACTTCAATATTCTGCAAATCTCGTCGTTGACTGCGTCGGGGCGTGTCGAACAGCGTATGCCCTTGAAGCTGCCGTTTTTGACATATTTATTTGCCGCTTCCAAAAGTCCAACCATAATATCACGGTCAATTGCCGTGAAGCTGCCGCCGAAAAAAGCGATCTCGCCGCCCCTGCTGTCGGGGTTGTTCATTGCGATTTTTACTGCCTCGTCAACATCACCGGGCGTTACCTGCCTGCTCTGACCGGAAATCGCACGCTGATTGCAAAAGGAGCATTGATGCGGACAGCCGTTGTGCGGAACAAAAAGCCCCACATTCACATGCTTCACAGTCCCATAAGCTCCAAGGCTTCCCTTGCAGCCTCCTGCTCGGCACGCTTTTTGCTTCTGCCGACTCCCTTGCCGATTACATTTGAGTTGAGATGAACCTCAACCTCGAATCGCTTGTCATGATCCGGGCCGCTTTCTCCAACAAGAACATATTCGACTATTTCTCCCGGATTCCGCTGAACGACCTCCTGAAGCATGGTTTTGTAATCCTTGACCGAGCGATGCTTTTTGATTGCCTCGTCAATATATTTAAGCACAAACTTTCTTGCCTCGTCCATGCCTCCGTCAAGATAAATCGCAGCAATAACGGCTTCAAACGCATCCGCCTGAATCGAGGGACGCTCTCTGCCGCCCGTTACGACCTCGCCCTTGCCGAGCATAAGGTATTTGCCGAGCTGAATTTCACGGGCAAAGGAGGCAAGCGATTTTTCGCACACCATCGCCGCACGAAGCTTTGTCAAATCTCCCTCCGGGAAATCCGTATAGTTGTTGAAAAAATTCTCCGCCGTTATAAAGCCGAGAACCGAATCGCCGAGAAATTCAAGGCGTTCATTGGAGCCTCCGCAGCTACCGTGGTTCTCATTGAAATATGACGAATGAGAAAGCGCACGCAGCAGCAGAGATTTATTTTTAAATTCATATCCGAGCTTTTGCTGCAGCTCATTTATATCAGGTTTCATATACACCGAACCTTTCATCGAAGAAATCAAGACTCCTTTTCGCAAGAGCCTCATATCTCAGTTTTTTGTCTCTTATTTTTTCATCGAGCGGCGGCAGGATACCGAAGTTTGCGCCCATCGGCTGAAAATCCGTCACGCTCTCGTTGCTGATATATTTTGAAAGCGCACCCATCATTGTAAAATCGGGAAGCTCAAGCGGCGGCTTACCCGAAAGTCTGTTTGCCATGTTTATCCCGGCAAGAATTCCCGACGATGCGGACTCCATATAGCCCTCAACACCTGTGATTTGACCGGCGAAGTACAGACCCTCACGACCTCTGAAAGAGAAATCGTCGTTCAGATGTCGAGGCGAATCAATGAATGTGTTTCTGTGCATCACGCCGTAGCGGACAAATTCCGCATTTTTCAGCGCAGGAATCATGGAAAATACTCTTTTTTGCTCGCCGAATTTGAGATTTGTCTGGAAGCCGACGAGGTTGTACATCGTGCCGCTTGAATCCTCACGGCGAAGCTGTAAAACCGCCCACGGACGGTGACCGGTTCTCGGATCTCTCAGTCCGACCGGCTTCAACGGACCGAAGCGCATTGTGTCCGCACCTCTCGAAGCCATGACCTCGATCGGCATACAGCCCTCATAAACTCCTTTTTTCTTATCAAAGGAATGAAGCTCCGCCGACTCGGCATTGACAAGCTCGTTGTAAAAGCTCTCGTATTCTTCCTTATTCATCGGGCAGTTGAGGTAATCGTCCTCGCCTCCACGGTCGTATCTCGACTGGGTAAAGGCGCAGGATTTATCAATGCTCTCGTCCGTAACTATCGGAGCTGCCGCATCGAAAAAGCTCAGCGAACCGCCGCAAAGCTCCTTGATTTTTTCGGCAAGAGCATCGGAGGCAAGCGGCCCGACGGCAATGATAGCGTTGCCCTCCGGTATCTCCGTAACCTCTCGGCATTCAAGCTCAATGAGCGGATGCGACTTTATTTTTTCCGTAATCATTCGGGAAAATTCGTCACGGTCAACGGCAAGCGCACCGCCCGCCGGAACGCTGCATTTCTTTGCACATTCGACGCAGATTGAACCGAGCCTTTCCATTTCAGCCTTGAGCAGACCCGCCGCCGAACCGACACGCTGAGCCTTGAGCGAATTGGAGCAGACAAGCTCTGCGAGCATATCCGATTTGTGAGCCGGAGAATGCTTTTTCGGCTTCATCTCGGCTATTGTGACGGGAACTCCTCTGTTTGCCAGCGCCCACGCCGCCTCAACTCCTGCCAAGCCTCCGCCTGCAACAAGAACTCTATCCATCAATCAATCTTCCTTTTTCTTGCTTTTTCTTTCCGCCTTGCGCTCGTAGCCGCAGCTCTCGTCAAGGCAGGCTATGATACCGCCCTTGCGCTTAAACAGCGATTTGCCGCACTTCGGGCAGGTTTCGTCGGTGGGCTTATCCCATGTCATGAAATCGCACTCCGGCCAGTTTGAGCAGCCGAAGAAGGTGAAGCCTCTCTTGGACTTTCTTTCGATCACCTCGCCGCCGCACTTCGGGCATTTTGCGTTCGTCTTCGTGACAAGCGGCTTCGCATTTTTACATTCGGGATATCCGGGACAGGCAAGGAATTTGCCGTAGCGGCCGACCTTGATAACCATCATTCTGCCGCACTTTTCGCACGGAATGTCCGTCACATCCTCATCAAGCTGAATCTTGACATCCTTCATCTCCGACTTAACCTTTTGAAGATTCTTATCGAATTCGTCATAAAATTCATGGAGCATTGCCACATAATCCACCTTGCCCTCGCCGACCTCGTCAAGCTCGGTTTCCATGCCTGCGGTGAATTTTGTGTTTACTATCTTTGAAAACTTCTCCTTGAGAAGCTTTGTTATCGCTTCGCCCAGCTCAGTGGGATAGAGCTGCTTCTGCTGCCGCTTAACATATTCACGCTTGACTATCGTTGTGATGATAGTTGCGTATGTGCTCGGTCGTCCGATTCCGTTCTCCTCAAGTGCCTTGATAAGAGAAGCTTCAGTGTATCTTGCCGGCGGCTGAGTGAAATGCTGATTGCCCTTAAGATCCTTGAGCTTGAGCTTGTCGCCCGTGTTAAGCTCGGGGAGCTTGCCCTCGGCTTCAGCTTCCTCGTCGTCCGTGCTCTCCTCATAAAGAACGGTAAAGCCGTCAAATTTAATGCTGTAGCCTGCGGCAGTGAAGCGGCAATAGCCGTCAACACCCTCCGTCACGGCGTCTATCTCCGCCTTAACGGTATTCTGAATGCAGCTTGCCATCAGGCTTGCGACAAAACGCTTCCAGATAAGCGTATAGAGCTTATACTGATCCGAGGTAAGGCTTCCTCTTACCCTATCCGGAGTGAGTGCAGGGTTGGTTGGTCTGATAGCCTCGTGACCGTCCTGTGCGTTGCTTCTGGACTTGAAAAATCTCGGCTTTTCGGGGAGATATTTCTCGCCGTAGGTTTCAACAATAAAGCTGTTTGTTGCGGTTCTTGCCTCCTCCGAGATTCTCAGGGAGTCGGTTCTCATGTATGTTATAAGACCGGTCGTGCCGATTCCTGCAATATCAACGCCCTCGTAAAGCTCCTGAGCGGCACGCATTGTGCGCTGAGCCTGGAAGCCCATGCGGCGTGACGCCTCCTGCTGGAGAGTTGAAGTAATAAACGGCGGAGCGGGATTTTTCTTTCTTGTACCCTTCTTGACGGAGGTAACGCTGTACCGTGCGTTGTCAAGTCTTGCAAGGTATGAGTCCGCCTGCTCCTTGTTTGTGATTTTGACCTTGCCTGTTTCATCGCCGTAGAAGCTTGCTGAAAATGTTTTTCTGCTCGGTGCGGTGAACTTTGCGTCGAGCGTCCAGTACTCCTCCGGAACGAAGGCTCTTATCTCGTTCTCACGGTCAACGATAAGCCTTACCGCAACGGACTGAACACGGCCTGCCGAAAGACCTCGGCGAATTTTCTGTGAAATAAACGGGCTGAGCTTGTAGCCGACAAGGCGGTCAAGAATTCTTCTCGCCTGCTGAGCGTTTACAAGGTTCATATCAATCGAACGGGGGTTTTTCATTCCGTTCTCAATACCCGTTTTTGTAATCTCGTTAAAGGTAATTCTGTTTGCGGCGTTCATATCAAGACCGAGCAGAGTTGCAAGATGCCACGATATTGCTTCTCCCTCACGGTCGGGGTCGGTTGCGAGATAAACGCCGTCGGACTCGGCAACCATGCTTTTAAGCTCCTTGACAAGCTTCTCCTTGCCCTTGATGACCGCATATTTCGGAGCAAAATCATTTTTAACATCAACGCTCAATTTCGCCGCCGGCAGGTCACGGACATGACCCATCGAAGCGGTGACATTATAGCCTTGACCGAGATATTTTTTTACTGTTTTAACCTTTGTGGGTGACTCCACTATTACCAGCTTGGACATAAATGCATCATCCTATTTTAATTTTATAATTTTTGCCCGCAAGAGGTTCGATATATCCGAGGATCTCAAGCTCCGTCATTGCCGAAAGAAAATCGACCGTACTCAGCTTTGTCCTGAGAATAAGCTCCTCCGCCTGCATTGTTTCTTCGCAAAAGGCTTCAAAAATAAGCCTTGCCTTTTCGCTTATATTTTCCGGTGCGGCAGTCTTGACAAAGGGCGTCGTCTGCTCCGTCTGTGTCGCCTGCGCCTTTTCCGTTTTTTTCTTCTTCTTTTTCTTCTCCTTTTTCACCGTTGGGGGAATTGCCGATTGCGGCTCGGTCGAAAGTATTGTTTCGATCTTGTCAATATCGAGCAAATCCGGGTATCTTTCCGCATATTCCTCAAGAACATCCATAGCATTGAAAACAGGCTTGGCTCCGTCACGCAGGAGCTTGTTCGTTCCCATATTCATGCTTGAGGTTATGTCCCCCGGCACGGCAAAAATATCTCTGCCCTGCTCAATCGCATGACCGACGGTTCTCAGCGAACCGCTTTTCTCGTTAGCCTCAATAACAATCGTTCCGTAAGAAAGACCCGAGATAATGCGATTCCTGAACGGGAAATTGTGACCGAACGCCGGAGTTCTCGGAGGATATTCCGTAACCAGTGCGCCGTGGTGCGCAATTTCTCGCCTGAGCGGTTCGTTTTCGGGCAGATAATCCGTACCGAAGCCGCAGCCGAGAACGGCGACCGTTTTAGCTCCGGCATTTATCGCTCCCGTGTGGGCGGCGCTGTCAATGCCCTTTGCCGCTCCGCTGATTACAACAGCGCCGGAGCGGCTCAGCGAAGCCGAAAGTGCCCGTGCAATTCTAACGCCGATATCGCTTGCTTCTCTTGCGCCGACCATTGCAATCGCAATTTTGTTTTTCAAACAGTCTAAATCTCCGCGTACATAAAGCACCAGCGGTAAATTAGGCAGCTTGAAAAGCATAGACGGATAGTATCCGTCATCGGGAGTTGCAAGCTTGATTTTGTATTTTTCACATTCCTCGACAATTCCTTTTGCTCTGTCAAGAGTGGTCGATTTAAGCTTGTTTATCTGTCCGTTTGTAAATATTCCCGAAATTTTCCACTCATATTCACCGGCAAAATAAAGCTTTTCAGCATCGCCGAAATAGGAAACAATTTCATCGGTTTTCACGCTTGCCGAAATTCCGAGAGCGTTCTGCGCCCAGACCCAGTAAAGCTTGTTGCTCATTTTCTCACCATCTCCCAGATAAGTATCGCCGCAGCGGTTGCGGCGTTGAGCGATTCCGCTCTGCCGTCCATGGGTATCGTGACCTTCATTCGGCACGCTTCCATCGTTTCCTGCGTTACGCCGTTGCCCTCGTTGCCGACAACGCAGACTGTTCCGCCCATCATCGTGATATCGGTTATTTTCTTGCTGTTCCTGTCCGGCGTTGAGGCAAGGGTAAGCATTCCTCTTTCGTTCGCTTCGTTGACGACCTCGGAAGCCCTCGCTCGGCTGATTATATTCAGCCTGAGAGCCGAACCCATCGAAGCCCTGAGCGCCTTGGGATTGTAGATATCGCATCCGCCGCAGACAATCAGCCCGTCAATTCCGAGAGCCTCGGCAGTTCTGCTGATCGCTCCCAAATTTGAGGGATCCTGCACATTTTCAAGCAAAAGATAGCGGCCGTCGGATCTCAGGTCAGCCGTTTTTTTCGATTTTCCTGCTTTGCAAATGCAAAAAATTCCCTGCGGATTCTGTGTATCGGAAAGCTTGACGGCAACCTCGTCCGAAACGCCGTAAATCTCCTGCGAAGCGGAAATTATCCGGCGACAATATTCGCCGTACTTTTCCTGCGCCGTGCGGCTGAGAAAGGCACGGTAAATTTCGATTCCGTTTTCCGCTGCGTCACAGCAGAGCCTTGCGCCCTCAAGAAAGAATGTTTCAGTTTCCCGACGGGTCTTTGAGCTGTCACGAACAGCGACTGCGGATCTTATTTTTTCATTTGCTTTTGATGTCAAAAAATCCATGCTCAAAGCTCCTTTCGGGTAAATTTTTCACAAAAATATGCGACAAACAGGTATCGCTATAAAGACAAAGTCACGCCCCCTCACTAAAAAGGGGCGTGATTTTTATTTATTTAAGTGCTGCCTTAGCCTTCTCTGTGAGAGCTGTGAATGCAGCGGGATCTGCGATTGCGATTTCGGAAAGCATCTTTCTGTTGAGTGTGATGCCCGCCTTGTTAAGTCCGTTCATGAATGTTGAATAGTTCATGCCGTTGAGCTTGCAAGCTGCGGAAATTCTTGTGATCCAAAGGCGGCGGAAATCTCTCTTCTTCTGCTTGCGTCCTACATAAGCATACTGACCGGATTTCATCACTGCCTGCTTAGCAGTCTTGAAAAGACTTGACTTTGAGCCATAGTAGCCCTTAGCCATCTTCATTACTTTATTTCTTCTCTTGCGAGACATGGTAGCGCCTTTAATACGAGCCATGGTAACTTACCTCCAATTTTAGTTTTAAACGATCTGAATTATTTGTACGGGATCAAACGCTTGATCTGCTTAACATTCGTTGTGTCGGCAACGACTGTCTGACGAAGGCCTCTTTTACGCTTGGTCGTCTTTTTGTTGAGGATGTGAGACTTGTTAGCATGTCCTCTGATGGGCTTACCGTTCTTAGACATCTTAAAGCGCTTTTTTGCACCGCTGTGTGTTTTAATTTTAGGCATGGTTTTTTCCTCCTTATGAATTACTTGGATGATTTGGCTGCGATGAACATCAGCATTGAACGTCCCTCAAGCTTAGCCGGCTTTTCAACCGTGCCGTACTCGCTGACGGCCTCGGCAAATTTGCTCATGGTGACAAGTCCGTTTTCGGGATGAGCCATTTCACGGCCTCTGAAACGGATTGAAACCTTAACGCGGTTACCGCTCTTAAGGAACTTGATGGCCTGGTTAGCCTTTGTCTCAAAATCGTGCGTATCAATGTTGAGCGACAGACGAACCTCTTTGATCTCAATAACTCTCTGGTTCTTTTTGGCTTCTTTTTCACGCTTTGCCTGTTCAAAGCGATACTTGCCGTAATCCATGATCTTACAAACAGGCGGCTTTGCCTGCGGAGCGATCTTTACAAGGTCTGTGTTCTTTTCATCTGCGAGACGCATAGCCTCTGCAATCGGCATAACGCCGAGCTGAGTTCCGTCCGAATCGATCACTCTGACTTCCTTGTCACGGATCTCTTCGTTGATTTGAGTTTCTTTCGTAGCGATGTTCAAGCACCTCCAAATGCTCAATAATAAAATCAAAGCACGGATGGGAACGAACCTATCCGTGCGCATAAAACTACCAAGAAAAATCCTGCAATTTATTGACCGCACGGACGAAACCGTTAAGGTGGGAACGAACCATTCCACTTTGTTGTGTGGATATTCTATCACCCCTCACCCCTTTTGTCAAGAGCTTTTTTAATCTTTTTTCTCATATTCCGAAATAAATATATTATCAGTCTGTAAATTTTGCGGCAGATAATTGAAATTCATCAAATTTCGTGTTATTATTGTTATTATTACATTACAAGTTAGGAGGAATTCCCTTGGCAGAAGAAAAAGAGAAATCCTTAACGGATGAAACCCTGCCGGAAAAGCCCGAGGAAGCTTCCGCAGACTGGGACTGGGACGCCGCCGTTCCGCAGACCGATACAAGCAACATAACGCTTGATGATTTGCAGGAAACGGAGGAAAAGGTCATTGAGCCTGCCGAAGAGGCCGAGGAGAAAGCCGCAGAGGAGGATGAAGCTGCCGCCGACCCGAACGACGACGGACTTTGCATCGTTTGCGGCAAGCAAAGAGGCAACAGCCCGAGCGACCTTTACTGCAACGAATGCCGTGCAAAATTTTTGAGAACGAACTACGGTGTAGGTCACATCATTCTCGCCTTCGTTATGGTTATCGTTGCCGCACTCGGTTATTTTGTTGCGACCTCAACGGTTACGGTTTCTTCAAAGCTCTACAAAGCGGAGAAATGCATTTCCGAGAATAAATTTGACGACGCTCTCAACCTTTGCAGCGAAGCCGTCGAAGCGACGGATAAGCTCAACAGCGGAGTTAATGCCGTTATCAAGGGCATCAATTCAAACATAACCAATCAGGATTGGTTCACTGAGGGCGACAAGGCAACTCATCTCATCCTTGAAACCTATATCCACACCATGACAATCAATTATTCCGACCGTTCGACCTTCATTGAAGCGGTTGAGAAGTATTTCACCGACGATGAGCTTAATCAGCCGAGAAACGCCGAGATCAAGAAGCTCTACGATGTTGTCAATGAGCTTGACACAATGGCGACCTCGATCGAGGAGGAAATGAACAGCTTCATTTCGCAGAAAGAGGACGGAACCTACGATGTTAAATATGACGACGGCATAAAATATCTTGATTCTCTCACCGCCGAATCAGATGTTCAAAAGGGACTTGTCGATTACTACAAATTCATGCTCGCCTATTACGCAAGCAAGGACGGCAAAACGGCTCTCGGCTTCATCGACGGAGCCTACACCAAGTCCGGCGACTACGGCTATCTGTATCTCCAGAACTATATGGCTATGGCATGGCAGTATGAGGATTACGACAAGGTGCTTGAGCTTGCAAAGACTGCGACCGAGCTGAATGTCAACGACGCTTCGGCTTATTACTACTCGGTCAAGGTCTATATCGAAAAGAACGATTTTGAAACGGCTGATAAAATTTGCGAGGATATGCGCAAGGCAAATCCCGAAGGAATTGATTATTACAGCACGAAGGCGGAAATTCTTCGCCGTCAGAACAAGCTTGACGAAGCAATCGAAATCTGCCGCAAGGGTATCGTTGCAGGCTCGGATTCCGAGATTTACCGTCAGCAGGCCATTGCATATCTCCTCAAGAGTGACAAGGAGAACGCACTCGAAGCCATCAAGCAGTCCTATGAGCTTGCTACGCAGAATTCACAGCTCACCATTCAGACGGCAAACACCGTTGCTCTTATCTGTTTCATCTGCGACGACACAACCACCTATGAGGAGGTCAAGGCAATGTTTGAGCAGAGCAGCATGGAGCTGAGCGATTCGGTTCAGCAGTGTATCAAGGGCGACATCACATTTGAAGATATATTCATGAAAGGATCGGGTGAGATATCATGACAACAGTTTATGTAATTACAAAATATATCACCGTTATCGGCTCGATTCTCAAAGGCTTCTGGGAGCACCTTTTCTGCCGTATTCTCGGCGTTCCGGTTTCCGACGCCCGCTATCTTCAGGCAACCGAGCTGTGCGGCCATGTTGACCACGACTTTACAAAAACACGAGCGGTAACATTTTTCATCAACTATCTTCCCGGCATGATGAACCGCCTTTTCGGCTACGGAATGCTCGTCGGCGGATATCTCGGTCTTTTTTACATGAAAGCGGGCACCGACACCATCGCTTTTTGGTTCTGCGTTGCTCTTTATTACCTCGGCGTTTCGCTGATGTGCAACAACGCACCGCTCTATGAAGACGCCCTCAACAACTGGGATCTTCTCTACGGCAAAGGAAAAAAGACGAACATTTTCGCAAAAATTTTCGCTTTCATTCCGTCCGTTTACTTCATCGTTTCGGCATGGTTTGAAAAGAACGGCCTCGGCCTCCTCGTTTGGATTGCCCTGACCCTCGTCGGAATCTTCGCCCTTTAATCATTATATAAATATAAGGCAATACCTCACTATCAGAGTGTGGGGTATTGCCTTAAATCATATAAGCTCTCGTCGGTTAAATGAACTGAGTATAATAAACCGGCAAACAGAATATATCCTTGTCCTTGCTGAAATCCTTAGTATATATCAGGTATTTATTCAGAATTCTTGAAGAATACTTTTCGCAGAAAGCATCTATTGATTTATGCGTTCTGTAGCTTGACGATTTAACTTCAATAGGACAAATTTTGTTTTTTCGGGTTATCAAAAAGTCTACCTCATAGCTGTGCCTTGAAGCTTCATTTTTTATTGTGTGATAGAATAATTCATTTCCGTTTGCCGTCAAAATCTGAGCAACCATATTTTCATACAAATATCCGAGATTTGCGCTCAGATTATTACTCAAGAGCCTTTCATAGACAGTGTTTTCGGTGAAATCACTGTCTTTAAACATAAGCGTTGTGAAAAGCCCTGTATCGCAAATGAACAGTTTGAACTTGGCAAAATCTTTGTTGTTAGATAAGCCTACATTCGGGTCGTTTGCGTGGTATGACACAAGAACAGTTTTTGAATCCTTCATTTCGGCAATAAGTTCAAGAAGCCCGTCTGCTCTTTCGTCTGACAAAACGCTTGACACCTGATATCTTGCGGC
>CAVFTC010000042.1:0-16235 GCA_963625295.1 Bacteroides faecis
CCTGACGAAAAATCTTACTGCGCAATTCGCACACCCCAATTGTGCGGTATTGCCTAAATTGAAAGATGGTTAATCGGGAATGAATAATTTTATGCAAAAGCTTTACAACTTCATGTACGGCAGATACGGTCTTGACAAATTGACCGGATTTTTGATTTTACTGAATCTTTTGCTCAACGGAATCGGTTCGTTCATGCGAAACCGTATAGCTTATTATATTTTCTATGTTTTGGCTCTTGCTGTTTTCGGCTTTGCGGTGTTCCGTGTGCTGTCGAAAAATATCGAAAAGCGTCGCCGTGAGGGCGAATGGTTTGATAATCTGCTCGTCAGAACCAATTATACCGATAATTTCAGAAAAATGAAGCGCTGGTTCAAAAGGCAGGGCTTGAGATTCAAGTATATAAAAACTCACAGGTTCAGAGTTTGCCCGAACTGCGGCGAGAATCTGCGCCTTTCAAAAAAAAGGGGCAAGCGAAGCATAACCTGCCCAATCTGCGGGAATAAATTCGATATTCATATTTGGTTTTGAGGAAGTGGACTTTTGCTTGGCTATGTCAGGGCATACAGACCCGAAATGAAATTTAAAGATTATGATATGTACAAGGGCGTTTACTGCTCACTTTGCAAGTCGATCGGCAGGCGTTACGGGCTGATTGCAAGGCTTACGCTTTCGTATGATTTTACCTTTCTTGCAATTCTCAGAATGGCGGTCAGGAAGAACAGGGTTTGCATGAAAAAATCGCATTGCTCGTTTAACCCGATAAAAAAATGCTACGACTGCTCCGGCAGCAGCGTTGACATTGCATATACCGCCGATGTTTCAATGCTCACATTCTACTATAAGATAAAGGACAATATTGCCGACAGCAAATTTTTCAAAAAATTGCTTTGCAAAATGCTGCTGCCTTATGCTAACCATATATATAAAAAGGCAAAGAAAAACAATCCCGTGATTGCCGAAAAATTAGGCAGGCTGATGGAGGCTCAGGCTGAGGCGGAAAAAAGGAACGCAGGCGTTGACGAGGCGGCGGATGCAAGCGCAAAAATGCTTGCCGAAATGCTCTCGACCGACATTGAATCGTCCGACAATGCGGCGCTGAACCGTGTCGGGTATTATCTCGGCCGTTGGGTTTACCTTATCGATGCGGTCGATGACTGCGGCGACGACATCAAATCGGGAAGCTTCAATCCGCTGAAAAGACGATATAATTTGCCCGATTTTAAAACAAATTGCGAGAGAATGCTGTCGCTTACCGTCGGAGAAGCGATAAATAATTTTAACAAGCTGAAAATTTACAGATTTTATGATATAATAGACAATGTTCTTATCTACGGAACGGAATGTTCCGCAAAAAAAGTAATATACAAGGAGGTTGAAGGTTGTGAAAAATCCGTATGAAGTGCTCGGCGTTACGGCTGCGGCAGGAATGGACGAGATCAAAAGAGCATACCGTGACAAAGCTCGCCAATTCAGCGAGGATCAGGCGAAAATGAACGAGCTGAACGAAGCCTATGATTTCATTATCAATAATTTCAACTCAAGCAAAAGCAGCGCATCATATGCCGATCCCGGCTTCGGCGCAAATGCGGCAACCGGACAAACCTCCGAATTCGGCGATATAAGGGCGAAGCTCAACAGCGGCAGGATCGACGATGCGGAAATGCTGCTCGACGGCATTCCGTATCAGCGCAGGAATGCCGAATGGTATTATCTCAAGGGCACGATCCAGCACCGCAAGGGCTGGCTTGAAAGCGCATTGGAAAGCTTTAAAAAAGCGAGAGACATGGAGCCGGGTAATTCCGAGTACGAGGCGGCATACAATCAGCTTGAGCGTGAGTCGAAGGGCAATTTCAGACGAAGCAGACAGAATGACGATAATGACGGCTGCTGCAGTCCGTGTAACATCTGCTCGTCGCTTATGTGTGCGGATTGCTGCTGCGAGTGTATGGGCGGCGACCTTATAAGATGCTGCTGACGGTGATAATATGAAAAATACGGTAAAAACAGCTCTGGGCGGAATGTGCATAGGTCTTTCGGCGGCGTTGATGATGCTTGCGTCGGTCATTCCGTTTTTGACATATGCTATACCTGCGCTTGCAGCGATTCTTGTAATGTTCATGCGCATTGAGTGCGATTGGAAATGGGCGTTTGGTGTTTACGCCGGCACGGCGATAGTCAGCGCACTTGTCGTTCCCGAAAAGGAAGCGGTGGCGATTTATATAGCGCTGATAGGTTATTATCCGCTGCTTAAGCTTCTTTTTGACAAGCTGCCGAAGATTGTCGGCTATATCGTAAAGGCGGTGTTCTTCGTCGGAGTTATCGTTGCGACATACTATATAATAATGCATGTTTTCGGCATCTCGACCGAGCTTTTGGAGGAAACTCAGGGATTTATGATTCCGCTGCTCGTCGTTCTCGGGCTTGTCGCATTCATAATGTATGACATTGCGATTGAAAAGCTCGAAATAGCCTACTACAGAAAATGGCAAAAGCAATTCAGAAAATTATTTAGGAAGCACTGATTTTTCGGTGCTTCTTTTCATATGCACCGACTTGTCCGCATATATTTTTTTCGGGAGGAATGAACAATGAGAAAATATATGCTGCTTTGCTCGGTGCTGATGGCGGCAATGATAATTCTGCCGCTGACAACAATGGAAAAGCCCCGAAAAACAATAATCGTTGACGAAAAAACAGTTGCCGAGGCGGAAAACGGAGTCATAAGCGTTATGAAAAGCGAGAGCGGAAAGGTCGAAAAAACCGATATAAAGGAATACACCGTCGGAGCATTGGCGGCGGAAATGAGCATGGAAAGCCATGACGAGGCTCTCAAGGCGCAGGCGGTTGCGTGCTACACCTACGCTCTTTATTGCAAGGAAAAGGGAAACAGGGACGACCTTAACGGAGCTGATATTTCGGACGATTCCAAGGCTTATCAAGGCTACCTAAACAAGGACGCAAGGAAAAAGAAGTGGGGCGACAAGTATGACGAATACGAGAAAAAGGCGGAAAAGCTTGTCGAGGAGGTGCTCGGCAAAAGGATGACCTATGACGGAATCTCGATTTTGGCGGCGTATCACGACATTTGCAGTGGCAAAACCGAGAGCGCAAAAACCGTTTGGGGCGAGGATATTGCATACCTTCGTTCCGTCACGAGCGACGGCGACAGGCTTTCACCGGATTACGAAAATGTGCTCGGCCTTGATGAAGAAAAATTTCGAGCGGCAATTCAGATGATTGACGGAATCAAGCTGCCGGAGAACAGCGAAAAATGGATCGGAAAGGTTGACAAAACCGACACGGGCTTTGTCAATTCCGTTGAGATAGGCGGCGCAAAGGTTGACGGCGGCGACATCAAAAAAGCACTCGGACTTTCAAGCAGAAATTTTACAATAACCTACAAGGACGGCAAATTCACGGTCAGGACTGTCGGAAACGGACATATGGTCGGCATGAGCCAATACGGAGCGGACTATATGGCTCGCCAAGGGTCTGGCTGGCAGGAGATATTGAAGCATTACTATACAGGCATAAAAATTGAGTGAAAAATATTTTCCATGAAAATAATTTGTAAAAGCCCTTGCTTTTTTGCAGGAATATGTTACAATAAAGTCAAATCAACCAGCAAGGAGGTAACAACAATGGCTTTTAAGATTACAGATGACTGCATCGCTTGCGGTGCTTGCGAGGCTGAGTGCCCGGTAGGCGCTATTTCCGAAGGCGACGGCAAGTATGAGATCGACGCTGATGCTTGTGCATCCTGCGGCGCTTGTGCCGATGTTTGCCCGGTCGGAGCTCCGACAGAGGAATAATTAAAGCTTTGTGATGTTTGACGAAGCGGTTGAAATCATTCCACAATGTGATTCGCTTCAAAAGCATAATAAAAGATCAAAGACGCCGTGCGTATCAAAAGGGGTACGCACGGCGATTTTTGGTACCGAACAATTGAGGAAATCTTGACGAGATTTCATATGACAGCGTAACAGCAACAATGAGCGATGCTTTGCGATATTTTGAGTATTCTTTTTTTGACGGAAACAGATTCAACGGTTACCGAACAAGGCGTGCGCCTCAATTTGTGCGGTGTTGCCTTAGTTACAATTCAAGGGAATTTTCATTCAGCAGGAACTCATAAAGTCCGAGATGAAGTATTCCATCTTCATCTGTCCAAGGCTTCATTGAGGTCTTGCTGATAATTATCTTCTTGAAGAAATCCTTGGTGTTCTTCAAAGGTCTGAGTTCGGTTTCAAGTTTTGACGGTTCTGAAACATTCAATGCGGATTGAATATAGTATTTTTTAGAACCCTTGTTTACTACAAAATCTATCTCGCACTGTTTTTTCGACCTTTTTCCTGCACTCGCTTCCACAATCTCTACAACACCGACATCAACGGAATACTCTCGGCACAGAAGTTCATTGTATATAATGTTCTCCATTATGTGCGTTTCTTCCTGCTGCCTGAAATTAAGTCTTGCGTTACGAAGTCCGATGTCGGTGCAATAATACTTTGACGGGTATTCAAAATACTTTTTGCCTTTTACATCGTATCGTTTCGCATTGCTGAACAGGAACGACTCAATTAGATAATTCAGATAGTTGGAAACGGTTGTACCTGAAACCTTAATGTTTTTTACCGTCTGCAAGGTATTTGATATTTTGCTTGCATTGGTAAGCGAACCGACAGAAGAACAAAGGTCATCCGTTAATTCACTGAGCACATCAGGCAACTCAATATCATAACGCTCTACAATGTCTTTGAAATAAACCTCGGTGAAAAGAGTGTGCAAATAGTTCATCTTCTCCGCATCGCTCTTTTTTGTTAAAACAAGCGGCATACCACCGTACAAAGCGTATTCCTCATAGGCGTCGGATTTATCTCCGCCCACAAAGGAATAATACTCTTTGAAAGAGATGGGGTAAACTTTAACCTCATCACCTCTGCCACGAAAGGCAGTCAGTACATCTTTCGTGAGCATTTTTGAATTACTGCCTGTTACATAAATGTCAACATTGCGAAGCCGCATAAGACCGTTGAGTACATTGTAAAGCCTAATGTTCTCAGGGTTTTTAAGTTCATCCTTTGTGATTGCGTACTGCACCTCATCAATGAGAATATAGTACATATCTGAGTTCACGATTTTCCCACGAATATATTTCGACAGTTCATCGGGATCACGGTACTTCACAAAGGTATCATCATCCAAGGCAATCGTAATGATCTGTTCTTCTTTTACACCGCTTTCAATCAGATAATCGTAAAACAGATTGAACAGCAGAAAGCTCTTACCGCATCTTCTGATTCCGGTAATGACCTTAATCAGTCCGTTTTCTTTTCTGTCAATAATTCTGTTAAGATATTCGTCACGCTTAATAATGTTCTGCATTGTAGCCCTCCACTCACTTAAAACTTACGGGTATTTTTCCCTGACTTTCAAGTATAGTATACCACCGCTTTTGCAAAATATCAAGCGCTCACTTGAAACTTAGGTGCATTTTCACCTAAGTTCTCATCAAAGTCCCGCTACAGAATAAAATAATTAAAAACAGAGTTGTTCCCTTTGACACGGCGCTGTTTACATTGTATAATATACACTATGATTATCGAAACAAGGGGCGATGCTATGTCCGACTTAAAATATGAATCTCTCGGCTCGGGCATATATGTTGCCGTATCAAAGGAGCATACATTCGGCACGGACGCTGTTCTGCTTGCCGACTTTGCTTCGCCGAAGCGTAATGAAAAAGCCTGCGATCTCGGCACGGGCTGTGGAATAATCCCGATGCTTTGGTGCAGGAACAACTGCGCCGGGGAGATAACCGCCGTTGAATTGCAGGAGCAGGGCTATATGCAGACCTGCTGCTCTGTTCGCAAAAGCTCGGTCGAAGAAAAGGTCAGACCGATAAATCATGACCTCAAGGATATAAAGTCGATTTTGCCACACGCCTCAATGGATATCGTGACGATGAATCCTCCGTACAAGGCGGCTAACAGCGGAATAAAAAGCGTTGCGCCTGCCGAGCTTATTGCAAGGCATGAGGTGGAATGTAAGCTTGACGATATTTGCCGTGCTGCGGCATATCTGCTGAATTTCGGCGGACGGCTCTGTATGTGCAATCGCCCTGAAAGGCTCAGCGACACGATCATCGCAATGAAGAACAGCGGCATTGAGCCGAAGCGGCTTCGCCTTGTTGCAAAAACGCCGTACACCCGTCCGTGGCTCTTTCTCATAGAGGGGAGAAAGGGTGGAAAACCGTTCATGAATGTCGATCCGCTTTTGATAATGTACGGTGAGGATGGCGAGCTTTCAAAGGAAGTAACCGATATTTACGGTGAGTATAAGGAGAACATTAAATGAGTAAGCTTTATGTTGTCGGAACTCCGATAGGCAATTTGGGGGATTTTTCGCCCCGTGCGGTCGAAACGCTGAAAAGCGTGGATTTTATCGCCGCCGAGGATACAAGAGTGACCCTCAAGCTGCTCAACCATTTTGGCATAAAAAAGAGCCTGATGAGCTATTTTGAATATAATAAAAAAGAGCACGGCGAGGCGATAGTTCAAAGAATTCTTGCCGGGGAGAACGGCGCAATCGTGACCGACGCAGGTATGCCTGCCATCTCCGACCCGGGCGAGGATCTCGTACGCCTTTGTCATGACAGGGGAGTGGAGGTCGAATCAGTTCCCGGACCGTGTGCTTTTTCAACTGCGCTTGCGCTTTCGGGCTTCCCGTCGGGGCGCTTCACCTTTGAGGGTTTTCTAAGCGTGAACAAGCCGAGCCGCCGTGAGCATCTTCTCTCGCTCGAAAAAGAGACAAGAACCATGCTTTTTTATGAAGCGCCGCACAAGCTGGGCGCAACTCTCCGTGACATGAACAAGGTGTTCGGCAACCGTGAAATTGCAATAGTCCGTGAGATTACGAAAATTCACGAGGAGGTTATCCGTACCACGCTGGACGAAGCTGTTGAGAAATATGCCGACGGCAGCGTTAAGGGAGAGATCGTTCTCGTTATCAAGGGAGCAGAACACGACGCAAGCGAGGACAAAATGACCCTTGAACAGGCGATAGAATGTGCCCGTCACAGCATAGAAAACGGTATGAGCGTCAGCGAAGCGGCAAAGCAGTCGGCGAAGCTGTCGGGATTTAAAAAGGGCGATATTTACAAGGCGTTGATTTAAGGCAATACCGCACAAATTGTGGTGCACGCCTTGCTTGAATATGTTTCCGTCATGCTGCACAAAAATTTCTTGACTTGCGCCAGCAAGCCTGCAAAATTTTTGTACAACCTGACGAAAAATCTTACTGCGCAATCCGCACACCTCAATTGTGCGGTATTGCCTTAAGGCAATGCCATGCCTTGCGGCGCAATAGATGTTAGATATGGTTAGTGATTAGTGGACAGTGATTAGTTGGATTTTCAAAAAGCTGCATTTTCCATAAACCACATCTATGTTGGTATTTAGAATAATTTTTGTATGGGAGAGAATTGTGCCCTCGTTGTTTCCTACTGACTTTGTCGGACGAGCAATGCTCGCTTCTGCAAATTATTCTAATTAAGCATAAATCCGTTAAAAATTTTTCAATCTGTAGGGCATGATGCCTACATCATGCCGACATTTCAGATGATGTTTACGGAAAATACAGCGTTAAAATTTACAGTGAGATTACGGGAAAATTTCTCGGTGCGATGAGGGCATCGCACCCTACGAAATCAGGTTTCTGCACCATAATACCGACGGCGATAAATCTTTAATCGTAGGGCATGATGCCCACATCATGCCGCCGTATTATATGATGTTTACGGAAAATACAGAATTTATTTTTAAGGCAATACCGCACAATTGTGGTGTACGCCTTGCTCGTGCGGTATTGTCCTAACATTATTGTTTACCGGAAAGAATGAAAATTACAAAAAGAAAGGATTTTAAGAATGAGTATGTTCCAATATATCGCACAGCACCCGTGGGTAGGGGTTGCGCTTGTGCTTTTGATTGCTTTGACCGTTTTTGTTTGGTACAAGGCCATTGCTTCGGGCAAAAAGAGAAATGAGGAAAGAGAGCGTATTATTGCCGATCTCGAAAAGGAAAAGGCACTGAGAAACGAGTTTAGAAATCCCGATGAAACAACATTTCTTCCCGAAAAGGACGATTACAGGCTGATCGTCGGTATGTGTGCCAACATTCAGATGAAGCTTGAAAAGGCGACGAACATGAACGAGGCTTTTTCGGAGCTTTCCGATGTCAAAAAGAATGTTTACTGTCTCGGCTATGTTTTTGAGGACAGCAAAAACAAGCTTTCGGAATTCTTTCGCTCAAACGGCGAACCGCTTCTTTCGGCTGCAAAGGCGGCTGTCAACGAGGCTGTCGGCGGCGAATTTGCAGAGATATTCAACAAGGAGTTTATAATGCTCGACGATAACGACGAAACGACATCCGTTGATAATGAGCTTCTGGCAAAGTACGACGCCGAGTTCGAGACTCTTATGAATGACAAAAAGAATGAGATTTACAGGTCTGCGGCAGATTATATCCGTGCCGGCAAATCGGAATTTTTTGAATAACCGTAAATTTTTTGCAATTACCTATTGACAAAGTAGGTAAAAGATGTTATTATATCACCGACATAAAGAAAACGACGAAAGAAACGGAGGAAACCGACAATGAGAAAGTCGCTTAACGCTTGTTCAATGTGTATCGAGTGCTGTATGTGCGCTCTTGTTGCCATGTCTTCGGTCAGGTTTTGATTACATTATATTCAGTCGAAACACCGGAAGGCTTCCAATGCTTTTCGGTTATTTTTTTAGGAAGTGATTTTGTGAGATTCATTTACGGCAGGTTGCTTAGAAGCAACATCAGATTCGGACGATGTAGAAGCTGAATGAAGATATCTATTCGCTTTATTCTGTATTCTAATTTTAAAGGAGATAATTACTATGTCAAAGATTTATACATCAGCAGATCAGCTTATCGGAAAAACCCCCCTTCTCGAGCTTACACACATCGAAAAAAAGTACGGCCTCAAGGCAAAGCTTCTTGCGAAGCTTGAATATTTCAACCCGGCAGGCTCTGTCAAGGACAGAATCGCAAAGAAGATGATTGACGACGCAGAGGCTTCGGGTAAGCTCAAGGAGGACTCGGTAATCATCGAGCCGACCAGCGGTAACACGGGCATCGGTCTTGCGGCTGTTGCGGCGGCAAGAGGATATAAGATTATAATAGTTATGCCCGAAACAATGTCTGAGGAACGCCGCAGACTTATCAAGGCTTACGGCGCAGAGCTTGTTCTGACCGAGGGCGCAAAGGGCATGAAGGGCGCAATCGCCAAGGCCGAGGAGCTTGCAAAGGAATATCCGAACAGCTTCATTCCCGGTCAGTTTGTCAATCCGTCAAACCCGAAGGCGCACTATGAAACAACGGGTCCCGAGATATATGAGGACACCGACGGAGAGGTTGATATCTTCGTTGCCGGCGTCGGCACGGGCGGAACGGTTACGGGCGTAGGCAAATATCTCAAGGAGAAGAAGCCTGAGGTTAAGGTTGTTGCCGTTGAGCCGCTTTCATCGCCCGTTCTTTCACAGGGTGTTTCCGGCTCACATAAGATTCAGGGCATCGGCGCAGGTTTCGTTCCCGATGTGCTCGATACAAAGATTTACGACGAGATAATTCCCGTATCAAACGAGGACGCATTCGCAACAGGCAAGCTCATCGGCAGCGAGGGCGTGCTTGTAGGTATCTCGGCAGGCGCAGCCGTATATGCGGCAATCGAGCTTGCAAAGCGTGAGGAGAACGAGGGCAAAACTATTGTCGCACTGCTTCCCGATACCGGCGACAGATATCTCTCAACTGCACTTTTTGAATAATATAACGAGGTTGTTAAAATGATTTCAACAAGAGGAAGATATGCACTAAGGGTCATGATTGACCTTGCTGAACATAAGGACGAGGGATATATCCCGATGAAGGATGTTGTCGCAAGGCAGAATATCTCTAAAAAATATATGGAGCAGATTATGCCGTCACTCGTGAAAAACGGCTTCGTTGAGGGCGTTCACGGCAAGGGCGGCGGATATAAGCTGACCAAATCGCCGAGCGAATACACAGCAGGTGAAATTCTTCGTGCCGCCGAGGGCGACCTTGCTCCCGTTGCGTGTCTTTCATGCAACGCAGAGGAATGTCCGAGAAAAAAGGAATGCAAGACTCTGCCTCTTTGGGAAAAATTTAACGACATGACAAACGAATATTTTGATTCGGTCACACTTGAAAAACTGATTTGAGAACCGAACTCAGAAAACGCTCCGTCTGAATCTCAGGCGGAGCGTTTGTTTACTCTTCCGATATAGCATCGTGTGATGTAGGGATATGGGACGGTGCCGTTTTGGCTGCGCTTTTTGAAAAGCTCTTGCAGCTCGGCAACATATTCGTTGTATTTTTCTTCGCCCGGCTTCGGAGCATAGGATGAGGACAGACATCTTGAAACAAAAGCGTTTTCATCATACATCAGGTCATTCCTGAATTGAACCACGCCAAAATCGTCCTCAAAGAAGTCACTGAATGCATCCTTGCTGAAATCAATTCCGTTTGATGAGTCTTTAAAATTTGGGCAGAAGCGGCGATTAATATCGTAATTCTCTCTGATAAGTTCACTTTCGGTGTCACGGTCGTTCCACACAAGCAGAATTTTTCCTCTATCCTTTAAAATTCGGCGACATTCGGCTTTAAATGATTGCCTGTCGAACCAGTGGAAAGCCTGAGCAACAGTGATGAAATCAACGCTTTTGTCGCCCAGTTTTGTATTCTCGGCACTGCCGTTTACAGAGATAATGTTCTCATGTGCGGCATATTTACTCTCGGCGATCGAACGCATGTCGTCATTCGGCTCAACCGCGAAAATCCTGCTTACATATGAACAAAGCTTTTCGGTAAATATTCCCGTGCCGGAGCCGATATCGGCGGCAACGGTGCTCTCAAAAATCAATTTTTGTTCTTGCAGATATGAAAAAAGCTTATCAGGATAGCTTGGTCGTGCCTTGGAATAGATTTCGCCTTTTTTGTCAAATTTATGCTCGTTCATATTTTTTCGCCTACACAGAAATCGCCGTCAACGGCGGTTATTTTTATTTTTGCAATCTCGCCGCAGGGCAGCTCGCCCTTGACCTTGACGGGGGTGTAATTCCTGGTATAGCCCTCGATATATCCGTCGGAATGTCTTGTTTCAAAAAGAACCTCAACGCTCTTGCCGATTTGCGCTTTGAGATATTCCTGTCTTATCTCCTCGGTTTTTTCAATCATAATATGGCTTCGCTTTTCTTTAACAGCCTTTTCAATCTGCGGCATTTTGGCTGCTTTCGTGCCCTCACGGGGAGAGTAGGGGAACACATGAACCTTTTCAAATCCGACCTTCTGTGCAAAGCGGACATTTTCGGCAAAATCCTCCTCGCTCTCTGTTGGGAAGCCGACCATTATATCGGTCGTAATCGTCGCATCGGGGAAGCTTGCCCTGAGCTTTTTGCAAAGCTCAAAATATTCGTCTGCGCTGTAGTGACGGTTCATGGCCTTGAGCGTGTTATCGCAGCCGCTTTGAAGCGAAATATGGAACTGCGGGCAAAAGCTCGGAAGCTTTGCGAGCCTTTCAATTACTTCGTCTGTGATGTGATCGGGTTCAAGCGAGCCGAGACGGACACGACGGAAATTCATTTTGTCGGCAAGCTCAACTGCGTCGCAGATGCTCAGCCCGATATCCGTGCCGTAAGCGGAAAGGTTTATTCCGACCAGAACGACCTCAGCAAAGCCTGCGTCGCTGAGTCTTTGAAGCTCACATTCAAGCTCGTCGAGCGGTTTGGAGCGCACACGGCCTCTCGAATATGGGATTATGCAGTATGAGCAGAAGCGATTGCAGCCGTCCTCGATTTTTACAACGGCTCTTGTTCGACGGTCAAATCCGGAAATGTCGCCGCCGGAGAATTTGTCGCCCGTCTTGTGCTCCTCTATGTCAATTATGCGCTGTCCGCAGCTGAAATAGCTGTGGAGCAGCTCAAAAAGCCTTGAATTATTCTTGTTGCCGAGCACGATATCCGCCTGCTCAAGCCTTTCGGCATCCTTTGGAAATGCCTGCGGCATACAGCCTGTGAGAACAACGATGCTTTCGGGGTGGTTGCGCTTGAATTTTCGAACCGCCTGACGGGTTTTGCGGTCGCTTTCGGCGGTAACAGTGCAGGAGTTGACAACATAAACATCCGCTTCTTCGCCGCTCGTGACCACTTCAAAGCCGTTTGCCGCTGCTTTTTCGGACATTGCTTGGGATTCGTATTGGTTGACCTTGCAGCCCAGGGTGTAAAATGCAATTTTCATATCATCAGCTCCGTTTGGTAATCTAAAATATTATTATAAGGCAAAACAGAGCGAGGTGCAAGTTTTATTTGTCTTTAACCGGGCATATATTATTGTGTGCGACAGCGAAAGGGAGGCTTGTTATGAAAAAGGCAATTGTTATTTTTTTAAGGCAATACCGCACAATTGGGGTGTGCGGATTGCGCAGTAAGATTTTTCGTCAGGTTGTACAAAAATTCCGCCGGCTTGCTGACGCAAGTCAAGAAATTTTTGTGCAGCATGACGGAAACAGCTTCAAGCAAGGCGTGCGCATCAATTTGTGCGGTATTGCCTTAACCGTTGTTATGCTATTCACAACGCTCGGCATGTTCGCTTCGGCAGAGAACGATTCACCGATGCCGGTTGATGTCAAGGCAAAATCGGCAATATTGATAGATCAGACTACCGGAGCGGTGCTGATGCGAATGAATGAGAATGAAAAGCTTTATCCGGCGTCAGTTACAAAAATCATGTCAATGCTGCTTGTTGCCGAAGCGATCGACTCTAACACAATAAGGCTGACGGACGAGGTGACGACGAGCACCAATGCGTCAAAAAAAGGCGGCTCGCAGATATGGCTCAAGGAGGGTGAGATAATGACCGTCGATGAGCTGCTCAGAGCGACCGCAGTTTACAGTGCGAACGACGCTTGTACCGCTCTCGGCGAGTACATAGCCGGCAGCGACGAGGCATTTGTGACAATGATGAACGAGCGTGCGGCGGAGCTTGGAATGAAAAACACTCATTTTGACAACTGCACGGGGCTTGACGACACCTCGACAACTCATCTGACAACGGCGTATGACATTGCGCTGATGTCGAGGGAGCTGATGAAGCATCAATTCATTCAGCAGTACACAAAAATCTGGATGGATTCGCTTCGTGACGGCAAGACCGAGCTTGTCAACACAAATAAGCTGATCAGATTTTATGAGGGCGCAACGGGTCTGAAAACCGGCACAACCTCAAAGGCGGGCTGCTGCATTTCTGCAACCGCAACGAGGGACGGAACAAGCCTTATCGCCGTTGTGATGGGTGCGGACAACAGCAATGACCGCTTCGAGGGAGCAAAGGCGATGCTTAACTGGGGATTTGCAAACTACGAAACGGTGACGCCGGAAATCGACGGGTCGCTGATTACTGATGTGAACATCATCAAGGGCGAGGAGAAAACGCTCACGCCGCAAATCTCGGGCGGCTCTCAATTTCTTATTCCGAAGGGCAAGCGGAAGAATATCACGCAGTATATCGAGCTTGCCGCCGCAGTTGAGGCTCCTGTTGAGTCCAATCAGACGCTGGGCACGGTGACGGTCAAGCTGGACGGTGAAAAAATCGGAGAATATAAGCTGACTGCGCCGCATTATGTCGAAAGGCTCAGCTTCAAAACGGTGTTTGTTCGCCTGTTATGCTCAATTTGCAAGCCGCAGCAGTCTGTTAGTGTGAACTGAGTGTGTATTTTTTATGCAATCTGCGTAAAAAATGATAAATACCACTTGAAAAAACAAGTTAAATAGGGTAAAATATAACCATCTAATAGAAAGAAATATCGGAGGCATACAGAATAATGTCTGTAAAGTTAAACACAAAATATGTATCTCCGTTCCTCAAAGAAAACGCATATGACAACATACGGTCGGAGGTTGAAGCGGCGCACGACGAGCTTCACAACGGAACGGGCAAGGGAAACGACTTCCTCGGATGGCTCAGCCTTCCGGAAAGCTATGACAAGGAAGAATTTGCAAGAATCAAAGCTTCGGCGGAGAAAATCAGAAAGGATTCTGAGGTTCTCGTCGTAATCGGAATAGGCGGTTCGTATCTCGGAGCGAGAGCGGCAATTGAATTCATCAAGTCGCAGAACTATAACCTGCTCAGACACGGAGCACCGGAGATCTATTTCGCAGGCAACACGATAAGCTCCGCATCAATCAACGAGCTTGTTGAAATAATCGGTGACAGAGATTTCTCAGTTAATGTTATTTCAAAGTCGGGCACGACCACCGAGCCGGCGGTCGCTTTCAGAATTTTCAGAGAAATGCTCGAGAGTAAATACGGCGCAGAGGAAGCGGCAAAGCGTATCTACGCCACGACCGATAAGTCGAGAGGAACGCTCAAGGCTCTTGCGGACGCAGAGGGCTACGAAAGCTTCGTTGTTCCCGATGATGTCGGCGGCCGTTATTCCGTTCTTACGGCTGTGGGACTTCTCCCGATCGCCGTTGCCGGAATTGACATTGACGCCATTATGCAGGGCGCTGCGGCGGCAATGAACGAGCTTAGTGATAAGGATATCGAAAAGAACGATTGCTACAAATACGCCGCAACAAGGAATCTCCTTTACAGGAGCGGCAAAAAGATTGAAATGATGGTCAGCTATGAGCCGGCATACACGATGATGAATGAATGGTTCAAGCAGCTTTACGGTGAGAGCGAGGGCAAGGAGAACAAGGGCTTGTTCCCGGCTTCGGCTATTTTCTCGACTGACCTTCACTCAATGGGGCAGTATATTCAGGAGGGCGAAAGGCATCTTTTTGAAACCGTTGTTCACTTTGCAAGGTCAAAGTCCGAGGTTGAGATAAAGAACGAGGAGGGTAGCGCCGACGGGCTTAATTTCCTCGCCGGTAAGACTGTTTCATTCGTTAATCAGAAGGCTTTTGAGGGTACTCTGCTTGCTCACACGGACGGCAATGTTCCGAACATCGTGCTTGAGGTCGAGGCGATGGACGAGTTCAATCTCGGCTATCTTATCTATTTCCTCGAAAAGGCTTGTGCAATCAGCGGCTACATTCTCGGAATCAATCCCTTTGACCAGCCGGGCGTTGAGAGCTACAAGAAAAATATGTTCGCTCTTCTCGGCAAGCCGGGATATGAGGATCGCAAGGCCGAGCTTGAAGCAAGGTTAAACTAATTTCGTATAATTTTCGTGCAGGACACGAATGTTAGAATAAAAAACAGGGAGGATATTATTATGGTATCTCTTATTTTAGGTAAAAAAGGTTCAGGAAAAACAAAGCTTTTGATTGAAAAGGTCAACGAAGCTATTGAGAGTTCAAACGGCAATGTTGTTTGCGTTGAAAAGCAGCCCAAGCTCACATACGATGTAAACTATCGTGCACGCCTTATTGATACTGACCACTACAAGGTAAGCGGCTATGACGCATTTTTCGGCTTCCTTTGCGGAATCTGCGCCGGCGACCATGACATCACCGATGTTCTTGTTGATGCAACGCTGAGAATCGGTTCCCGTGACTACGGCGAGCTTTGCGAGTTCCTCAAGAAGGTTGACGAGCTCAGCAAGAACCATGTTGAGGAGAAGAGCTTCATCTTCACGATCTCTGCCGATGAGGGCGAGCTTCCTGAGGAGATCTTCACCTTCTGCAAGAAGATCTGACGATTTTTTCGCATATGAATATTTGACGGTCTGTACTATTGAGTACAGGCCGTTTTTCATGCAAAAGCAACAATTTTTCTAAAAGTATTGACAATAAAATGTAAAAATGATATATTTATTATACAATATTCAAGGCAATATGCCGTAATTCGTGCAGGATTGCCTTAACATCAGAGGTAGAGCTATGTATGATAAGAACATAAATCGAATAGTTGTTGAGAGTGACCGATACCGAGGCTGGATCGGGCATCAATTGTCATGCGGTTTTTTGTCAAAATGACGCACAGGTTGAGTCCTTACGGGATTGGCTTGTGCGTTTTTATTTTAGGCAATACCGCACAATTTAGGTGTGCGGATTGCGCAGCAAGATTTTTCGTCAGGTTGTACAAAAATTTTGCAGGCTTGCTGTCGCAAGTCAAGGAGTTTTTGTGCAACATGACGGAAACATATTCAAGCAAGGCGTGCGCCTTAATTGTGCGGTATTGCC
>CAVFTC010000043.1:0-15884 GCA_963625295.1 Bacteroides faecis
AAATGTGAGAGAATAACATTGATTTTTTAGTTGCGAGGTACAGCAAAATGTTACTGAAAGAAAATATTCAGCGTGCCGGTGTAGGGTTTATTCTTGACCGTGTCCTGAAGTACATTGACAAGAACCCGAAAAAGAACATTCTTAAGCTTATTGCTCTTGCCGAAAGGTTTTCGGGCAAGACATTTCCCGAAAAGACCTTTGACGGATTTCGCAATGCGATAAGCGACGACAACAATGTTTGGAACACCTATGCGATGAATCTGCTCAAGGATATCGACAGGGAGTATCTCAAGAAAATGTTTCTTTCGTTTGTTCTCGGTGCGGGACTTCACGGAACCAGAGCCGTCAGGGCAAACCGGGAGAAGTATAAGTGCAATATTCCGTGGCTTATGCTTATTGACCCGACGAGCGCATGTAACATGAACTGTAAGGGCTGCTGGGCGGCGGAGTACGGCCATAAGCTCAACCTGAGCTATGACGAGATAAACGGCGTTATCAATCAGGGTGTGGAGCTTGGAACACATCTTTATATGTTTACGGGCGGCGAACCGCTCATCAGGAAGGACGATATTATTCGCCTTTGCCGTGAGCATAAGAATTGTACCTTCCTTGCTTATACCAACGCAACGCTTATTGACCAAAAATTCTGCGACGAGATGAAGGAGGTCGGCAACCTCACGCTTGCGCTCAGCATTGAAGGCTCGGAGGAATCGAACGATTTCCGCCGAGGTGCGGGAGCTTACGGAAAAACCATGCAGGCAATGGAGCTTCTCAGAAAGAACAAGTGCATTTTCGGTCTTTCGATTTGCTACACCTCACAAAATGTTGATAAGGTTACGAGCGACGAATTCATCGACCTTATGGTTGAAAAGGGAGCGAAGTTTGCTCTGTACTTTAACTATATGCCGGTCGGCACGGGAGCCGTTGAGGAGCTTATTCCCACCCCCGAACAGAGAACGCACATGTATTTCTGGCTCAAGAAGATGAGAAACGGCAAAACAGGCAAGCCGCTGTTTGTAATGGATTTCCAGGACGACGCCGAATATGTCGGCGGCTGCATTGCCGGAGGCAGGAATTATTTCCACATCAATTCCGCCGGCGATATCGAGCCTTGCGTATTCATTCATTTCTCGGATTCCAATATCAGGACTCACACAATTCTTGAAGCCTTGAGAAATCCGCTGTTTATGAGCTATTATCATAATCAGCCGTTTAACGATAACCATCTTCGTCCGTGTCCGATGCTCGAAAACCCTGAATATCTCAGAAAAATGATCAAGCAGACCGGCGCAAAATCGACCGACCTTGAAAATCAGGAGGGCGTTGAGCACCTTTGCGCAAAATGCGACAAATTTGCTGCCGCATGGAAGGAGCAGGCGGACAAGCTTTGGGCAGAAAACAAGCACCCGAACCCGAAAACGCAATATTACCGTGACACCGAGCAGGCAATGAAGGAAAAGCTTGATGATCTGGTAAGATAAAGGCAACACCGCAATTGTGCGGCATTGCCTTAATTGAAAGTCATCGGACATATCGTTCGGTGGCTTTTATGCTTTTGTGTTCAGCAATTTTATCAGCCTCGGTCTGAAATGTCTGTGGAAAATTATAAAGCACAGATCGAACAGAGCCGTGACAATGCCGGTGACAAGGAATACCCATTGGTGGCTGCCGTAGAAAAGCGAAGCTATAAACGGAACGAAGCTGAATACGATGTTGATTTCATGTATTGCTTCGACCGAGCAGGTTTCGTTAATGAGCGTTTCAACCGGGAAATCCTTTGCCGAATTGGTTTGCGGCAGAAGATTGGGAAGCTTTTCCTTCCAGCGTTTTACTCTGAGAGCCTTAAAAATCGGTTCTTCAAATTTTTTCGGCGCAAACCAGCCGCTTTTATAGTTGAATTTCGTCGGGTTTTTGTTCACAGCTCCCGAAACGAGAATTCTGTAAGCAAAATGATAGAAGCAGGTTATAAAGGTTATAAAGCAAGCAAAGGAATACCTGTTGTCGTGATGTAGGTGTGAAATAAGGAAAATAACGCTGAGTACGGCAAACAAAGCAGCCGCCGTAAACATAAATTTCCGTAAACTTTTCATGGTTTGATTTATCCCTCGATTTCGGGCAAGAGACTTGCCCGAGAGAACGCCGGACTAATGGCGTTCCCTCAGTTATATGTTATCAGCCGACAAATTTGATTGTGAGAATCTTTTTGCCTGTGATCTCAAAGTCTGCAAAGCCGTTTTCGTCAACCGTGAGCGGAGCAACATCCTTTTCCTCAAGGCTGACAAGCTTAACCTCGCTCCACTTTTTGCCTGAGTACGGCGGAAGCTCGAATTCTGCCTGCTGTCTTTCAACGGGAGACTGAGCCTTTTCGATCGGAGCAATGCCGCCGTTGAGACGGATATTGGTCTTGATCGCCTTGTCGGACGGGTTGAAGAGACGGACAACATAGCCGGTGCCGTCCTCGCTCTGCTTGATACCGCTGACATTGAGCTTCTCGGTGCCAAGCTCAAGGAACGAGTGAACAAGCTCGTTCTTGCCGTGGTCTGTCGGAGCAAGCTGGGCTACGCCGAACGCAAGGTTGAACCTCTCGCTCTCACCCCAAACATTGCCGTCCTCCCAGTCGCCCTTATGCGGCATGAAAGCGTAACGATAGGTGTTCTTTCCGATGCACTGCGAGCCTTTGTCGCTTGCGGAGTAGTCCTGCATGTCGGTTGTGACGCAGATGCGAAGCGGGAAAGCACGAAGAAGTGAAAGATAAACCGTGCCGCACTCGTCGTCTGAGGCCTCATATGCCTTGAGTCCTGTGTTGAGGAGAGCTGCGCCGACCTTGCCGTCAGTAACATCAACAAAGGAGTTCATCGGCTGCTCGGTCATCGGAATCTCGTCATAGAGCGAATAGTCAAGCTTCGCAACGGGACGCTTAACAACATCAAACTGACCCTGAGCGTATGAGAATTCGGACTTGATATCGGTCGGGAAGGCTACCTGAAGGTAGTGATCCTCGCTCTGATTGTCAATCGTTGTTTCAACCTCAAGATAGCGTGAGCCTTTCTTCAATGTGATAACGCTTTCGATCTTGCAGGGGTTGAGATGCTTTGAACGGGTCTTTTCGTCCGGGTTTCTTCCCTCGGGAAGCGCCCAGTCGATAGCGACCTTGTATGAAACGGCAAGCTCACCCTCATGAAGAAGAGTGATTTTTGCGTTTTCGTTAAGAGTGGTAAAGGTTTCGTCGTTTTCCGGAGTGAAGTGTTCCCACGGGTTGCCGATTTCGCCTGTATCCTTGAAGTAGCCGAGGCCTTCATAGCTCTTGCCGTTCTCCTTGTCGAGAACATTATAAGTACCGTTGGAGTTGAACGAAACTCTGAGGTATTCGTTCTCCATAACCTGATTTCTCTTGAGCATGGTCTTCGGCGTTGTTGCACGGACATTATAGAGCGGCTGAAGCTTGAGAGCTCTGTAGCCCATGGCCGGAACATCCTTAACATCAAGCTCGATCGTGTACTGCTGAGTGTGAAGAACATTGGCAACATCGTTCGGATTTTGAATGATCTGAGCGGAGCTCATGTTGGTTGTGATAACCTGATATGTGAGAACCGTACCGTCGGTATCAGTGATCTTGAAGCTGTCCGCTTTCCACTCTGCCGGAATCTCTACCGTCATTTTGACCGCTTCGCTTCTCTTGAACGGAGCCGGGTTGAATACAACTATAGCCGCATCGTCACGGGTGAAGCCATCAAGCTTGATGTCGCCGGCAACATCCATAAATGCACGCTCGTAAACGCAGCTCGAAAGCTCTCTGGACTGTCTGTAACGATAGATAACATCCTCATAAACCACATCTCGTCCGCAAGCGCCGATGCTGTCGTGGCCGTGGTTCTGGAGAAGATAGTTATATGAAAGGTCAATGAAATTCTTCTGATACGGCGCACCGCTGAGTGCGGCAAAAACCGCCATCGGCTCTGCGTAATTTTGAAGCTGAGTTTCCGTCTTGAAGTTGGCCTGCTTGACATAGGTTCTTGCAGAGGTGATCCAGCCCATCATGCTGCTGACGCTGCCCTTTGTGTAGGGGTCACGCATCTCGCCCTTGAGAACCGGTGAATTCGGGTCAAATTCGTCAATAATGCCCTGCTCCATCTCCTTGAGCGAGCTGTGATAAACAAATGCGTTCGGAAGAGCGGCGTCAAGATCCTTGATCATCTCGACCTCACGGGCGTCGGGACACGACGAGTCATGTCCGAGCGACCAGAAGCGGTGAGAGGTCGTCCAGTCGTTGTCCTGCTCCTTGATTGCCTGCTCTGCACGAGCCTTTATGTTCTCCTTATGATACTCATAGAACGGGTGAGCATACTGATAGTCAAGATTCTTGTTTTCGGAATCAATGAACTTGAATATGCCGTTGTTATCGTTCCATACCATGTCACGGTTGTTTTCGTTCTGTTGGTTGTAGTAAACGGGACGCTGAACGACATACCAGATGTTGTAACGGGGACGCTTACCCAAACGGGAGGCGTAAATCCTTGTTCCGTCGGGGCTTTCCCAGAAGAATTCCGATTTCGGAGCGCAATATGCGTTGATTCCTCTGTAGAATGAGGCGAAGTGGATGTCAAAGCCCGCATAGATCTGCGGAAGCTGAGAGATCTGACCCCAGCCGAAGGGGGAGTAGCCGGTCTTGCTTATGCCGCCCATTTCCTTGCCGATCCTGTGACCGAGCAGGAGGTTACGGATAAGCGATTCGCCGCCGACGGTGAATTCGTCGGGTAGACAGAACCAAGGTCCTACGCCAATGCGACCCTCGGAGATGTATTTTTTCATAAGCTCCTTCTTCTCGGGATATGCCTCAAGGTAGTCCTGAATCGGCATAGTCTGAGAATCAAGGTGGAAATGTCCGTATTCGGGATATTTTTCAAGAATATCCGTCAGCATATCAAGCATATAGCCGAGCATATACTGCGTTCTTCTTGCCGAAAAGCGCCATTCTCTGTCCCAGTGGGTGTTGGAGATAAAATGGCAGTTAATTTTCTGCGGTTTGTTGTCCATTTGACAGTTCTCCTTTTTCCGAAGCTTCCGATTGCTCGGAGGGTTCGGCTTCTTTTGATTGGTTTTTATTTTCGATGATTGATTTGAGTCTTGCAACGCTTGCCTTAATTTCGTCCTCGTGAACAAGGTATGCCTCGGTCAGCATCAGAACGAAAAGAGCAAAGCTTACTGCGTGAACAATTTTTTCGGAATTGATCTTTTTCTTCAATTAAATCATCCCTTTATGATTTTTAAAATATCGGCAAAGCTGTTTTCATAGTAGTTGCAAACAGCCTTTGTGCCGCTGTCAACGATGTTGCCGCCTGCGATACCGATCGTGGTGTAGCCTGCAAGACGGACGGAGCAAACGCCTGCGCCGCTGTCCTCAATGCCTACAACATGGTTGCGATCCGCAAACGCTTCGCCAAGACCTACGATAGATGTTTCAGAATAGAGCCACGGGTGCGGCTTCGGTGAAAGCTCGCCGAGCGTGCCGACCGAGCCTTTTCTGAGCGGGAAGCCGGCGGAAATGATTGCGTCGTAGAAATCCTTCGGGTCGCCCATGCCGAGAGTCTTGAATGCCGAGAGAATTTCCGGCCATGCCTTTTCGTAAAGACCGGAGGTAACAAGGCCGATTTTTACGCCCATGTCCTTAAGCTCGTAAAGGAAATCCTTAACGCCCTCTGTTGGGGTGAAAGCGCCGTCCTTACCTCTGCCTGCCATGATCTCCTCCATCTCTCTGTGGGTGTGCTCAAAGTAGAAGTCACGAGCCTTGTCGAGCGATGCGCCCGGGCAGTATTTGTCAATGCAATACTGGAGGTGCTCGGAAACCGAATGACCCGAAACGAACGGGAGGTCGGCCTCTTCAAGCTCAAACTTCGGGTTGCCGAGAAGGCTTGCGATGCTCATCTGAATTATCCAAATCCAGAATTCCTCGCTGCGAACCGTTGTTCCGTCAAGATCCATGAGAACCGCCTTAACCGGCTTCTCAAGCGTAACGGGTGCAACGGGATAATAAACGGGGTATGCGATCGCCGACTTTACGCAAGCGAGAGTGTGCGAGCCGAATGAAACGAACTCAACCTTGCTGTCGCCTGTCGAAACGATATCGACAACGCCGTTTTTGCCGACGGAAAACTTGCCGTCCTCGGTGGCGCTGAGAACATGGAAACCGCTGTCTGCGCCGATGTCTCCCAAATCGGGAATATGAATTGTTTTGTCCAAAAGCATATGATACTTCCTTTGTTAAAAATCTAAATCAATTTATACTATCAAAATCATTTGAAAAAGTCAATATATTTAAGTGCGGAATGTTGGCTTTTTAAGGATTTTTAAGGCTTTTTTCGAGGTATTTAAGCCCTGCGAACCGCAAAATGCCTCCGACGCATAAAAAGCCGCAAAAAATAAAAAATTATGTCGAAACATTCATTGACTTTATGTATTTTAATAAGTATAATAAAGTTTATATACTTTATATACTCGGAGCGTGTTCCTTTTTTGGTGTTGGAGGTGCGGCATGAAAAATGTGCTTATAGTCAGCCATTGCATGGAGCTGGGCGGAGCGGAAAGGGCTTTGCTCGGGCTTTTGAATGAGTTTGATTATGACCGATACAATGTTGAGCTTTTTCTGCTGCGTCACACTGGCGAATTGATGCGCCATATTCCGCAAAAAGTGAAGCTGCTGCCGGAAAGCAAGAAGTATTCTTCGCTTGCCGTTCCGCTTGCCGAGGTTATAAAAAAAGCTGCGTTCGGTGTGGCTCTCGGCAGGCTTGAGGGCAAGAAAAAGGCGGCGAAGTTTGCCGCCGAGCACAATTTTAAAAGCAGCGAATATGTTTTTATCGAGTACAGCCATAAATATACCGTGCGCCATATGCCGATGATATCCGAAAAGGAATATGACCTTGTCATCAGCTTTTTGACACCCCATTATTTTGCGGCGGAGAAAACCAAAGCGAAGAAAAAAATCGCATGGATTCATACGGATTATTCGTTCATTGAAATCGATGTTGAATCCGAGCTGAAAATGTGGTCGGCATACGATAAATTGATTGCCGTTTCTGAAAGCGGAAAACAGGCTTTCATAAAAACCTTTCCGTCGCTTGCGGACAAAGTGGAGGTAATAGAAAACATTCACCCTGCCGGATTTATCAGGGTGCAGGCGGAGGAATTCGGCGTAACGGACGAAATGCCCGACGACGGCTATGTAAAATTTCTCTCCGTCGGTCGGTTTTGCGACGCAAAAAATTTTGACAATGTGCCCGAAATCTGCTCAATGCTCGACAATGTCAAGTGGTACATTATCGGATACGGAGCGGACGAGGAGCTGATAAAAAGCAAAATTTCCGAATTCGGAATGCAGGACAGGGTTATTCTTTTGGGCAAAAAAGCCAATCCCTACCCCTATTTCAAGGCGTGTGATTTTTATATTCAGCCGTCTCGCTACGAGGGCAACGCCGTCACGGTAAATGAAGCGCTGATTCTCGGAAAGCTTGTTGCAATAACGAGCTATGCCACGGCGGCGAGCCAGATAAAAAACGGCACGGACGGTGTGATAGTTCCGCTTGACAACAAAAAATGCGCCGAGGGACTTACGGCGTTCATAAACGATAAAGAGCTTCGGCAAAAAATCATGAAGAACATAACGAACACCGATTTTTCAAAATCGGACGAAATAAACAAGCTATACAAATTATTCTAAGGAGCGGCAAATGAACAATTTTCTTGACAAGCGAATCGGAGAAGTGATCAATCAGCTTGAAAAATATATTACACCGGTAAGACTTCCGGTAAACGGCTGGCTGACAAAGGAATGCGGATACAAAAGCGGCAACACCGTTCCGTCGGTTGGCGGGGACGGCTGGCGTGAATTCGGCGAAACGGAACGCTGGGGAATGAAGCCGGAGGAGCACAGATGGTTTTTCAGGCATATTGAAATTCCTCAGGAGCTTAAGGGCAAGGATCTTGAGCTTTATATATCCTCAACCGATGTTCACGATGAGGACTGGGAGCCTCAGTTTATGGTGTATCTTGACGGCAAGCTTATCCGTGGAATGGATACGAAGCACAGATATGTCAAGCTTGACGGCGGCAGGGACGGCTATGATGTTCATGTTTATGCCTATTCTCAGCCGTCTGGCAAGAGAACGGACTTTTTCGTTCAGCTTTGCGAGTTCAACCGTGAGGTTGAAAAGCTTTATTATAACATCAAGGCTCCATACAGAATTTTGTATTATACGGACGAAAGCGCCAAGGAATATGCCGATGTCAGGGAATACCTCAATACGGCGATCAATCATATCAACTGGTGCGCTCCGATGTCGGAGGAATTCCTCCGCTCCGTCGATGCGGCGAACGATTACCTTATGACGGAGTTTTACGGCAAATACTGCGGTGAAAAGGATATCAAGGTCAGCGTTATCGGTCATACTCATATTGATGTTGCGTGGCGTTGGACTCTTGACCAGACGAGGGAAAAGGTTCAGCGCACCTTCGGCAGCGTTATCGAGATGATGAAAAAATATCCCGACTATAAATTTATGTCGAGCCAGCCTCAGCTTTTGAAATTCCTCAAGGAGGAAAGCCCTGAGATGTATGCCGAAATCCGTCGGCTCGTCAAGGAGAAGCGAATCGAGCTTGAAGGCTCAATGTGGCTTGAGGCCGATTGCAACCTCACGAGCGGCGAGAGCCTTGTCCGTCAGATAATTTTCGGCAAGCGGTTTTTCAAGGACGAGTTCGGCGTTGACAACAGGATAATCTGGCTGCCCGATGTTTTCGGCTACAGCGCAGCCATGCCGCAGATCATGAAAAAGAGCGGCATTGACAAATTCGTTACATCAAAAATCGGCTGGAACGATACAAACAGAATGCCCTATGACGCTTTCATGTGGCAGGGCATTGACGGCTCGGAGGTTTTCTCGTACTTCATGACCGCCAAGGAGCTTAATGCGGAGGGTGAGTTCGACGGCTTCCATTCAACATATACCCCGATGACGAGGGCTTCGTATGTCAAGGGCACATATGACCGCTTTGAGCCGAAGGAGCTTACGAATGAGGTCATGATGCCGTTCGGACACGGTGACGGCGGCGGCGGACCGGAAACGGAAAATATTGAATTGCTCGAAAGGCTCAAATACGGCGTTGCGAATTGTCCGCAGCCCCACTGGGAGTTCGCCGGTGATTTCCTCGAAAGGCTCAGGAAAAATACCGAGGGCAGCAAGAGACTGCCGAAATGGGTCGGTGAGCTTTATCTTGAGTTCCACAGAGGCACATATACCTCTCAGGCGAAGAACAAGAAGAATAACAGAAAGAGCGAGTTCCTTTATCAGAATGCCGAGGCAGCTTCCGCAATGGCTCACAGGCTTTTCGGCGCAGCTTATCCGCAGGAGAAGCTCAACGAGGGCTGGGAATGCATACTTCTCAATCAGTTCCATGACATAATCCCCGGCTCGTCGATACATTCGGTTTATGAGCAATGTGACAGGGACTATGCAAGAATCGGGGAGATCGGTCGCAAGGCGGAAAGCGACGCATATAATACCGTAATATCAAACATTAACACCGACGGCGGAGTGGTTGTCTTTAACCCGAATTCGTTCACGGATAACGGCTTTGTAAATTATGAGGGCAAAACCTACCGTGTGAACGGAATACCTGCCAATGGCTACAAGGTTGTCAAGCTTGACGAGTATAAATCGGCTTATAAGCTTGATGGAAAGCGTCTTGAAACCTCAAATTATATCGTTGAATTCAACGACGAATATGTAATCACACGGCTTTACGACAAGCTCAACGGCCGTGAGGTGCTTCGTGACGGCGGCAGAGCCAACTATATTGAGGCGTTTGAGGATCTTCCGTATGAATATGACGCATGGGAGCTTTCAAACTACTACACGGAGAAAAAATATGAGATAAACAATGTTGCTTCGGTCGAGTTTATCGACGAGGGCGCACGCTTCGGCTTTGCCGTGAAGAGAAAATTCTACAAATCCGAATTCTGTCAGAAGATCTGGTTCTACGATAACAGCGCAAGGATAGATTTTGACACCCGTGCCGACTGGCATCAGGAGCATATCATGGTCAAGGCGGCGTTTGATGTTGATGTCAATTCCGACAAGGCGACCTATGAAATTCAGTTCGGCTCGGTTGAAAGACCGACCCATAAAAATACGAGCTGGGATGCGGCAAGGTTTGAGGTCTGCGGACACAAATACATGGATATTTCCGATTACGGCTACGGCGTCAGCCTCCTCAACGACTGCAAATACGGCTACAATGTTGACAACGGAACGATGAAGCTGTCGCTCTTTAAATGTGCGACCCATCCCGATCCCGACGCCGACAAGGGCGAGCATGTATTCACATATTCTTTGCTCCCCCATGCCGGTAATTACAGGGACGCAGGCACGGTTCAGCTCGCTTATGAAATCAACAATCCGCTCAAGGCTTCGCCGATAGAGAAGCAGGACGGCTCGCTTCCTGAGGAGTATTCGTTCGTTTCCTGCAACAAGGATAACTTCATCGTCGAAACGGTCAAAAAGGCGGAGAACAGCGACGATATTGTTATCCGAGGCTACGAAAGCTACAACATGGGCACGGAGGTAACGCTCAGGTTCGGCTTTGATGTTAAAGAGGCGGTTCTCTGCGACCTCCTTGAAAACGACATCGAGAAGCTGGCGGTTGAAAATAATTCGGTGAGCTTTAAGGCAAAGCCGTTTGAGATAATCACGGTTAAGGTAAACTGAATTTACACCGCACAATTGCTTGAAATGAGGGATAGAGTTGAGGAGAATTGTTAACGGCTCAATTGCGGCACTGCTCGTTTTTGCAATTTTTTGCACGGCGGTGCTCGGCTCAAGCGCAATATCCGACAACGGATTGTGGGAGGACAGCACATATTGTCCGATCCTTGACGCAAACGGCGAATCAAACAGCGACCTATGCTTTGCGGCGGTTAAGGTGAGGTATGATTATCAAATCAATCGTATCTATCTGCTGTTTACGCTTGAATTTGAGGAGTTCAACAGTATCGACCTGTGCGGCGTGGTTATGAATTTTAACGGACTGGGCAACATAAAGGTGATGTGCGACGGCACGGCGGAGTATAACAACAGCGTTTATTTTGCCGAGCTTGAGGATGAGCTTCACGATGTCTACAGCAAAAATGTTTTGATTGAAGCGACGGTCGGCATAAAGAGCGGAATTCCCGAAAATGTGGAAATGAAGCTCAATGTGATCGACACCAACGGAGTTATATCGAACACATACAGTGTTGACATCACGGAGGAAATTGTTGATCCGAGCGGCGAGGATTCACAGGAAACGACCAAAAACTTATCGACGGAGAAAACAACGAAAGAAAAGACAACCAAGGTTAAAACGACAAAGGTAAAGACCACCAAAATCAAAACGACCAAGGTTAAAACAACAAAAGCCAAAACGACCAAAACCACAAAGGCAAAAACGAAAAAGGCGACCGCCGACAAGGACGACGAGGAAGAGGAGGACGCTTCCCAAGTCGTTATAGATTCGGCAAACAACAGCGGAATTGAAACAGATAACAGACGGAAAAAACTTATGCTTGCGCTGGGCGCAGCGGCAGCGGTCGTTGCCGTGGCGGCGGGCTGTGCGGCAGGAATAAAAAACAGAAAAAAAGACAGAGACGGAGGTCATGAATGATGAAAAAATACGGTTTGCTGGGAAGAAAGCTTCTTCACAGTCTTTCTCCGGAAATTCACAGAGAGCTGGGGAATTACAGATACGATCTTTTTCAGCTTGAGCCTGACGAGCTTGACGCTTTCTTTGAAAAGAGGGATTTCGCCGGAATCAATGTGACTTTTCCGTATAAAAAGGATGTTATGAAATATTGCGATGTTATCACCGATTCGGCGCAGAAAATCGGCAGCGTTGACACTATCGTTGTTGATGAAAACGGAAGGCTCATCGGCGATAATTCGGAATATTTCGGATTTTGCTTCATGATAAACAAGTGCGGCATTGATGTTCGGGATAAAAATGTTCTCGTTTTCGGAACGGGCAGCGATTCCCTGACTGTTCAGGCCGTCATTAAGGAGCTTGGTGCAAAGAATATTATCACGGTTTCAAGGCAGGAGATTGAGGACACCGAGAATTATTACGAGCACGACGAGGTCGATATTATCATAAACACGACGGCGAACGGAATGTACCCGAACAACGGCATGAAGTTTGTGGAGCTTGACCGATTCCCGAAGCTTTGCGGCGTTATGGAGCTTATCTACAACCCGAGAAGAACCCGTCTTATCTGCGACGCAGAGGACAGGGAGATCCCGAATTCCGACGGGCTTTCAATGCTCGTTGCGCAGGCGTACCAGACCGAGATAAAATTCGGCAGGATCGAACCGGACGAGGAGCTTATCAGAACGACATATAAAACGATGAGCGACCGCAGGAAGAACATAATTCTTGTCGGACTTCCCGGCTGCGGAAAAACGACTATAGCCAAGGTTATAGCCGCAAAGCTCGGCAGACCCTGCATTGATGTTGAAAGGCTCATTTCAATGAAGGCGGGCGTTCCGCTCTCAACCGTTTATATGGCATACGGCGAGCGTTATTACCGTGAGCTGGAGACGGAAACGCTCAAAAAAATAACACGCAACGGCGGTCAGGTCATTGCGTGCGAAAGCGGAGCGATACTCAGCAAGGAAAATCAGTATTATATCCGACAGAACGGATATGTCGTGTGGCTCACCCGTGAGCTGAGTGGATTGAAGTTTGACGGAGTGCCGCTGATAAGGAACTTTGAGGCGATCAAACGCCTTGATAAGGAAAGAACGCCGATTTATAAATTCCTTGCCGATATCAATGTTGAGGTCACGGACAATGTTGAAAAAACCGTTTCCGAAATCATCAGCATAATGAACATTAAACCCACGGAAAGCATACCGTACTAATAGCACAGCAGCCGCCGAAAATTGCACTCTGCAACAATCGGAGGCTGAAATGAAAATACCCCGTTTCAAGAAGAAACGGGGCAATTTTTTTTGAAAAATTATGCAAGACCTGCAATGAAGTTCTTGATGATCTCAATGATAGCAGCAGCATCAAATTCCTTAAGGTGTGTAAGGAGCTCCTGTACAAAAGCGAGAATAGCTTCCATCTTATTTTCCTCCTTTTTAAGCGTCAGATATTTCTATCTGCGATTTTATTTTAACATAGAGAAATAGCGTTGTCAATAAAAAATTCATACATTTTTCATAATTTGTAGATATTTTGCTTTCACCGGGCAATGGTATACTGCCGGATTACTCTTTTTCGGCAAAGTATGAGCTTAAGTAAAGAGAGGTGTAGCCGACGGCAAGTCCGTAGAGAAATTCAGAGGCGTAGGTGTCTCCGCTCGATACCGAGCCGAGGAGCATGAACAGGGCAAACACGACCGAGAAGCCGTAGAAATATTTCTTGCCGAACTTGAGCTTCGGAAAAATCTCCGTGAAGCAGACCGTCCATATCACCAGTGCCGTGCCGATTCCAGAAATTGCAACAAAGGGCACAAAAGCCTCCGGCGAGTCGTAATTCCCGAACTTTTCCATCGAGATTTGCAGCGCAGAATACGAAGCCCTCTGCGGAAGGAACGACGCTGCAAGGCAGAGAACAAGCGAAGCCGCCGAGGATATCAAGCCGATTTTTGCGTGCTTCGTCATCAGCATTTTCTGATATGTGTTCTTGAAAAGCGTTGCGCCGAGGTAAATGAACAGTCCTGCAAGCACCGCCGCTGCGCCGATGATTGCGTAATAATTTTTCTGCGAAACATCACGCATGGGGAAAAATACCGCTGCCGCCGAAGCCGCCAGTGCTGCCAAGCCCAAAATGACGGTGAGTATTTTATTTTTTGTTCTGGTTGTTCTTGTGTGACGGCAGAACATCAGCGTTGCAAAGCAAAAAGCGCAAAGTGCAAACGGAATTGCTCCGCCGACGATCTCGCAAAGTCCTCCGACAAAATTTCCGCTTTTAAAAAGCAATTTTGCAAGCTGCTTGTCGAGAATTCTTGAAACGACGGCAAACGACGCTATAACGCCCATGCCGACTGCGTATGTTTTGGTGTTTTTCATCATTTTTTCTCCGTTTTTTTGCGAAGGGGAGTTTTGTTTCCCTTTTCGTCTACGATTTTAACATTGTTAAGGTGGTTGACAAGGCTCTGCTTGTAAGCCGAAACATACTCCGCTCTGAGCCGGGCCCGCTCGGCGTGCTCCTCCTCGGTCAGCTCACGCTCCCTCGCCGTTGCCGAAAGCTCGTTTATTCTTGCAATTTTTTTATCGTCCATCGCTTATTCTCCTTCCGGCGGGGCAGACCTTCATGCAAATTCCGCAGACCGCTCCCCTGCCGATATGTTGAAATTTCTTTTTCATGTAAGTGCTGCACTTTTCGGGGTCGAAGAAATCCTCCCTCTCCATGCCGACAGTCCACATTTTACCACGAATAGCACCCGACGGGCAAGCCTTTTCGCACAAATTGCAGTCGATACACGGCGAAAAATATTTGTGCGGCTGCGTTTCAAACGGACAATCGGTAAAAAGAGTTCCGAGCCGAACCCTCGGTCCGTATTCCCTGTGGAGAAAAAGACAGCTTTTGCCTATGCCTCCAAGTCCCGAAAGAGTGGCGATTTTTTTGTGGGAATATCTTCCGCAGTAGTTCCAGCCGTCTTTGTTGACGCTCTGCGAAGCCCCTATCGGGATGTATTTATACCCGTGCTTTTCGAGAATAAATCCACATTGCAAAAGCGTGCGGTCAATAAAAGCGTTTACGGTTCTGTAATGATGAAAATATGAATGCGTCGGTTCGTCCGATATTTCGTCAATGACAGCGTCGGAGAGCTTGACGACAATGCTCATCGCATAGCTTTTTTTCCCGAATGGACCGTCGTCAACGCAGGTGAAGCCGACATCGGCAACTCCGTTTTCAAATAAAAATTTTTTCAATTCTTCCTGTACTTGCATTTAATAACCTCGCTTATTATGCAAAAAGTATTATCGGTGATGTTTATGACGACAGAAGAATACCTGAAGCAGCGGATCAAAGACCTGGAGGACAATGTCTGCGACAGCTCCCTGCCTTTAAATTTCAGAAAAAATCAGGCGTTTGCCCTGCTCAATTACCGTGACGATCTGATGCAAGCCGTGATTGAAAGCTCTCGCAGGCGACAATTGCCTCGGGAGGAATTTCTTGAGCAATAAATTCCCTGTCACGGGTTATTTTACAAATGCAGATTCCGTGCTCTCGACAAAGCTTTGCATCGACAGTTAGTAGGAAAATTTTGTCCCAATTTTTGCGGGGGATCTGCTTCCATTCGAGATAGCGTTCAATGTCCTGAAAGCTGTCGGTGAGAAAAACTATGTTGCAAGAGGAGCGCAGTCCGCTTTTGATGATGCGATCAAGATTTTTTTCGCGAGTTACATGATAAAGAATATCGAGAATTTTTACACCGCCCTGCGGAATGATGATCCCGTAATTGCCGCCCAGAAGGAAATGGCGCAGTGAGCTGCGAAAAGCAAACGGCTGAAAGGCGTTCGGATATTTCAAATAGGCTGAAATGCATTTCATAAGATCCTTAAACCGTTTGCCCCCCGGCAAGCGACAGCAAAAGGAGTAAAAGCACGGCTTCATTTTATCACTTCCCATAATGTTTTTAAGGCAATAACGCACAATTGTGGCGCACGCCTTATGGCAATAGGGCTATAAGCTGTTTACATTATAACTCTTTATCGTCTTTTTTGCAAATAAAACGGCATAAAAAGAAAAAATAAGCGAACACTATTTTTGCAAACGACAAACCGACCGTTATACGGTCATAAAAGAGGAGTTTTATATATGAAAGCAACCGGAATCGTAAGGCGAATTGA
>CAVFTC010000044.1:0-8609 GCA_963625295.1 Bacteroides faecis
GCATAATGCCCGACGGTTTTTTTGCTGCTTTTTGACCCGCCCGACAAGGCATTTTTATGCTTCTGCGGACAAATAATCAAGAAAATGTGATAATTTAATGTCGGCTTTTGGAATAGAACGCAGAATAATCCGCTTACAAAAGCGGCTTTTGTTTCAATTATCTAATGACAAGCGTCGGATTTAATGGTATAATAATAAAGCAATACCGCACACCTAAATTGTACAGTATTGACATAAAAAGTCAGGACGGTGATGCTATGAAAACCATTCGTTCATTCGCAGGCTTGCTGCTCTCGGTTATACTCATAATAACCTCGGCGGCTTTCCCGACTTCGGCGCAGACCGATTCGGTCGAGACAATGGCAAACCTTGTCGTGTTTGTCAAGTTCCCGGAGGATACGGCCACGGACATTGCGGATAATTCTCAGAAGATCGTAATGACCTATAACGATACGACAAATCTTTACACCGGAGTGAGCATCGACTTTTCCTTCAAGAAGTATATTTCGACAATATCAAGAGGAAAGCTCAATGTAAACAATGTCTTTCCTCAGCTTGACTCGGATACGATTGTTCCTTATACGCTTTCGGCTTCTCACGACAACAGCGACGATACGACCGTTTTGCAGGAGGTCATCGCTGCGTTCAATTCCGGCAAAATCAAGCTGCCGTCCGATAAGCTCGACAACCGATACTCTCAGTCGATAGACAACACGACGATAATCATTCAGGGAAGAAGCACAAGCGGTTCGGATTTCCTTTGGCCGCATAAAAGCGTTTCGCCCGTTACGACAATGATTAACAACAAATATTATATCGGCAATTATAACATAATTGATTCCTACACGCTGACGGGAGCGGTTTCTTCAAGTCAGGGCGTTGTTTCGCACGAGTTTTTGCACAGCGTCGGACTGCCCGATCTTTACCGTCTCAACGGCGCATCTGGCGACCCGGTCGGAACATGGGATATCATGGCGTCCAACAGCTTCTTCCAGCAATATCCGCTGTCCTATCAGCGATACAAGATGGGCTGGATTCCGATGAAGCAGATAACTCAGAGCGGAACATATACCCTCGACCCGGTCAGCGACCCCGATTCCGACACGATTCTTTATGAAATTAAAACGCCGATGTCTGGAACGGAGAGCTTTATGCTCGAATACAGAAAGAAAAAGACGGACGCATTCTCAAATTTGGGTTTTGAAACCAAAATCCCGTCATCGGGCTTGCTGATATACCGTGTCAATAAATCCGTTCCCAATCAGACCAATGCGCAGGGACAGGACTACCTTTATGTTTTCAGGCCGGGCGAAACAAGCGCAACGGCGAGCGAGGGCGACCTCTTCAAGGCGGCTCTCGACCCGTCCGACAGCAGAACCGGCTATGGCTCGTCCGATTTCAGCGCAGGAGTTACCGACGGAACTATATTCTATTCCGACGGCTCAAACAGCGGACTCGTGATATCCGATGTTGCGTATAACGAGGACTCGTCGCAAATCAGCTTCCATGTTGAATTCCCCGATTATTCGTCGCTCGGACTTTGGGATGTGATAGCAAACGATATCGCACTTGACGCAACCGGTATAAGCGCCGATTCCGACGGAGAGGGCAACATTTATGCCTGCATCATGGGCAGGGAAAACTGGAATTTTGTCTACAAGGTGTATAAATACGACGGCTCATCGTGGACGGCTCTCGGCGACTCTTTCTCGGGTATAAACAGCATGGTGATGAAAGTCTGCGACGGAGTTCCGTATGTCTTGTACAGTAACAAGTCGGGAAATCCGCAGATTGCAAAATATAACGGTAAAAGCTGGAGCACCGTTTATACCGATACGAGCGTCACTTATCCGAATGACATACAGCTTTTTGCAGGTGATTCCGGGTTCTATGCCGCATGGACGGTTGACGGCGCAAAGCTCGTCATAAAGAAAATCACCTCAAACGGCGTTTCGGATGTTGATTCGTCGCTGACGACCGACTATTTCGCAAATCCGAGTCTCGGAGCGGTCGGTGATTATATCTATGTGACCTATTGCAACTTTGCCTTCGGTTCGGGAACTCAATATACTCAGATCAAAAGATACAGCCTGACCTCGGGGCAGTGGGAGAATATAACGATACCGAATCCGCTTGCTGCATCGAATCTTCATCGAAGCATCGGATATAACGGCGAATACTGGATGATATCCGCCGCATCGGGAAAAATTCCGATCATCGTTAAGGTTGACGGAGATTCAAATGCAACACAGTATGAAGTGCCGACGACCATCACGAACTTCCTCGGAGCGACAATGGACATTTCCGACAACGGCACGGTTTGCGTTTCGCTCATATCCTCGGGTGAGGACAGTCAGATCCTCTACCTCGACGGCGGCGAATGGAAGCAGCTCGGAAGCAACCCCTGCTCAAACAGCCAGTCGGCGGACATGACCGTCAGCTCAAACAGAGTATTTGTCGCTTCGGTTCTTTCAAACACGGGCGGAATAAGCCTTTCCTACAAGGATCTGCCGGAAAGGGAGCTGCCCGAGCTTGTTTCAACGGAGCTGAACAAGGTTTTTGTTTCTGACGGATACATAATAGGACTGCCGCAGAAAACCGTAAACCTTAATCTCTACCTTGAGGCGACAAACGACGGCTATTTTAAATATGACAGTGTGAGCACGGGCGGACAGGTGCTGCTTTACACCGAGGACGATGTGCTCGTAAAAAGATACACGATTGTTATCAAGGGCGATGTCAACGGCGACGGAATCGCCGACGGTACGGATGCGGTCGTGATAAACGCTGCGGCGGCAGGTATGCTCAGCCTTGATGAGAGCTTCAAAAAGGCTGCGGACACTGACGGCGACGGCAGCATAACGGAAAAAGATAACGAATATCCGATAAATTGCGGATTAAATCTATAAAGATCGAAAGGGGAGGCGGCGCACTTGCGGAGCAAAAAGGCACTGCTGAATTCTGCGGCATCGCTGCTGCTTGAGTTCGTGACGGTAATCTGCGGCTTTATTGTGCCGAGGCTTATTATCGGCACATACGGCTCGGAGGTCAATGCGCTGACTTCTTCAATTTCACAGTTTCTCAGCTATATCGCCTTGGTCGAGGCGGGCGTGGGCGGAGTCATAAGAGCTGCGCTTTACAAGCCGCTTGCCGAAAAAAACAATGCGGCAATGAGCGGAATAATTAGAGCGACGGAAAGCTTCTTCCGGAAAATCGCCTATGTTTTTGCCGGATATATGGTTGTTTTGGCGGCGCTTTTTCCGACGCTGGTCAACAAAAATTTCGACTGGGCATTCACCGCTTCGCTGGTTATAATAATAGGACTGAGCACCTTTGCACAGTATTATTTCGGCATGACCTATACTGTCCTTGTTCAGGCGGATCAAAGAAGATATATAACCTCCTTTTTACAAATCGGGACAATAATTCTCAATGCGGTCATGGTCGTGGTTTTTATCAATTTCGGCGCGTCGATCCATGTGCTTAAGCTCGCAACCTCGTTGATATATGTTTTGCGGCCGCTTGCTCTGAATATCTATGTGCGCAGGAGATACCGCATAGACCGCAAGGCGAAGCCCGACAATAACGCCGTTGCGCAGCGGTGGGACGGACTCGGACATCACATAGCGTATTTTGTCAACCTCAACACCGATGTTGTTATTCTGACGATTTTTTCAAAGCTTTCTGCGTCGTTCGCCCTTGCCGAGGTTTCGGTCTACACGGTGTATTATTCCGTCGTGAACGGCATAATGAAGGTTGCTTCCAGCCTTTCTGCAGGCGTTGAGGCGGCTCTCGGCGACATGATCGCAAAAAAAGAGTACAAAAACCTTAACCAAAAGTTCAATCTTTACGAGTTTGTATCGTTTAATCTTGTAACGGTGCTTTTCACCTGCGCCGGACTTTTGATAGTGCCTTTCATGAGAGTTTATATGAAGGGCGTTACGGATGCGAATTATATAAGACCTGTTTTCGGATACATCTTGGTGCTTGCAAATGCGATGTATTCGATAAGAATACCGTACCACAGCGTTGTCTATGCCGCAGGGCATTATAAGCAAACCCGAAACGGCGCATTTGCCGAGGCAGGGCTGAACATAGTGATTTCCGCCGTTCTTGTTTATTTTTACGGAATTGTCGGAGTTGCGATAGGCACGCTTGCGGCAATGACCTTCAGAACCGTTCAGTATGTTTTTTATCTCTCGAAAAATATTCTGCAAAGAAGCGTGAAGCTTTTCTTCAAGCGAATGGCATTTTCAATTCTGACGGTCGTGCTTTCCGCAGCGGTTGTGCATTTTATCCCGTCGTTCGGAACGAAAAGCTATCTCGGCTGGGTGCTTTATGCCTGCGTGGTCGGAGCTGTGGTTCTGGCGATTACCTGCACGGTCGATATCGTTTTTTGCCGCAAGGATTTTACGGAAGCGGTCAGATTCATGAAGAACATGGCTTTTGCCAAGGCAAAAAGAAAAAGCAAAAATAATTTTTGATAGGAGACTATACAATGGCAGCTACAAACAAGGAAAAAATCTACAAGCTTACATTGACTGCGGTGCTCACGGCACTGATATTTGTAATGGCGTTCACTCCGCTCGGCTATTTGAAGATCGGCGTTGTTTCGATAACCTTCATTACCATCCCGGTCGTCATCGGCGCAATTGTCGGCGGACCTGCGGTCGGTGCAGTTCTCGGCCTTATGTTCGGAATAACGAGCTTTATTCAGTGCTTCGGTATGGACGCTTTCGGAACTACGCTTTTCGGAATAAATCCGTTTTATACCGCAATAATGTGCCTCGTGCCCAGAATTCTGATGGGCTTGTTCTGCGGCTTAATCTACAAGTGCTTTGCAGCTAAACACGCCAATGTCGGAACGGCAATAACCTCGTTCGGCGGCGGATTTATAAATACTGTTTTGTTTGTCGGCTTTTTGCTGCTGCTTTTCTATAATACGGACTATATCCGTGGCTTTGGCGACAGCGTGCTTGCTGTTATTTCTGCACTGATAACGATCAATGCCGTTGTTGAGTGGATCGCCTGCACGATTATCGGCTCTGCGGTTTCGATTGCTCTTTCAAAAGCGATGAAAAACCGATTTTGAATGACGAAAAACCATCGACGAAAAATTCCTGTTTACACAACCATTTAAATCCTTAAGATTTGATTAAATTTGCAATTTTTTGTAGACAAATCAAAACCGAAGTGATAGAATATATTGTGGTCGAGGGAAAATAAAAAGCAATAAAATCAATGCATATTGATATCCTTTGACGGGTGTCAATATGCTTTTTTTATTAAGGCAACACCGCACAAATTGAGAGGGCAGCTAATGGAAAAGAAATTGAAATTAAACTTAAAAAATGAAATCCGCTTTTCTGAAATGACATTTGCGGATTGGTTTTTGCTTGTTTCGCCGTTTTTGATCGGCTTGTATTTTGACTGGCTCGGCTGCCTTTGCTCGGCCGTTTTCACCGTGGCTTTAATCGCAAAGTATTACAAAAACAGGAAGCTGCTTTTGCCGGTCAACCTGACCTCGGTAACGCTGCTTGTTATTGTTTTGGGCTACATATTATCCTGCTTTTGGGCAATAGACAGCTACGAGGCGTTTTTCGGCGTTTTGAAATTCATGCCGATAGTTCCGTTTTATCTCATAGTCAGTCAGTATGACGATGAAAGAAAGTCCGGCTTTCTTGACTGCATACCATATTCTGGGGCGATAATGGTCGTGATTTCCGCTGCGCTCAAGCCGTGGTATACATTCAGATATTATTTTTATAACGGCGGCAGAATGACCGGTCTGTTCCAGTATGCGAATGCGTTTGCAATCTTTCTGCTTGTCGGAATAATAATTCTGCTTCTAAACAGGAAGCTGAGCGTGATAAATATCGTCACCCTCATCGCTCTTATTGCCGGAATATTTCTCAGCGGCAGCCGAACCGTTTTTGTGCTCACGGTTTTGTTTGTGGCGGCGATATGCGTTTACAAAAAAGAAACGAGAAAATATGCGATTCCGTCCTTCCTGATAATTCTCGGAATTGTTGTCGGTGCGGCGTTGATATCCGGCAAGACCGGCGTTGCGACAAGATTCCTTTCAACATCGCTGGCGCAGAGCAGCTTTTTGGGCAGACTGCTTTATTTTAAGGACGCATTGCCGGTTATTATAAAAAAGCCGTTCGGACTCGGCTATCTCGGATATTATTATTATCAATCCGAGTTCCAAACAGGAAGATATATAGTCCGATATATCCACAATGATTTTCTCCAGATTTTTGTTGACATCGGCATAATTCCGGGCGTGCTTTTTGCGGCGTCGGTACTGAAAAATCTTATCTCAAAGAGAACGCCGGTCACATATAAATTTGTTATTGCCGCAATCTCAATGCACTGCCTGCTTGATTTTGATTTGCAATACCTTGCGATTTTCTTTATTCTTATCACCGCGATGAGCTTCGACAAGAAAAAGGAGATTATTATCAAAAAGCCGTGGAAGAGGACATTTTGCTTCTTCTCGGCGGTCAAGGCTCTTGCTTGTATGTATTTCTGCGTTGCGCTCTGCCTTTACACCTTCGGCTTTTCTGAGCGGTCATATAACATGTATGACAAAAACACGGAGATTGAGATTGAAATTTTGAAGAATTCAACCACCGCTCAGGATGTTTCAAAGGCGGCATACAATATACTTTCCCACAACAAAAATGTTGCAATGGCTTATGATGCGCAGGCGAGGGTTGCGCAGGCTTACGGAAAATACGAGCAAATGATCGAGCTTAAGAAAAAGGCTGTCAGCGTTGCAAGGTTTAACGCTTTTGAATATACGGATTTTTACAATCTTCTTAGGGAGTCGATTGAAAAAGCCGAAGAAAACGGAGATGTTCGCAGCAGGGAGGTGTGTGTGAAAGCGATCAAGGAACTTCCGCAAATGATCAGTCAAACTCTTGAGGAAACGGATTCTCTCGCATGGAAAATCGAGGAGAAGCCGAATATTGAGCTTGACGAGGAAAAAGCGGAGTATATAAACAACTTACATTAAGGAGGAAAACAAATGGAAAAGAAACTTATTTCATTGGTTCTGGCAATTCTCATGATGGTGTCAATATTGCCCATGTCGGCATTTGCAGCCGACAGCTTGCCGGAATCGGAGCACCCGTATACCGATAATTTAAAGCAGCGGTGGACTTATAAGGGTAAAGAGGATACGGCGGCTCTCGCAATCAGGTTTTCGGAAGAAACAGAGCTTGAGCAAGACTATGACTTTATCTATATTTATGACGGAGACGGAAAGCCGCTTTACAGGTATACGGGAACGGAATTATCCGGCGAAACAATATATTTGAGCAGCAACGGTTTTACATTGGTTCTTGAAACCGACGCAAGTAACACCTCGTATGGCTTTAAGATTGAGAACATTAAAGAAATTGATTCGGCAACCTACAGCCTTGGCATAGTCGCAGATGAGTATTGCGATATCAGTGCCGATTATGATTCGAGAACAATAACACTTTCCCCAAGCGCAAAAAATGACGGAACTCACCCGTTGAATTTCGATATTGTGAAAAATGTTTATTGGGTGAATCATGTTGTTATAAACGACGGCTTTGTCGGCCGACTCCCGGACATGAATTGCTTTAGGTTTGCCAAAAGCTTTGATATTTGCGACGGAGTTTATTTTAACAGAAGCAATATTTACGAAACCGATTTCTACGACGATTCCTCCAATTGGGAGAACGGCGGCCTTTATATCGACAATTATCTTGTTGATATGAACAGGGGCACATCGGTTAAAAACGGAACGAAATATATTTGCGACGGAGCGCTTGACGGCGAATGCATTATTATTCCCGACAGCGTAACCTACATAGGTAGCGACAATCTGCCCTCATATGTTTTTTGCACCGTGGACTCATATGCGAGATCTTGGGCTGCAGATAACGCCGTTTCGTTCAATGCGGAAGAAGTAAAGGTCAAATTCAAGAGCCCGATCATCAATTCCGGAACTCCGCTTTCCTCGGCTATCGAGGTGTATAAGCTGACGGATAATTATGAGTGGGAAAGCGTGGGAAGCAATTATTCCGCAAGCGGCTATAAAGCCAATCAAGTCGGCGTACAGACTGTTACAATTAAAACCGGCGGACATTCCGCAACTGTAACAATCGGTATTTCAAGCAGTGATGAACAGTATATCAATTTCAGCGACCCGGTTCTTTATCGTTCGCTTATTAACAACGATGTTGATTCAAACGGCGACGGTATCATATCCGTTGATGAAATGCAGGCTTATAACGGATATATAGGTCTTGCCGGTGTAAGCGATGTTTCGGGTCTTGAATATGCGAGCCTAAATGCGGAGATAGATTGTTACAACTGTACCGCTCCGGCAAAGGATATTCTTGCCTTGCAGAGCTATAGCAAAATAACAATGCTTGAAAATGCAAAGAGACACATTGACACATACGGCAGATTCGGAATGGGCGATTATAGATTAAATTTGAATTATTCGTCTTCAAACCCCGATGTTGCCGAGGTTGTTTACGGTGAGTATCAAGATATGATTTGTACAGGCAAGTCGGGAACGGCAACGATAACCGTAACCTGCGAAGATGTTTCATGTAGTTTTGATG
>CAVFTC010000044.1:8619-15554 GCA_963625295.1 Bacteroides faecis
CTCCCAATAAGCCGATGGGTGAGAAAACCGACAGTGTTCCCGAATTGGTTTCAAAAAATTCATATTATTCTAACGGCAGCTTTTATGTTGGCAGTCAGAAGTTAAATATTGATTCAAAGGTATTGATGAACACCTTCTATCCGTCAAGAAACTACTACAGCACATATTATTTTACTGAGGACGGCTCCCTTTGGGCTCTTAGTGATGGCGCAATATACGCAAAAAAAATCGCTACGGACTTTGTAAAAGTCACTTCGGCAGGGGACGGCTGCGGCGTTGGTCTTGCTCTTGACAAAAACGGTGATTGCTGGGAGCTTACCGATTATGAGCTGATCGCAACAAATGTTAAGGATATCAACGGTATGTTTTTTCTGACAAACGATGATGAGCTTTATCGTTGCTATACTTATTCATTTGAAGATAATTTTGATGATTATGAAAATGTTTTAGTTTCTTACGATGTAAAGTCAATAGTGAAAACCGATGAATACGGCAAATGCCTTTACAATACAGACGACGGTTCAATGTATTATGCCTATACCAATACCAGTTATTACTTCGGCATTGAAGTTGAACAGGAATTGATTTCCTCCGATAGATTTGCAACGGATATAATGGCATATATATCAAGTTATTTCTATCTTGATGAAGATCAGGTTCTTTGGGAGCTTAGCTCGGATGGCGTAAGTAACAGAGTAGCAGACAACATCGTTCAGCTTAACGCAGAGGGATACGGCTTCCTTGACAAAGACGGAAATCTGTACTCGGTTCAAAACTTAACTATTGACAATGGCGAATATAAGCTCGGCAAGCCGTTGCTGACGAATGTTAAAAAAATCAGCGACAGATTCTATCTTGATAAGGATAATAACCTGTATACTTCAATATACGATTACTGGTACTCAATTTGCTGGGGAATAAGAATGGGCGAAAAGCCTGTAAAAATCATGACAAATGTTGCTGATTTCACAGAGTGCGACTATTCAAGTGTAATCATTACAAGAACGGACGGTTCGGTTTGGACTTGGAAAAAATCCGATAATGCGGATTATTATGAGAACTTCCTCGGGGCTTATTCTGAGAGAAATAAAATAATTACCGATGCAAAAACGGGAGTTGAAATTGAGTTCAAAAATCAGTTCGATTCAGATGTGCAGCTTGAAGTAAACGAGGTTTATGATAACAACATACTCAATCTTATCGGCAAAAAGTTCGGTAATGTAAGGTCGAAGCTGTTTGACATTTCCGCCAAGAGTAACGGTGTAACGGTTCAGCCTAACGGCTCAATTACTGTAAGGATTCCGATTCCGGACAGCTTTGATTATAGCAGCGAAGTATATGTATGCAGCGTTGATACGAATAGCGGCAGCGTTAAGAAAATCGAAACATTGATAGGTGACGATTATGCGGTGTTTACAACGGATAAGCTTGGAAAGTTTGCTGTTGTTCAGGATGTTATACCTCAGCTCGGCGATGTTAATGCTGACGGTGTAATAAATTCAGTCGATGCATTGCAGGTTTTGCGGCATTCCGTCAACCTGATTCAGCTTCAGGGCGATGAGGCTATGCGTGCGGATGTTAATAAGGATAAGATGATCAATTCAAACGACGCATTGAATATTCTCAGATATTCGGTCGGTCTGATTACGGACTTCAGCGAGATCAAATAAAAAACCACACGGCACGGTGAATTTCCGCCGTGCCGTGTCCTTTAAGGCAATACCGAACATCTCAATTGTGCGGTGTTGCCTTTACTTTTTTCATTGACCTTGTGAAGTTCAAAAGAATTATCATCAGAATCGGAAAAGCGATGCAGAAAATAAGTCCGAATTTCAAAGGATCCATTGAAATTGACGGGCTTGACTGAGCCGCATCGGAAAGAATTCCCGTTATCCACGGGCCGAATGCGCAGCCAAAATCGCCGAACATTGCAAGCATTGCAAACATTGCCGTGCCGCCCTTGGGGAAAACCTTTGCCGCCAGGCTGAAAATTCCCGGCCACATCGTAGAAGCCGAAAGTCCGCAAAGTCCGCAGCCGATGAGCGAAACAAGCGGAACGGGAACGAGCGAGGTCATGAGATAGCTGACAACGCAAAGCCCTGCGCAAAAGCTCAGCACACGGCGAAGATTAAGTCGATCGCCGAGCGAGCCGTAAAGCACTCTGCCTGAGCCCATAAGCACCGCAAACAGGCACGGGCCGAGCAGATCGCCCGTGAACTTGCTGACGCCGAGACTCTTTTCTGCAAATGTTGACGCCCATTGAGCCATAGCAATTTCGCTTGCGCCGGCGCAGAGCATGAGCAGCGCACAAATAATAAAGGTCGGCTCTCTGAAAAGCTCCGTTATTTTCATTTCGTTTTCGCCTTCCGGAACAGGCGGAACGATCGGAACCTTAATAAAGGCAAACAGGTTGATTATCGGAATGATCGCCCAAAGCATAGGCATATAGATCCAGTTTTCCGTGCCGATAAATTTGACTGCGAATGTCGTAATCAGCACGACCGAGGCCTGACCCCAGCAATAGAATGAATGAAGCAGCGCCATTTCGCCGGATTTGTTGTTGAGCGGCAGACCCTCAATGATGGGGCTTATGAGAACCTCGATGAGTCCCGAGCCGATAGCGTAAATGATTATCGGGATCACCAGACCGGCATAATGATTGCCGAACGCCCTCGGAAGTATTCCGAGCAGAATAAGACCCGCAGCCGCAAAAACATGGGCAAAAATAATTGAGATTCGATATCCGACCTTTGCGATTATTTTTACCGACGCAAAGTCGATAAAAATCTGTGAAACAAAGTTGATGAGTATCAGCCAGCTTATTTGTGAATAGTTCAGTCCGAATTCGTCCTGAAAAATAACATAAAATAGCGAGGCAAGGTTGTTGATGATTGCCTGCACAAAATATCCGGTGTAGCAGGCGATTTTTGTTGAAGTGTATTTGCTGTTATTCGTCATTTTCGAGTATGTCCTCTTTTTCTGTATTGCTGTCCTTCCAGTACCACCAGCGCAGCTTTTTTTCGTCCGGCTTGGGCGTGTTGGCGAAATAGACGGCGGTTCTCATTTCGTAAAGAATAACCTTGTCGGCAACATCACCGCTTTCAACGCAGTAGTCGAGATAGAAGCTGTCGCCCTCTTTGCCGATAAGCTGCGAGGTTTCCTCAATTTCAAGAATTTTGAAAGCCTCCTTAGCTTCATCTGACAAAAATTTAAGCTCGTCTATTTTACAGCTTTTCGGTGTTTTATCTTTCTTTTTAAAAAACATTTTCGTCACCTCCGGCAGAGGTATTCTAACACAAGTAAAATTATAAGTAAAGAGTTGCAATGAAAATATTTATATGATATTATTATATCCGTAAAGTAATTACAGTATCAAGGGATGTTAAGATGAAGGTAACACAGGATTTTTTAAATACATGCGATTTCGTCGTTGTCGATATCGAAACCACGGGCTTGAATTGCAAGACCGAGGATATAATAGAAATTTCCGCCGTAAAGGTCAATAATGATACAATAACGGATGAATTCTCCAGTTTGGTTCATACCGACAAGATAATCAGCCCCTTTATTTACGGGCTTACGGGAATCGACAATCAAATGCTCAAGGATGCCGAGGATATTTCCTCGGTGCTTTGCCGCCTTTTTGACTTTGTCGGAAGTATGCCGATTGTCGGCCACAACATCGGCTTTGACATGAGGTTCATCTCGTGGAACTCGTTATTGTATTTCGGCGAGAAGCCGTGCAACAAAACCTTGGATTCCCTGCTTTTTTCAAAGGAAATTCTTCCCGAATTAAAAAGTCACAAGCTTTCTTTTCTGAAAGAGCGTTTTGATATAAACGGTGCGTCCCACCGTGCATTGGACGATTGCAGAACGACATATGAGCTGGTTGAAATACTCAAGAAAAAGGCGACAGGGGAGCTTATATAGGAAAATTTCCAAAAACACTTTACAAACCGAATTTTTGGTGATATAATACTCATGTTGTGTTTCCGCTTTCTCGGATTACGGGTTTTACCGCCATGCGGTGTTCACCTGCCGTAACCTGGGAGGTCGGCGCAAAATAATAATTTAATGAGGTGAAAATTATGACACAGGCAGAGAAGCAGGCTATCATGGCTGAGTACGCTCTTCACGAGGGTGACACCGGTTCACCGGAGGTTCAGATCGCTGTTCTTACAAAGAGAATCAACGACCTTACAGAGCATCTCAAGACCCACAAGAAGGATCATCACTCAAGAAGAGGTCTTCTTAAGATGGTTGGTCACAGGCGTAATCTTCTTGCATATTTGCAGAAGGTTGATATCGAAAGATATCGTGCTATTATCGCAAGACTTGGCATTCGTAAATAATTTCGGCATTATGAGGCAGACAGCATTTCTTTTACTGTCTGCCTCTGCGTCGATTTTAAAATGTATCTATTTGTCGGGCAGCTTATCGGCTTTAGCAGTGAATCGGCCGCTTGAAATTCAAGCTGCGGATTTATTGCTAAATCCTTGCCCGGCGTAGAAATAAAATTTTACAGAGAGGTAAAAAAAATGTTTTTCAAGGATTTCAAAAAGTTTGAAACTACTCTTGCAGGACGCCCGCTCGTAGTTGAGACAGGTAAAATGGCTCAGCTCGCTGGCGGCTCATGTCTTATCCGTTACGGTGAGACTGAGGTTCTTTGTACTGCAACAATGTCCGACAAGCCCAGAGAGGGCGTCGATTTCTTCCCTCTTTCGGTTGATTTTGAGGAGAAGCTCTATTCCGTAGGCCGTATTCCCGGCTCTTTCCAGCGCCGTGAGGGCAAGGCGTCGGAGAAGGCGACTCTCGCTTCCCGTGTTATCGACCGTCCGATTCGTCCGCTTTTCCCGAAGGATATGCGTAACGATGTAGGTGTTGTTGCAACGGTTATGTCCGTTGACCCCGATTGTTCGCCCGAGATCACCGCTATGATCGGTGTTTCGGTTGCTATTTCAATTTCCGCTATTCCGTGGGACGGCCCGATTTCAGGCGTTTCCGTAGGCCTTATTGACGGCGAGTATGTAATCAACCCGACCGAGGAGCAGAGAAAGGTTTCTCAGATGGCTGTTACAGTTGCTTCCACCAAGGATCTTGTTGCTATGATCGAGGCGGGCGCAAACGAAGTATCAAACGAGGATATGTTCGACGGAATCATGTACGCTCACAAGGTAAATCAGGAGATTGTTAAATTTATCGAGGGCATTCGTGACGAGATTGGCAAGAAGAAAATCGACTTCCCGTCAAATGATCCCGCTCCCGAGATGTTCGAGGCTATCAAGGAATTCGCCATTGACGATGTTAAGGTTGCGCTTGATACGGACGACAAGAGAATTCGTGACGAGGCTCTCCGTCCGATCTATGCCGCTGTTCATGAGAAGTTTGATGAGGTTTATCCCGACGATATCGCTAAGATCGACGATTGCATGTATAAGCTCCAGAAGTTCATCGTTCGCCGTTGGCTTCTTGACGAGGGCAAGCGTGTTGACGGCCGTGGAATCGACGAGATCCGTCCGCTTAACGCAGAGGTTGACCTTCTCAGCCGTGTTCACGGTTCGGGTATGTTCACAAGAGGTCAGACTCAGTGCCTTTCAATCACAACGCTCGGCCCCATGAGCGATGTCCAGATGCTTGACGGTATCGACAGCGAGACTGAAAAGAGATATATCCATCACTACAACTTCCCGTCATATTCTGTCGGCGAGACTCGTCCGAGCAGAGGACCGGGACGCCGTGAGATCGGTCACGGTGCACTTGCCGAAAGAGCGCTTCTTCCGGTTATTCCGTCGGTTGAGGAGTTCCCGTACTGCATTCGTGTTGTTTCAGAGGTTCTTTCCTCAAACGGCTCAACCTCGCAGGGCTCGATCTGCGGCTCAACGCTTTCACTTATGGCTGCCGGTGTTCCGATCAAGGCTCCCGTTGCCGGTATTTCCTGCGGACTTATCACTGAGGGCGACCGCTTCATGACAATGGTTGATATTCAGGGTCTTGAGGACTTCTTCGGCGACATGGACTTCAAGGTAGCAGGTACAAAGAAGGGTATCACGGCTATTCAGATGGATCTTAAGGTTCACGGACTTACTCCGGAAATCATCAAGGAAGCCCTTGAAAAGACCTATAAGGCTCGCATGTATATCCTTGACGAGATCATGCTTCCGGTCATCTCAGAGCCGAGACAGGAGCTTTCAAAGTACGCTCCCAAGATGCTCTCAACCAAGGTTCCGGTTGACAAGATTGCCGAGGTTATCGGTAAGCAGGGCAAGGTTATTCAGAAGATCTGCGCAGAGTGCGACTGTAAGGTCGATGTTGAGGAGGACGGTAGCGTATTTGTTTGCTCTCAGGATATTGAGAATGCAAAGCGTGCTATCTTCATGATCGAGACTATCGCAAACGACCCCGAGGTCGGCGCTATCTATAAGGGCGTTGTAACAAGAATCATGGACTTCGGCGCATTTGTTGAGATTGCTCCGGGCAAGGAGGGTCTTGTTCACATCAGCCATCTCGATGTCAAGAGAGTTGACAAGGTAACGGATGTCGTCAATGTCGGCGACGAGGTTATCGTTAAGGTTCGTGAGATCGACGACCAGGGCAGAGTGAATCTTTCACGCCGTGAGGCGCTTATCGAGGTCGAAGGTCTTGTTCCGGAAAATGAAATTTCCGATGCACCGAGACGCCCGTCGGGTGATCGCCGCAGAGGCGGCCCGAGAGGCGGAAGAAGAGATCACAAATAATCAATAAGCAATAATTGAGGCTGTATCATGGCTTGTTCTTAGCTATGGTACAGTCTTTTTTTGCCGCAGATTTGTTAAGGCAACACCGCACAATTAAGGCGCACGCCTTGTTCGGTAACCGCTGATTAAACCATAGCACAATTCTCAGCGGCTATTTTGCCGTCGAAAACGCCAAAAATACTCGTTAATACATAGAGTATT
>CAVFTC010000045.1:0-8443 GCA_963625295.1 Bacteroides faecis
CCTGACGAAAAATCTTACTGCGCAATTCGCACACCCCAATTGTGCGGTATTGCCTATAATATAAAATAATGTTCAGCCGTCGATTTATTGATATGCAGCAATATGACGAAAAAGCCCGTCAAAAACTGTCATTTTTCAACAAATCGACGGTTTTGAAAATTTTTTAAAAAAATTCAAAAAAACCTCTTGACTTTAGCGTGCTAATGTGTTACTATGCTACCACAATAAAGTTTTGGAGGTAAACATTATGAAAAAAATCATCGCAATCACACTCGCAGTTCTTATCGCTGCCATGACATTCATCTTCGCAGGCTGCGGCGACAAGACAAACACTGACACAGACACCGATAACGCAACAACGGCATCAAGCAGCGACCTTGCTTATGTTCAGAACAAAGGCACACTTGTTGTAGGTATCACGGACTTTGAGCCGATGGACTACAAAAACGCCGACAACGAATGGATCGGATTTGACGCAGACATGGCAAAGGCTTTTGCAAAGAGCCTCGGCGTTGAAGTTGAATTCATCGAAATCGACTGGGACAACAAAGTAATGGAAATCAACAATAAGTCAATCGACTGTGTATGGAACGGCATGACGCTCACAGATGAGGTTACATCCTCAATGTCCTGCACAAACGCTTATTGCAACAACGCTCAGGTTGTTGTTGTTAACAAGGATGTAGCTTCCAAGTACAACAGCGTTGAGGCTTGCAAGTCCCTCAACTTTGCAGTTGAAGCAGGCTCGGCAGGTAAGGATATGGCTGAAGAAAACGGCTTCAAGTACACTGAGGTCAAGGATCAGGCTACTGCTCTTACAGAGGTTTCCTCAGGCACATGCGACGCAGCAATCATCGACAAGCTCATGGCTGCCGCAATGGTAGGCGAAGGCACATCAAACGCCAAGCTTACATACACAATCGACCTCAACTCCGAGGAGTACGGCGTAGGCTTCCGTCAGGGCAGCGACCTCACCGAGAAGCTCAACGAGTTCTTCAAGACCTCTCTTGCAGACGGTTCGATGGAGAAGATCGCAGAGCAGTACGGCGTTCAGGCTTCTCTCATTAAATAAATAATAAGCCACAAATTATTCCACAGACAGAGGACATGAATAATGTTCTCTGTTTTGGTGCAAAAAGGATGTTTTTATGTCACAGTTTATTGAACAATTTCCGATAGTATTCGAGTCGCTCAACATGGGATTTCTTCAGACTCTCAAGCTTTTTCTGGTAACGCTTGTCGGCGCATTGCCACTCGGTCTGATAATCTCGTTCGGCTCAATGTCAAAATTCAAGCCGCTGAGCGGGCTTGTTAAGATAATCGTTTGGGTTTTCAGAGGCTCACCTCTTATGATCCAAATGCTCATCATCTATTATATGCCCGGTCTTGTGTTCGGCACTCCGATCTGGGGCGGCGGCGAGGACGGCAGATTTACGGCTGCCGCAGTCGCTTTCATTCTCAACTATGCATGTTATTTTTCCGAGATTTACCGCGGCGGTATTGAGGGCGTTCCCGTCGGACAGCAGGAAGCCGGAATGGTTCTCGGCATGACAAAATCGGAAATTTTCTTCAAGGTCACTCTCCTCCAAATGATCAAGCGCATAGTTCCGCCGATGTCTAATGAGATAATCACTCTCGTAAAGGACACCTCTCTTGCAAGAATCATTGCCTTGCAGGAGATCATATGGGCGGGTCAGGCCTTCCTCAAAGGCTCTCACGGAATTTCCGGTCAGATTTGGCCGCTGTTCTTCACCGGCGTTTATTACCTCGTATTCTGCGGCATTCTCACCCTTCTTTTCGGCAAGCTTGAGAAGAAGCTTGATTATTTCAAAATTTAAGGAGGGCTGAGAAATGGCAATACTTGAAGTTAAAGACTTAACAAAAAATTTCGGTACAACCGAGGTTCTCAAGGGCATTACATTTGAATTGGATGAGGGCAAGGTTCTCTCCGTCATCGGTTCTTCCGGAAGCGGCAAGACCACGCTTCTGCGCTGCATCAACGGTCTTGAAACAGCCACCTCCGGCAAGATTACGGTCAACGATCAGGTCGTTTTTGACAGCGACATAAAGGACAAAAAGCAGCTCAAGGAGCTTGCAAAAAACAAGCAGAACATCGGTCTTGTTTTTCAGCAGTTCAACCTTTTTCCGCAGTATACCGCTCTGGGCAATGTCACTCTCGCAATGAAGCTTGCGGCAAAGAGAAGCCCCGACTACAAGCAGAGAAAAAAAGAATTGCTCAAGGAAATTGACAAAACCGCAAAATATTTTCTCGACAAGGTCGGCCTTTCCGACAAGCTGGATTTTTATCCCTGTCAGCTTTCGGGCGGTCAGCAGCAGCGTGTTTCAATCGCCCGTGCGCTTGCGATGAATCCGAAAATACTCTTTTTTGACGAGCCGACCTCGGCGCTTGATCCGGAGCTTACCGGCGAAATTCTCAAGACCATTCGTCAGCTTGCCGAGGATAAAATGACAATGGTTATCGTCACCCACGAAATGAACTTTGCAAAGGATGTTTCGGACGAGGTCATCTTTATGGATAACGGTGTTATTGCTGAAATAGGCACACCCGACGAGGTTCTTGTCAATCCGAAGAACGAGAGAACAAAGGCGTTCCTCAACACATATCAAAAATAATTTTTAGGAGCTGTCGCATTCATTATGAAAAGATCTGTTAAAATCCTTGTCGGAATCGTTCTCTGCCTCTCTATCGTTTTTTGCTCGCTGATTCCCGCTTTTGCAAAAGAGCCTAAAACGGCGTTTATCGTTGTCAGCGGTATGAACACCTTCCCTCTTTACAAAGACGGCGAAAAAATATTCCCGACTCAGACAAAAGCAATCGTGAAGCTTGCTTCAAAAGTAATTCTTCCACTCATTGAGTTCTTCGGGAACGGCGATTACGACAAGCTCGGCGACGCACTTTTTCCGGCGACAGAGGAAGCCTTTGACGACCTCGCCTGCAACACCGACGGCAGCTCGAAATACAATATCTCAACGGATCTGTTCCCTCTGAACGCCGGCAATTATCCCGACAGCTTCATGAACGAGGTCAAGGATGAGGGAGGCGTTGTCAAAGCCGGAATCGAAGCCTTCGGCGCAGAGAATACATATTTCTTCAACTACGACTGGCGGCTCGATCCGCTGAAGCATGCCGACGAGCTGAACAGCTTCATCAAAAATGTTAAGGCGGAGACCGAGTGCGACCGTGTTGCCCTCGCCGCTTTCAGCATGGGCGGAACGGTCACCTGCTCCTACCTCTATAAATACGGCAGTGCCGACATTGACAGCGTATCTCTTTGCTCAACCGCTTTTCAAGGCACATCATGCATGGGCTCGATGTTCTCGGGTAACCTGAGCATTGACGCATACGGACTCATTCGCAGAGCGGCACAGCTGACGAGAAACGACTTCCTCGATGAGCTGATAATGCTTATCAACAACGCTCTTGAGGCGTATAAAATCAACGCTTCGATCGACGGCTATATCAACGGTATTCTTTCAAATCTCAACGAGCGAATGTATAAGGAATTCATCATTCCCGTTTTCGGCTATATGCCCGGACTTTGGGCTTTGGTCGATGCCGAAAACTATGAAAAAGCAAAGGACTTCATGCTTGCCGATGCGGATTCCGAGCTTATAAATGCCATCGACGAATACCATTACAATGTTCAGAGCCGAGCTTACGAAATACTCAGCTCCGCTCAAAAGGATACGACGGTTTATATTGCGGCGCAGTATAATATGCAGGGCTTGCCCGTTTCCGAAGTCTCAACAACGAGCAACAACGATTTTCTGATCGATGTTAACTATGCCTCGGGCGGAGCAATAAGCTCAAGGCTCGGAGAAACGCTCCCGGAGGACTACGCTCAGGCAAAAGCGGACGGACACAACCACCTCAGTGCAGACCGGCAGCTTGACGCTTCGACCTGTATGTTCCCCGAGCAGACATGGTTCATTCGTGACATGGCTCATGTTGATTACAATGTCGGAGAGTCAACCGACTTTATCATTTGGCTTGCCAAGAGTGAAAAACAGCTCACGGTTTACGACAACGAAAGCTATCCGCAGTTCATGAAATACGACAGCAAATCGAACACACTCTCCCCCGTCACCGAAGAACTGCTCAAGCCCACCGTCATTACACAAATTTTTGCTTTACTTTCCAAGATTATAGCTTTTTCGGCAGAGCTTCTGCTCTCGTTTGCAGCAAAATGATATAAGGCAATCCGCACAATTGGGGTGTGCGGATTGCCTTATATGCTTTGTGTTTCATTGTTGTTCTTTGATTTCAGTACCTCCTGCCTCAGCTTTTCGTACTTGTGCCAAAGCCTTGGGTCTGTATATTTTTTCCAGCCGTCAATGTCGTTTTCAAGCAAGAAATCCCTCATCTCGGTTGCGGAAATATCAATCGTTTTCGGGATATAAAGCTCGGCAATTGAAGCGCCTTCAACGCTGTCAAACCAGCTGATACGCCTTGCCTCCTTGCCAGAGATGAGCAGATCGGGCGTTTCGCCGAATCGGTCGGCAACATTTTTCAGAACATAATCGCCCCATGCCGAGTTATTTCCGACCCCGATATCCGGCAGCGGATAAACATATATTTCGTCGCCGAAAACGGTTTTCAGCATTTCCTCTCTCGTTTCATAGGAAAAAGGATTTTTGCTTGTGCCCGACTCGTTTGACGAGCCGACAAAAATTCCGACCTTTTCGCAAAGCTGTGCCGCCCTGCCTATCATATCTGTATGTCCGGAATGCAGGGTCTGAAATCGACCGACCAAAATTCCGAGTCTGTAAGGTTTTTTATTCATCAAATTCACCTGCCACTCATTCATGCGCAAAATCATATATCTTCTGTATTTCCGGCGGCAGCTTATCGGGAAGCATTTTCTTAAGCCGCTCCTCGTTGCCGTCCTTCATTGCCTGTTCATAATACCAGCATTTGAATTGAAGCATGGCACGAGTCTTTTCAAGGCGTTCTATCTCATTTTCAACATTCTCCTTCTGCTTAACAAAAAGCTCATGCCGCTGCCGGTAAGTATCGCTGCCCTCTGCGCACCATTGAATAAATCGGCGTATGCTCTTTATATCAAGGCCGGATTTTTTCAGACATTCGATAATTTTAAGCGTTTCAATGTCACGGTCGCCGAACCTGCGAATGCCGGAGGTTCGCTCGATATTCGGCAAAAGACCCTCCTTGTCGTAATAGCGAAGGGTTGAAATCGGCAAACCGAGATTTTGAGAAACCTGACCGATAGTATACATAAAATCACCTTTAAAAAAATACTTGACCTAAAGTTAGCTTTAGGTATTATAATAATTATACAGCAAAGAAATTTATATGTCAATGTTGAAAGGAAGGATTTAGCTATGTCCAAAAGAGTTCTTATTATAAGCACAAGTCTGCGCAAAAACAGCAATTCCGAAGCGCTTGCCAAGGCTTTTGCCGACGGTGCTCTCAGCGCAGGCAACGAGGTTGAAACCGTTTCCCTCGCCGGCAAAAGCATTGCATTTTGCAAGGGCTGCAACGCCTGCCAGAAGCTCGGCCACTGTGCGATAAATGACGACGCACTTGAAATTACCGAGAAGATGAAAAACGCCGAGGTAATCGTATTTGCCACGCCGATTTACTACTACGAAATGAGCGGTCAAATGAAAACCATGCTCGACCGTGCCAATTCGCTTTTCCCGAGCGACTACAAATTCAGGAATATATATTTTCTTTCAACCGCCGCAGATGACGAGGAGGGCGTTGACGAGCGTGCAATTCATGGCCTTGAGGGTTGGATGTCATGCTACGAAAAATGCAGTCTTGCCGGAAAAATTTTTGCCGGCGGAGTGAATGAGGCAGGATCAATCAAGGGTCATTCCGCACTCAAAGAAGCCTTTGATATGGGCGCAAAAATAAAATGAAGCCAAGGCAGCCGCACATCTCAATCATGTGCGGCTTTCTTCTGTATGCTTGAGTTTATTTTATCGGTTCAAAATCCGATGCGCCGTGCTTGCATAGCGGACAGATGAAGTCCTCGGGAAGCTCGTCGCCCTCATAGATATATCCGCAGACCTTACAAACGAAGCCTTTTTTGCCGTCCGTTTGCGGCTTCGGCTTAACATTCTTCTGGTAATAGGTGTAGGTCATCGTCTCAGCGTCGGAAATCACTCTCGCCTCAGTAATCGAACAGATGAACATTCCGTGAGTGCCGAGGTCAACATATTGTTCGACTTTTAATGACATGAACGAGTTGATGTATCTCGGTAGGAAAACCAATCCGTTATCCGAACGCAACGGCTTGCAGCTTTCAAATTTATCAACATTTCTGCCGCTTCTGAAGCCGAAAGCTTCAAAAACGGAGAACGGAGCGTCAACGGAAAGGCAGTTTATATTCATCTTGCCCGTCTGCTTGATGACATGATGGGAGTAGTTATCCTTATTGATCGTAACGGCGATTCTGTTCGGAGAATTCGTGACCTGCGAAACAGAGTTGACAATAAGTCCGTTGTCCTTTTTGCCGTCATTTGAGGTCACAACATAGAGTCCGTAGCCGATATTGAAAAGTGCCGTAAGGTCATTTTTGTTAGCCGTTTCGCCGTCCTGTGCAATATAGTCTCGGCAAAGCTCCTTTGACAGCTCATCAAGCTCCGCAGATGAAGCTTCGTTCAATGCCGATCGGATATGAACAACCGGCTCAACGAAGTTGATGTTCTTTGACTTTTCAAACATACCCTTCATAATTTTAGCCGCAAGCGGCGCCCATGTGCCGTTCTCGATGAAAGCAACGGTTCTGTTCCTGTATTCCCTCTCAGTCAGCGACTCAATAAATGTGCGCATGAAAGGAAAAATATCAGCGTTATAAGTTGTTGTTGCAAGCACAAGCTTACCGTAACGGAAAGCGTCCTCGACGGCCTCCGCCATGTCGCAGCGTGCAAGGTCATTAACAACAACCTTCGGGCAGCCGTTCGCCCTGAGCTTATCGGCAAGGATTTCAACCGCCTTTTTCGTGTTGCCGTAAACGGAGGTATACGCAATCACAATGCCCTCGCTCTCAACCGCATATGATGACCAAGTGTTGTAAAGTCCAAGATAGTAGCCGAGATTTTCCGTCAAAATCGGACCGTGAAGCGGACAGATTTTTTCAATCTCAAGTGCCGACGCTTTCTGCAAAAGCTTCTGCACCTGAACGCCGTACTTTCCGACGATGCCGAAATAGTAGCGTCTCGCCTCGCAAGCCCAATCCTCGTCAATGTCAAGTGCGCCGAATTTGCCGAAGCCGTCGGCAGAGAAAAGCACCTTGTCATACGAATCGTAAGTAACCATAACCTCCGGCCAGTGAACCATGGGAGCGGCCACGAAGTTGAGCGTGTGCCTGCCAAGCTCAAGCGTTGAGCCCTCGGAAATAACAATCTGTCTCTCGCTGAGGTCATTGCCGAAGAACTGACCCATCATTGCAAAAGCCTTTGCCGAAGCAACAACCTTAACCTCGGGATAAGCCGCAATGAAGCTCATAACATTTGCCGAATGATCAGGTTCCATGTGCTGAACGATGAGATAATCCGGCTTTCTGCCGTCAAGCGCATCGGCAAGATTGTCGAGCCACTCATGGCGAAAGCGTGCGTCAACCGTGTCCATAACGGCAATTTTATCATCGAGAATAACATACGAATTGTATGCCATTCCATTTTCCACAACATACTGACCCTCAAAAAGGTCGATGTCATGGTCATTGACTCCGATGTATTTAATATCCTTTGTAATATTCATAGCAGAAACTCCCTTCGCTTTTTTGCATAGTCATAATTAGTATTGACCGATAATTTCAAATTAAATATAGATAATAGTAATCATTACTGTTATTATTATATATAAAAATTACCTTTTGTCAACACCTTAAAAGAAAAAAGTGTAACAAAAGGCAAAATTTCTATTTTTCTCAGTTATTTTTACATTCCAAAAAGGTTTGCTATCTTATCAAAAATAAGTACAAAAAAATAAAGAACATATGTTGTCCAATAAAAAAGCCATTGCATAATTATTGTTCTCCTTTCCCTACATTAAAATCCAAATATTGTTTGCAACAAACCTTCAATACACAAATAAATCCAATAGGGCAACATAAGAAGCTGAATAATTTGCAAAAACATTGTTACCATTTTCTTTCCTCCTCTCTCAAGAGCCGACAGCAAATATTAAATATAAATTATCTGCTGCCCGCCTATAAATAATATCAGCCGAGAATTGATGTAACGAAATCAAAAAGCTGGCTGAGTGCCTGCTGAATAGCGTGTGCCGCATCTGGGAAAATTGCTCCGATCGCCTGGATAGGCGCATTGATGAGATCGGAAATCAATGCGATAATAGCCATCATAAACATTCATCTCCTTTAAAAGATTAACGGTCATCCGTCAGCTTCATTTTAGTCCCCTTAGCATTATTTGTCAAGAGAATAATAAC
>CAVFTC010000045.1:8606-15366 GCA_963625295.1 Bacteroides faecis
GAGATTCTCTGCGCCTCACCGCCTGATATATTTGCGCCAAAATCGCTGATAATCGTCTTTTCATGCTCAGGAAGAGATCTAATAAAATCCGTCAGCTGCGCCTTTTTTATTACATCGGATATCCGTTCGGGATCAGGTGTTTCCGGGAAAGAAATATTTTTCTCTATAGTATCATTGAAAAGGAAAACATCCTGAGACACCACCGAGTACATTTTGCGAAGTGAATCGGTATCGATTTCATTTATATCCTGATTAAAGGTTCTCACACTTCCCGACATAATCGTGAAAAATTTGTTTAAAATATCCGTCAGTGCCGACTTACCTCCGCCGGATGCACCGACTACTGCAACAAATTCACCCTTTTCGACTTTTAATTCATCTATATGTAGATTAAAATTTTCTCTGCCGTAAGAGAAATCAACATTCTCAAAAGTAAATATATTTTCTGCATTTTTGTCAGGCAAAATATTAGTCAGCGGTTCATTATCAAGACTTAAAATATCATCAAAATCCTTGAGCGTGTTTTCTATTGATCCAATGCTCAGCTTTGCTTTCATAATTCCGTTCAGCGAAGAAACAAGCGACGGAAGATAGGCGATAATTGCAATTAGTGCACCTACCGACATTTTGTCTTTCACAACAAAAATTGCTCCGACGGCAAATGCCACACCTATAACAATTTGAGATGCAGCCGCAGGAAGAACGTCTCCGGCAAGGCATTCGCTTTTTCTGAAATTCCATTCCGAATTGTTGAATCGTTCAAGTCCTGTTTCAAAGGCTTTTTCGGCATTGTCGTAGGCGTTGTATGAGCGAATCGTTTTCATACCGTTAAAAATCTGAACAATTGTTTTTTGAAAATTGCGTTGCTCTACAAGCCCGGCATGTGACGCTTCACGCATTCTTTTCTTCTGCGATTTAATTATAAGATACGATATCGGCAGAAAGATCAAAACTATAAACGTCAAAAAGATATTGTAACGTAGCAGCATGATAAAGACTACGGTAAACTGTGCAATACTCGAAAATGTATTTATTATCGAATTCAAATACAATGACGGAATAGCTTCTGCGCTTCGTGTTAAAATATTCGACAAGGTGACCGAATCATATTGACTGTAACGGGCATAATTGCATCGAAGTATTTTTCTGAACACCTCATCCGTAACATCATAAATGCACTTTTTCCCAAACCAGTAATTCAGCTTGTTTTTCAAAAGTGTTATCAACGCCGCAATTATCGGAACAGCAACAGTAACGCAAATACAAATAATCAAAGCCTGTAAATTCTTATCGGGAATGAATTCATCGGCGGCTCTTTGATAAATAATCGGATTAACTGCCGAAAGAACGGTTATTATCAGCGATAAAAAGAGTATTGAAACAAGCGACATTATTCGCTTCTTTATTGAAGCTCGCAAGATAGCTTTTGAATATGATTCTCTTTTGTTCATACATCAACCCCCTTTATGCAAGTATAAACAAATAACGATTTCTTTTCAATGCCTCTCTTGTTTTTCTGCACAGTGCCCAAAAGCCAAACCGCCTTTTTGTGCAAAACTACGGTTTGTCAAATTATTATTCGGGTTTATATTAGCTAACCGAAAATGCAACATTAAAACAAAAATACGCAATCAAGTTTTCGCTTGACTGCGTACATTGTTTATTTATTTGCGTTTTTTGCCGAAGAAGCCTTTCTTCTCCTCGCCTGTCGGCGTTGAGCCGCCCATCAGCGAATTGAATTTAAGCAAAGCCTCACGCTGTTCGGAATTGAGCTTAGTCGGAATATCGACAATAATTCTGACGAGCTGATCTCCCCTCGCCTTGCTGCGGATATTCTGAATACCCTTGCCCTTGAGTCTGAATACAGAACCGGGTTGTGTGCCCTCGGGGATATCATATTTAACCTTGCCGTCCAGCGTCGGAACCATAAGCGTATCGCCCAAGGTCGCCTGAACAAGGTTGACATGAACCTCGCACCAAACATCAAAGCCGTCACGCTCAAAGAACGGGTGCGGTCTTACATTTACAACAACATGAAGATCGCCTGCCGGGCCGCCGTTGACGCCCTTGTTGCCCTCACCGCGGACATTGAGAATCTGACGGTCGTCAATGCCTGCCGGAATATTCACCTCAAGCGTACTCTGCTTTGTGATGCGTCCTCTGCCACGGCACTTTGAACACGGAGTTTCGATTATTCTGCCCTTGCCGCCGCACTTTGAGCAAGCACGCTGGGTCTGAATAACGCCAAAAGGCGTTCTTTGCTGAGCCGTGACCTGACCCGTACCGTGACATTCGGGGCAGGTTTTCGGCGATGTGCCCGCCGCCGCTCCGCTGCCGTTACAATCGGGACAAACCTCAATACGGTTTATGTTCACCTTGCGCTTACAGCCCTTTGCGGCCTCCTCAAACGAGATAGTAACGCTCGACTGCAGATCCTCGCCTCGTCTCGGACCGTTAGGATTGGTTCTTCTGCCGCCGCCGAAGCCGCCGGAGCCGCCGCCGAAGAAGCTGGAGAAGATGTCACCCAAGTCAAAATCGTCGCCGAAGCCGCCGTTGAAGCCGCCACCGCCTGCGCCGAAGTTCGGGTCAACTCCGGCATGACCGTACTGGTCATAACGAGCCTTTTTCTGCTCATCGCTGAGCACCTCATAGGCTTCGTTTGCCTCCTTGAACTTCGCCTCGGCTTCCTTGTCGCCGGGGTTCAGGTCGGGATGGTACTGCTTGGCCTTTTTACGGTAAGCTTTTTTTATTTCGTCGGTGCTTGCGTTTTTGTCAACGCCAAGCACCTCATAGTAATCTCTTTTATCAGCCATAAATTAAAGCCCCTGACTTGAAAACAGAGGCTATCGCATGATATTGATTATATTTGCCCTCTAAAACAAGCTAAATTTATCCCTTCCACCGCAAGCGGTCCCCCTCCCCTTACAATAAGGGGAGGCTGAGACATTTTTGCCTGCGTTAATATAGCTGATTCAAGAAGAATACTCGAAAGATGAAATCAATATCTGATAGCCCTGATATTTTTATACTGCGGACGGGTGATTATTTATTGTCATCGTCCGTTACGTCTGTGTAGTCGGCGTCATAGAAGCCGTCCGCACCCTGTGCGCCTGCACCCGGGTTGCCACCCATGTTCGGATCTGCCTGCTGACCTGCAGCACCCTGTGCGCCCTGAGCAGCCTTGTAGATCTTCTCGGACACCTCATAGAACTTCTTCTGGAGAGCCTCCTGCTTGTTCTTGATAAGGTTGATATCCTGACCCTTGAGAGCTTCCTTCAAGCCTTCAATCTCGGCATTGAGTGCGTCCTTGTCAGCCTGCTCGAACTTGTCGCCCTCCTCTGAAAGGAGTTTCTCGCACTGGTAAACCATCTGGTCTGCGTTGTTCCTTGTGTCAACCTCCTCACGGCGCTGCTTATCCTCCTGAGCGAACTGCTCCGCCTCATGAACAGCCTTTTCAATGTCGTCCTTGGACATGTTGGTTGAGGAAGTGATAGAGATAGACTGCTCCTTGTTCGTTCCGAGATCCTTAGCGGAAACATGAACGATACCGTTTGCGTCTATATCGAATGTAACCTCGATCTGCGGAACGCCACGGCGTGCCGGCATAATTCCGTCAAGATGGAATACACCGAGGGTCTTGTTGTCCTTAGCAAACTCTCTTTCGCCCTGGAGAACATGAACCTCAACAGACGGCTGATTGTCAACAGCCGTTGAGAAGATCTGGCTCTTCTTTACGGGGATAGTTGTGTTCCTGTCGATGATCTTTGTGTTGATGCCGCCCATCGTCTCGATACCAAGTGAAAGCGGAGTAACATCAAGAAGAAGAAGTCCCTTGACTTCGCCGCCCATAACGCCGGCTTGGAGAGCTGCGCCGATTGCAACGCACTCATCGGGGTTGATGCCCTTGAAAGGCTCTTTGCCGATGAATTTCTTGATTTCTTCCTGAACGGCAGGAATTCTTGAAGAACCGCCGACCATGAGAACCTTATCGATTTCAGAGGTTGAAAGACCGGAGTCGCTCATCGCCTGACGAACGGGACCCATTGTGGACTCAACAAGGTCTGCCGTAAGCTCGTTAAACTTTGCTCTTGTAAGCGTCAGCTCAAGGTGCTTCGGACCTGTTGCGTCAACGGTGATATAGGGAAGGTTGATGTCCGAAGATGTTACGCCGGAAAGCTCAATCTTGGCCTTTTCCGCTGCTTCCTTAAGTCTCTGCATAGCCATCTTGTCGCCACGAAGATCAATTCCGCTCGTCTTTTTGAACTCATCAATGATCCAGTTCATAACTCTCTGGTCAAAGTCGTCGCCACCGAGGTGGTTGTTACCTGCCGTTGCAAGAACCTCCTGAACGCCGTCGCCCATCTCGATGATGGAAACATCGAATGTACCGCCGCCGAGGTCATAAACCATAACCTTCTGGTCGTCTTCCTTATCAATACCGTAAGCAAGAGCTGCGGCTGTCGGCTCGTTGATGATTCTCTTAACCTCAAGGCCGGCAATGTGACCTGCGTCCTTTGTTGCCTGACGCTGAGCGTCGGTGAAGTATGCCGGAACGGTGATAACAGCCTCGGAAACCTTCTCGCCGAGGTAAGCCTCTGCGTCCGTCTTAAGCTTCTGAAGAATCATTGCGGAAATTTCCTGCGGGGTGTATTTCTTGTCGTCGATAGTTACCTTGTAATCCGAGCCCATCTGACGCTTGATTGACGAAACCGTTCTGTCGGGATTTGTGATAGCCTGACGCTTTGCGACCTGACCTACCATTCTCTCACCGTTCTTGCCGAAGCCGACAACCGACGGAGTTGTTCTTGCGCCCTCTGCGTTAGCGATAACTACAGGCTCGCCGCCCTCGATAACTGCTACGCATGAATTTGTTGTACCTAAATCAATACCAATAACCTTTGACATAATATATTCCTCCTAAGATATTTATTAGTTTGCTACAGCTACCATCGCCGGGCGAATTACCTTATCGCCTATCTTGTAGCCCTTTGCAAATACATTTGTGATAATGTTCTCGCCGAGATTCTCATCCTCCGAGTGCATTACGGCGTTGTGGAAGTTCGGATCAAACTCCTCGCCCTCCTCGCCGAACGACTCGACCTTGAGATCCTTGAAAACGGTTTCAAACTGCTTGAATGTCATTTCAACGCCCTTTTTGTAATCCTCGAATGTGATGTCGGGATTTGCAAAAATTCTGTCGAAATTGTCCGCCACCGGAAGCAGCTCCTTGATGACCGAAGCCTTGCAGTCGATGTAAAGCGCATCCTTTTCTCTCTGCGAACGCTTGCGGAAGTTATCATACTCCGCTGCAATTCTCAAAAGCTGGTCGCTCTTTTCGGCAAGCTGCTTTTGAAGCTTTTCCTCGGCGCTTTCTTCCTCGACCTTTTTCTCTTCCTTTACCTGCGCTTCTTCGTTTTTACTTTCTTCCTTCTTTTTATCCTCAGCCTTTGCGGCTGCTTCTTCGCTGTTTTTCTTTTTCGCCAAAAGTAATCATTCCTTTCAGTCTTCGTTGAGAACTCCGGAGAGTATTTTTCCGACCATATCGGTCAGATATCTGACGCTCGGTATCAGCGTTGCATAGTCAATCCTTGTCGGGCCGATAATTCCGATAGAGCCGTGATTTTCTCCGACATCGTACTGAGCCATAATAACGCTTGAATTTTCGAGCGGCTTTAGCTTGTTCTCACTGCCGATTTTAACATTCATCTCTTTTTTATTATCGGCAAAAATCCTGCTCAACGGCTCTCCCCGTCTGAGAAAATCCATCAGCTCGTATGCCGTTGCGCCGTAGTCGCCGTAATGAAAGATATTTGACTGACCGCCGAGCATAAGCGGAATTTCCGTAGCCTCCGCCGCAAGCTCCGACACCGTCGAGATAAGCGGTATCATCGTCAGCGCATCTCCTCCCATTGACGCAACAAGGGTCTGAAGCGTTGCAGTGTCAATGGAATCAAGCTCCGTTCCGATAAAGGAGGTTTTGACGATGTTGTAAAACTTCTCAATAACGGAAGCGTTCAAGTCAACATCGCTTCGGCAGAATCTGCTCTTTATCATACCCGTTGAAGTCAGCAGCACCACCATTCCCGTCCGCAATCCGACCGGAACAAACTCGACACGCTTTATTGTGACATTATCGCCGGAGGGAGCGGTCGAAATTGCAGCGCAATTCGTCATGTCCGCAAGAAAATCGCTCGCCCGTTTGAGTATACCCTCAGGTCCTGCGTTTCTTATCGAAATGCCTGCTTCAATGCGTCTTTTTGCCGCATCATCAAGCTGACGGACTCCCATTAGATGATCCACATAATAGCGGTAGCCCTCATCGGTGGGGATTCTGCCCGCCGAGGTATGAGGCTGTTCGAGAAGACCCATTCCGGAAAGCTCAGCCATCTCGTTTCTGATAGTGGCCGAGGAAACCGAAAGCTCAGGATTTTTCTGCAAAAGCTTCGAACCGACAGGCTCGCCCGTCTTTATATAATGCTCGACAACGGCAGCAAGTATTTTTTCTTTTCTTTGACTGAGTTCCATATTCTCACCGCCTTTAGCACCGTTAGCACTCTTTTGCTCTGAGTGCTAACTACATTTAATAATATACAACTGTCCGCACGATTTGTCAACACTTTAATTGTGAATTCTTTGTTAACATTTGCAATCAAGCGTACAAATATCGAGTAGGAGGGGGATTTGAGTAATCCCCCGACCTCTCACACCACCGTGCGTACCGTTCGGTACACGGCGGTTCCTTAGTTTTCGCATACTTGCA
>CAVFTC010000046.1:0-15302 GCA_963625295.1 Bacteroides faecis
AATCGGAATTTGCGGATGTGACAAAATGGAAAAAGGAAAGATAATTATTTTGAACGGTGTCTCAAGTTCAGGAAAATCGACATTAGCTAAGGTTCTACAAGATTGTTCTCCTATCCCACTGTATAAACTCGATATAGATGATTTTATTCTAATGGCACCGGATAAGTTTAACGATTACGCGAATAATGATTTTTCTGTACAGTATGCTCTTGCATCTAAATTTTTTCATGTTGTTAAACTGATCTCAGATTTTGGACTTTCCATAGTAGCGCCTTATATGTTTTTCAAAAACAGTGATTCTTTGAGTGAGTGTAGACAATTGTTAGATGGATATTCGGTTTTAGTTGTTAATGTGATCTGCCCTACAGAAGAACTCCGGAAAAGAGAGATAAAAAGAGGAAACAGAACTATAGGTAGTGCCGTTAGTCAGTTGCAACTATTGGAAACAAATTTTGACAATTGTCTGTTTGTTGATAATTATGTGAATTCTAACGAGCTATGTGCGGATACTATAATTAAGTCACTGTTTATTAGCTGTGAATAAGAGACTAACAACTTTCGGTTTATCAACTTGCCCTTTGATTTTTAAGGTGCTTTTTTATGCCCTTTTTTAGAAAGCGTCGGGGCAGAACCGACAAAGGGTATCATTACCAGACTGTCGGCGGTCTTAATAATGCCGAAATCCGCAGGGTGCGAGCATCATCCTTAACAACACAAACTTATCCCCGGATTATCACTTTAACAGTGGTAGTCCGGAGGTTTTTGCGTTTATGGGGAGTGTAAAAATGACTGCAATACGGTTTAATTTAGGTTAATTTCAGATTAAGCCAATTTTGCTGCAAAATGTCAAAATGTTGATTTTGCGCCGTTTTTGGCAAAATCAGCTTAATTCAGACAAAACAAAAAGACAGGTAAAAACCTGCCTTTTGGAGCTGCTAACCGGACTCGAACCGGTGACCTCATCCTTACCAAGGATGTGCTCTACCACCTGAGCCATAGCAGCGTGTCACAACGCATATTATATTATCATATTGAGATTGCATTGTCAAGTGTTTTTGAATATAAAATTTATCTGCGTTGTAAAATTTAAGGCAGGCTTTTTGGCGGGTAGATATAGATTTTTTTTATGGCTTGTGATAAAATAATACTATGATGTTAAAGTGATGTCATACAAATTGCCTAAGGGGAGCTTTTAATGGACGGTTTATATATAAGTGTGATTTTGCCGAATGTGTCCGACGGGGACAGACTTGCCGGATATCTGGATAATATTTTTTCGCAGGGCATGGAGGTCGAGGCGCTGATTTGTGACAAAATAGACCCCGATAAGCTCTCAAATCTTGATGAAAAAATTCTTGCCAAGGTCAAGGTGTTTCCTTCCCGCGACAAGGCGGCTGTGCTGAAAAAAGCAATTTGCGACGCCGAGGGCGAATATATTCTTTTTTCAGATGTTGGAATGACTTATTCCTGTGATGCGTTTGCGGCGATGCTTGCACGGGGAGCTTGCGCTTTTAACGGCGCTTCTGCCGACGGTAATTTGTTTTCTGCAGGCTTTTCCTTTGATGAGATTGCGTCGAAAAACGGTTATTTTTGCTGCTTGATGAAAAACGAAACAATAAAAAACAATCAAATTATGCCCGTCAGCGGAACTGCTTTTTCAATCATGAACATGATTGCCGACTATGCACGCTATGACGAGATAACGGTCATTCATGAAAGCCTGTTCAACATTGCTGATTTACCCGAGGCTTCTGCCGATGCGGCAGATATTGCAGGTCTTGAAAATTATTCGTGGCTCTTTTCTCAGACGGTGAGCGACCGTGTTACGCTTTTTTATATTCGCAATGTCATGTCGGTTTTCGGCTCGTGCGAGCATAAGGAGAGCTTTGAAATGCTCAAAGCCGTTTTGCTCCCGTTTATGGGCGACTATGCCGTGTGCGCATGGTTCAAGGAGGCTTACGGCTGGAACGCCGAGCTTCTTAAAACGGATATAAGCATTGAGGATTTTCGCAGGCTCGGAACGAATGTAAAATACTCCGAGGTTGTCATGCCGATAAAGGCAAAGGACGCTGTTGTCAGCTTTTATTTCGGAAAGTTCGGAAAAGCCGTACTCAAGCAGTGCCTTTTTGCCAATCTCTATTATAAAGCGTATTGCATGAAGCCGGGCTTGCTGAGGGACAAGCTCTGTGAATTCTTCAAGCGCAGGCTTGGAGGTGACTTCAATGCCTGAATATAAGGCGACGGTGATTGTTCCCGTTTATAATGTTGAAAAATATGTCGAAAGCTGTTTGCTTTCCCTGACAGAGCAAACGATCGGGTTTGAAAGCATTGAGGTGCTGCTCGTCAACGATGGTTCGACCGACGGCAGCGAAGCGATTTGCCGAAGCTTTGCCGATAAATATAAAAATGTCGTTCTTTATTCAAAGGAAAACGAAGGCCTTTCCAAGACGAGAAATTACGCACTTTCGAGGGCGAACGGAAAATATATTTTCTTCCTTGATTCCGACGACAGGCTCAGAGCGGACACGATCAAAGCCGTAACGGATTTTTTTGATACGGTTTATGACGAGGTTGATCTTGTCACATACAGAATAATTCAATATTACAATAATGCTCCCGTTATCACGCATTACAGATATCGTACGCTTTTGAAAAGCGGTGTTTACGATTTGACCGATCCGGAGAACAGGTTTATTACTCAAACGAATATCAACATCTGTATCAAAAACAGGGAAGAGGATAACCTTCTTTTTGACACAACGCCGAATTTTCACCATGAGGACGAAAAGTATTGCTGCGATATCCTTAAAAGAAAGATGAAAATCGGATTTTGTGATAAGGGCGAGTATATATACAACCGTGACAACATGGAAAGCATTGTTTCGTCAAAGTTTTTGCCGGAGAATATTTTTGACACTTCAATGGATTTTTATGAGCAGCTTTTTAGCAGCTTCGGCAGCTTCGTTCCGACTTATTTTCAGGGAATAGTGTTTAATGATTTGCGCTGGAAGCTAAAGGACGGCAAGCTGCTGCCGATTTATCTTGAGGGTGAGGAGTGGAAAAAAGCGAATGAGCGAATCGACCGCCTGCTTGCAAGAATTGATGAGGACACAATTGTTTTGCACCCGTCGGTGCCCGAATGTCACCGTTTTTATTGGCTTATGCGCCGACCGAACAGCCATCCTGTCGTGCTTTGCGAAGACGGTAAAATAAGCATTGTTCTAAACGGCAGAGAGCTTTTTTCATCGAAAACGATCAAGCTTGATGTCAAAAACGGCAGAGCAAGGCTTATGTCGCCTGCGTTCTTCTTCCTGCGAAAGGGTCAGGTCAAGGTTTTAAATAACGGAAAAGCCGTTGATTTCAGCTTTGAAAGGAACATGAAAAATACAGATATGACTGATTTTATGCCAAGCTTTGATATTGATGAAAGTACAGAAAACAATTTCATCATTGTTGTTAATTCAAAAGAGTATAGTTGTTCAAAATAAAAATTGCCGCAGGCTTTGACGAGAATCAAGGCCTGCGGTGTTGTTTTAGCTTATTTGTAAGCTATATAAATGTATGATGTTCCTGCGCTGTTGAAGTCGCTTGTTACATTGCCCGAGGTGTCGGCGGCAACCTTAAATCCGGTTGAGGTGAGCGAAAGTCCCTGTGAAGCGAGGGATTCGTTTGCCATCGCCATGAAGCTTTTGCAGGTGCTCTTTGTGAAATCGACTGTGACGGCAGGCTTTCCGGCTGCCATGAGAATGACAAGCTGAGGCTTGAAGCCGAGGGTAAGAGAGCGGGAGGACGAACCGTTGCCGATATAAAAGCCGGCAGCGAACGGGGCGTTCCATTTGCTTTTGTCCTCGGCAGTTACATGGATCACATCGTTTCTGATGTGGCTGCCGCAGAGAAGCTCCTTGTCAAGAAAGCTTGCAAAGTTTTCGTCGGTGCTTACGGCAGGGCAGAAGTCTGCGTTCATCAGAAACCAGCCGGTCATTATGAGCGCATCCGTGTCACGGTCCGAGGTGATGTCGTCGCAGCCGGATTTTTCTATGTTCAGGTTGGTTCTGAAGGTCAGAGCGTCGGCGATCCTCGTGAAAATATCGTGGCACGCCTGACCGCCCTTTGAGAAGGGAACGCAAATGCTGAGATTTGCTTTTATCATCGCCGTGCGGCAGTATTCCTGCTTTTCGAGCACACCGTCGTCATTGGCAACGAATTTGTCTGTGATTTCGATGTTTTCTATTCCGACGGCAACGATGGCTTTCCTCAACGGAACAGCCTTGTTTATCGGCGGATATTCAACAAAGAAGGTCAGATCCGCCATGTCCTCCTGTTTGCCGAGCCACTCGACGATTCTTATCGGAAGTGAAACTATACTGTCCATCATTCAACCTCCACAATTTCTCTGATTATTGCCCAGATGTAAATTACCTCATTTTTCAGGTATACCTTTTCGCAGCGGTCAACGGTGTATTTCTTTCCGTTTGATTCAATGTAGCAGTCATTTTTTTCGGGATTGTGGCTCGGAGGACCGATATAAAGATAATGCCCCTGACTGTTGAAGCCGATAACGGTGTTTACGCCGTTGAGGTACATCTTGTTCTTATATCTCAGCGGCTGAATGAATGCGCCGAAGATAGGGCTGCTCCAGCCGGCGTCGGTCTTGAGAGAAACCTCCTGACCGTATTTTTCAAACATTGAATTGAGCGTCATTTTTCGTCACCCTTGATTTGATTGAAGGCGAAGCCCTCGTCCTTGCAAAGCGGAATAATTTCCGTTAACTTTTTATCGTAAAAATCCTTTGCCCGCTCAAGCAGATCTGTTGTCGCATTGCTCTCCTGCTCTATGCTTACATCGCCTACCTTGAAGCTTGTAATGCTCGCTTCGTTCTCAACCGAGCTTTTTTTAAGCGCAAGCTTATAGTAAGCAAGTCCTGCTGCTGCGGCAACGATGCGAAAATCCTCTTTGTCTGCGTCGGGCTTCAGCTTTGACTCGATCTCTTTGATACAGGAGCGGCATAAAGGAAGAATTTTTTCTTCCTTGTATGCCGAAATGTCCGTTAGCTCGCCGAGATAGTCCTTAACTTCCCAGCAGCTCATTATATCTCAGTTGACTGGTCAAGCGAACCGGTTGAGATCTCGGCAGGAGAGAGAGTCTTAACTGCGTCGGGGAGAATTTTAGCAAAGCCGGTGATCGATGTTATTGCAATCTGCTCAAGCTGACGGTCAACGAGCTTGCCGTAGTCTGTTTCAACATCTCCGACCTTAACCATCTCAAGCGCACAGCTCTTGTCAAGACCGATCATCATGTTTTTCTTTGTAACATGAGAGGACTTGATGAGGTTTGCACCGAACGGGGTAATGAGCTTGCCCGTACCGTGGAAATTAAGACCGGCTGCGGCGTCTCTGAACTCAGTCATCTTGAGCACGGACGCCGTAACATCCGGAGACGCAAGAATCGTATTAAGCTCATAAGGAGCGAACTTGTTCCAGAAATCAACAAGGTCGTCGTATGTGTAGTTATCGCCGGCAAGAGCGCAGGCGGTTGCCTTGTTGTTTCCGCCGTCACCGTTGATGAGAACATCGACTGCGTCTGCCATGAGGCTCTGGGCAAGGTATGAACCGATTCTCTTGAGTGCAATCGAAACAACATCAAGACGCTGGAAGCGAAGCACATCGTATGAGGTGGTGATCATTCTGCCTCTTTTCTTCAGTCGGATCGTTCTGTCGCTTACGGTGAAATCTGCGGTTGCAAGGGTGTCGCCCTCCTTGAGAACCTTCATTTCGGCATTTGCCGAGGTCATCTCAAGGTTCATTGCACGGTAATCGAGGGAGTCGATATTTGTTGTTGCCGCAATGATGTCGGGCAGGAAGCTTGCCTCGTCCATGCCGTAGCGTACGGCTCTTGAAATATACTCCGGGAAGAGCACTGCTGCGTCGCTCGTCTGGAAAAACTTGCCGACAACAGAGCTGTCCGAGCCTTGTGGCTTGATGCCGAAACGCTTGAGCTGACGCTGGTATGCGTCAAGACCCTCAAGGTCGGTGCCTCTGTAATTCTCCGAGGGATCAAGACCCTCCAATACCTGTGTAAAGCTGCGGCCTGTGCCGTACATTCCTTTCTCAAGTCTTAAATTATCAAAACCCATTATGAATCCTCCTTAAAATTTAAACTCATTGTTTGTGTTTGTTGTCTTTTCCTTTTTTGCTCTCAGCTGCGGCTTGATGGGGATAATATCCTCGGCCTTTTTTCTGAAAGCGTCTCTTATTTTGATAAGCTCATCCGTTTCAACTCCGGAACACATCTTTTCAATGCTTTCGCCTGAAAGCGAGGGCACTGACAGAACGGCGAATTTTGCCGTTTCCTCGGTCAGGGTGCGGCGATAGATCATGCCGTCACGAGCCTGCTTTTCGAGTGTTTTGATGTATTCGGAAAGCTGCCTTGAATCGGATTCGCTGAGCTTGACGGCATTGCCGTCCTTTATTGCCTTGATACAGTTTTCCATTGTTTCAATCTCCTTTGTGTAGCTTTTCGTTACTCCTGCGTTGACCTGAGCCGGAACTGCGACAAACGACCATTCATATGCGTCCTTTATGTCGGAAAGAATGCAATAACAGAGCTTTCCGCCGTAGCTTTCGCCCTTGGTGTGGCTGCACGGGTCATATCTCATGTCATTGCCGCAGACAGAGCAGGTGAACGAGCCGACGGCGCAGCTGACGCTGACCTCTTTCTTGATTCCGGCGTTAATATCGGCGATGAGATCTGCATTTTTCTCGGTCAGTGGCATATACGCCCTCGCCTTGACGCACTTGTAATCCTCACCCGTAACGGTTTTTCTGCCGGGAATCGTTGTGCACTCGGCATGATATATCCTTGCGCTTTGGTTGGAGCTTTTGGGATTGTGGTCAAATATTCCCGTTACACCGACGAAAAGCTCCGCCAGCTGCACGAGTGCATCATCGGAAAAACGCTCGCCGTCACGGTCAATGTCGTTGTCGCAGAGGATTACATTGAAGCTGTAAACCTCATCGGCGGCAAGCTCCCGAACGGTAAAACGGTTGATTTCCTTTAGGTCGTCTGCCGTTACATCGCAGGGAGAAACGCATGATTTAAATTCCTTATTCAACTGATTTCAACTCCTGTTCGATCCTTTCACTCTGCGCACGGTAAAGCCGTGCCTTTGCCAGCTCAACCTCATCCTGAAGCGTAATGTCATCCCATTCGACCGAGAAGCTCTCGCTTTTGCCGTTTGTAACCATCCAGAAGCGGCATATCTTTTCAATTACCGGCGTCAGGAGTCTGCGATAGGCTTCAAGCTCGCTTGTCAGTACATCGGCCTGCTGGGAGGACATTCTTTCCGTCGACGACCAGCTGAGGCTGAGCATAAACGGCGGAAGTCCGGTCTTTGCGACGATTTGCTCAAGCATCTGGCGAACAGGAATCTCACTGTCGAGTATCTGATTGTCCGCACCGATCGCCTTGATGCTAACATCGCCGACAGCAACGAAGTCTCTGACTTGATTACCCGGCTGCATCGCCTCGCTCCATTCACGGGCGACCTGCTGCGCTCTGTCCTTGGCATATGCACGGTCAACAACATCGTTCTGAGGTTTATAGGTAACGGCAAAGCGAACATTGCCGACCCTGTCCCAGTTTATTCCGATCGTGTTATAGATCTTCATCAAAATGTTGCTGACAAAGGGCAGTCCCTTCAAAAGCGAATTGCCTGTGATCTGTCCCGCCTCGGGATTAAGCACCGAGAGAAGCACAAGCTGAGGATAAGCGACCGGCTTGGCTTCGGCAATCTCACGAACGCAAACGACGCTCGAAAAGCCGTCGTCGCCCCGTTTAAGCTCAATATCGTCAATACAGGCGTTGTAAAGCGCCGTAAAATTGCCGTTTGAGTCGGTGATCATTTCTCCGATTGCCGTTCCATAGGTCAAAAGCTGCTCGAAATAGGCGGAAATGAAGGCGTTTATGCCCTGCTGGCCTGATCCGACCCTTACCTCGTCGAGAAATTTGCGAAGCTCTTTTTCGCAGGATTTGTTCTCGCAGTCAATGCGAAAGCCGCCCGTGAGCCTTATTATTTTGTAAATGGCGGCGTCCACGATCGGAATCGCCTCACGAAGCTCACGGTAAAGATTGTTCTGCATCGACGAGAGGGGGGTGTAGCTGTCAAGAAGACTGAAAGGATTTTTCTTGTAGGTTTGCGGCGTTGACACCGCAGTTTTTGCAGCGGATAATTTTTTGAATATTCCCACTGAAATTCTCCTTTCTTTTTTGTGGAAGCAACCGCCGCTTTTATGTAAGACGGCGGCTGAGTGAGCATTATCTTGAAACGCTCATGACGAAAAAGTCATTTTCGGGCGCATTCAGCGCCGTAGTGACGAAGTAGCGTAGATCGTCCATTGCATGGTCATTTTCCTTGCGCGGTGCGTCCCGAACTGCTTTGTCGTCCCACTTGTAAAGCGAAAATTCACGGAGCGTGTCCACGCACTCGGGCGAAAAATATATCAGCCCTTGCTTGAGTGCGTCGGAAACCTGCCTTATGCCGTCAACGACATCGTTTTTGGCAGGTATCACCGTGAAACGGCCTTTTCTGCGGATGCATTGAATGAAGCTCGCCGCCGAGGGATCAACAATGACTGCCTCCACGGATAAATTGCCGGCAAGCTTTTCCAGCTGTTCATAATGCTCTGCGTCCGTTCTTTGCTCTCCCTTTTTTCGTGAATCATAGTAATATTCATTTATCCTGAACCATTTCTTTTGGTATTCGCCCCAAAGACCGAAGGAGCACGGATTGACCGTGCCGTAGTCGCAGGAGATGAAAAATCTTGTGAAACAGCCGATTTCGGGAGGAACGGTAACATGGATCGCTTCGTTGAACATCGGATAAACAACGCCTTGTGCCGCAACCCATTTGCCTTCGACAAATCGCTTGTAGAAGGCACCCGAATAAAGGCTTTCGTAGCGTTTTATAATGCCTTCTGCCAGCGAGGGATTGTCACGCATTGTGAAGTGGAGATAAAGGCAGTTCTTTTGCTGTGCCTTGAGTATCCATTCCCGATAAAACCAGTGCATCGGATGCTCCGGATTGCAGTTGAACCACAGCTTTGAGCCGTTGAGCGAACACCTTGCGATAGCCTGCTCCACAAACGAACGAGGCATGAGAGCTACCTCGTCGAGCATTACTCCGCCGAGCGTCATTCCCTGAATCAAAGCTGCCGAGCCTTCATCCTTTCCGCCGAAAAGGTAAAAACGGTTTACTCTGTCCATGTAGGTCATTTCAATGAAATTTTGCGACGATTTGAGTTTTACCGAAAAACCGAGGGAGGTTAATATTGATTTTAAAGGAACGATTACATTCCTTTTTAAAGATGCTATGGTTTTTCCGCATATTGCGAAGGATGTGTCGGAAAATTCGTAAAACGACCAGGCAATAAAAGAAAGAGACATACATATTGTTTTTCCCGAACGTACCGCTCCGTCACAAATGATTGCGTCGTAATTGCTATTGTCTGAGCTGCGACACCACCATGTCATGACCTGAAGCTGCTTTTCGGAAAAATCTTTGAAGGATGAAAGCGGATTACTCAAGCTTATCATTCCTCACCTTGGCGGCGCTGCTTTCGAGCGCCTTGTAGAAGGGCAGAGCGCTGTCCTCGTCGCCGCCGGAGCAAAGCTGCTCCAGATGCTCCAGTGCCTTGAGACGGTCGAAGAACTTTATTTCAAGACCGCCGCCCTTCGGACGCTTTATTTCGCTGACATTAAAAAGGTCAAGCTTCTCCGTTTCGAGCATCGGCTTTTCGTCCGAATACGCCAGTCTGACAGCGTCCGAAATATTTCCGAATGCAAGCTGACGGTAACCGGCGATAATTTCGTCACGGTTGATATTGCGCAGCTTATCAAGCCGCTCAATTTCCCTTTTTATGTCCTTGCGTTCGAGCATTGTCGGACCGCATTTGCGCGCTTTCAGTCCATAGCCGGCTCTTGCGGCAGAGGCTCGTGCGTCCCTTGTCTGAGAAAAGAATAAACAAAAGAGCTTTTCTTTTTCTTCAAGTGCCATAAAAACTTCCTTTCATTTTTACGGTTAACCGTTTTGTGAGAGTTGCCTCTCAACCTAAGCGAAAAAAACGCCGATCCATAACCTTTTGCGGTTATAGGTCGGCATAAAAACGGAATTGTTTACAATTTGTTCATATTTCACAGCTTTTCGATCAAAAAAAGACCGCCTCAATGAATGAAGCGGTCAAATGATTTAGCTTGCGGAGTAGGAGGAAGATGAGGAGTTTGAATTGCTCAACTCAACAAGATACTTGATCTTCTTGAGAACTCTCTTTTCGGCATAGTCCGTGCGACGGGGTCCAATACCTACAATATAATTGTCGCCTTCCTGAAGCTCCTTGGTTTCTGTTTCGATATCCTCGCTTGCCTTTGATGAACGGATTGTTGAATCGTAATAATCCTTGCCGTCCTGAGCAACGAAGTAGATGATGTGGTAGCCGTAGTCGGTCTTGACGATTTCAACATCGCCGGCCTTGCGGTTTGCGTCAAATACCCAGTCGTTGAACTCTGTTACCATCTGACCGGGATAGATGTGCTCATAGAGTCCGCCGGTCGATGAAGAACCGCTGTCTTCGTTGTATTCGTTTGCAAGAGCTGCAAAGCTGTCCTCGGACTTGTCGCCCTCGTTGAACTCCTTGAGAACATCCTCAGCCTGCTTCTTCTTCTCGGCAATTTCCTCCTCGGAAAGCTCGCTGCCTGAACTTTCATCTGTGGTCAGGAAGAGAATATGACGGGCTGTTACGGTCTGCTCCTGATGCGGCTTGGCGAGTGCAAGAACAACTATATACTTGCCGTTATCCTCGTCGGAGAAGAGCTTCTTGCTGCCTTCCTTGGTTGAGCTGTCGAAGAGCCATGTTGCTGCATCCTCTGAGAACGAGCTTTGAATTGAGCTTTTGAGCATGGTGTACTTAGTCTCTTCGTCTACATTGTAATCCTCTGTGTCCTTATTAAGCTCGGTAGCTTTTGCGGCAAAGGTAGCGTCGTTTGTAACTGCATTGTAGAAGTCGTTGGCGTTCTGCTTTACCTCTGCGTCGGCCTTTTCCTGACGAGCAGTGAAATCCTCATCGGACTCGTCGTCCTCCTGAGTAAGCTCGGTTGTCTGGAATGTGTATGCTCTGAAGGTTACGAAATCATATGTTGCGGTATCCTCCTTGTAAGCTGCGTCGATAACGCTCTGCTCGTAGCCGTCTGCGATCTCGTTTGTTCTTTCGGTCAGATATTTCTGGGCAAGAACCTGAACCTTGAGCTGCTTGCGGAGGAATCTCTCATTGATTGAACCGCCGTAAACCTTGCGAAGGTAGGCGTTGAGAGAATATGTTACCTTGTTTTCGCTGTCTGAGCTTGAAGAGCTTGAGCCTGCGCTCTTAGCCTCGTCACGAAGATCCTCGATCTGCTTGTCGATGAATGCCTCGTCAGCCTTTGTGAGCTTAAGACCCATCTTGAGCGCTTCGTTGTAATATGCTTTATGAAGCTGGATAATGTCAATCGTATCGTCATGGAGCTTCTCGGCCCATGTGATCTCGTTGCCGTCGGAATCCTGTGTGGTCTGAGTCTGCTCCTCGGGGGAGAGAGTGAGATCGTAGCCGTTGCTGGTCTGATAATAGTACTGATAATACTGAGCCTGATAACGAACCTGATTATATGCACGCATATAGTAGTATTCGTATTCTGCGATTGTAACTGATTGATCGGAGCCGACTCCGCCAATCTTGATTACTCTCTGAAGTGCGCCGTAGTAGTTGAGAGAGAATGCAACTACGCCCAAAACGATTACAGCGCAAAGAACGATGGAAATAACCTTGTTAACAACCTTTTTTGCGGTGTTTCTTGCTTCCATGCTGTGCGCATTTTTCTTGGCGGATTTTGCAATACGAGCTTTTCTTTCGTCACGGTATTGCTCTGCCTTTGACTTTTCGTTAGCCATTGTATTCATCCTTTACTTAATGAAATATCTGCCGATAACAAGTCAGCATAACAACAACATTTTAATACATTTACATCTTTTTTACAAGACCTAAACAACATTTTTTTTGTTTTATGCTATAATATTTACAATTTATTTATATTTTCATAGCCCGAAGCAACGCTCCGAGCTATATAAATTTACGGTAAAAAACGCTTTGTTGTCATTCGGCCGTAGTTTAGATCGAGGCGGAAGCCCTCGGCGTAATCCGCACCGCACTGATAGCCTCTGACTCTTGAGCTGCATTTTACAAAGTCGATGAAGTCGATTTTATCATGCTCCTTCATCCAGACAATTTGCGATTCGTGGCAGGCGAGAGCCTTAAGCTTTAAATCTATCGTGTCAGAAACATCAACATATTCCGTCGGCTCAAAGCCGGTGTTGGCAAGTGTGTCCATTTGATAAAGAGGACATATCTCCGCCGTCGGCAAATCCGTGCCGTCATAGTAGTGAGCAAGGCTTGCGCAGCAGGTTGCCCTGAAAACAAGCTGATATGTCTGAACATGGTCACGGTGATAATCACGCTCGCTGTGAGTGATTATCAGATCCGGCTGAACCTTTCTTATCAGCGTCACAAGCTTTCTGACCTGATCGTCATTCGCCGAATCAACATACTGATCGTCTATATCGAGCGTGTAATGTGTTGCGCCGATAACTGCGGCAGCGTTTGCGGCCTCTTGGCATCTGATTTTTGCCAATTCGTCCGGCTCTATGATGACATGTCCCAAATTTCCGTTTGAAACATGGCACACCGAAACGCAGTGACCTTCCTTTATGTAACGAGCCAGAGTGCCGTAGCAGGCGATTTCAAGGTCGTCCGGGTGCGCTCCGATTGCAAGAATATTCATGATAATATACCTCCTGTGGAAATTTGCCTTAAGGTATTGCCTTAGATAAGCTTTGCAGCTGCCTTGTCGAGCATGATTATAACATCCTCGTGCTCATTGAGAATTGAGCAGGGGATCTGCGGGGTGATTTCTCCGGAAACCATCGCCTTGATAGCCTTTGCCTTGCTTTCGCCGGTTGCTATAAGAAGGATCTTCTTTGAACGCATGATTGAGCCGATGCCCATCGTCATAGCGTATCTCGGCATTGGAACATCGCCGAAATATTTCTGGTTTGAATCGATCGTGCTTTGAGTGAGCGTGACCTTGAAGGCCTCGTCGGTGAATTTGTCGGCAGGCTCGTTGAATGCGATGTGACCGTTGGTGCCGATTCCGAGAAGCTGGAGGTCAATTCCGCCGGCAGCCTTGATCGCTTCGGCGTAACGCTTGCTTTCTGCGTCGCAGTCCGTTGCGTTGCCATCAAGGAAATTGACATTTTCCTCTTTAATGTCAACATGGTCAAAAAGGTTCTCGTGCATGAAGCTGTAGTAGCTGTTCTTGTCGTGCTTGTCAAGATCGCAATACTCGTCAAGGTTGAAGGTCGTAACCTCCTTGAAGCTTATTTCACCCTTATTGTAAAGCTCAATGAGCCTTTTGTAGGTGGGAACGGGGGTTGCTCCGGTTGCGAGTCCGAGAACCGCATTCGGCTTGCTTTCGATAAGCTCACTGTAAAGCTGAGCTGCCGCATCGGCGATCTCAGCGGCATTGTCAAAAATTTTAATATCCATTTCTTTGCCTTTCTTTGATATATTATAATGTAACTTCCTTACCGGATTCCGAGGATCTGTAAATCGCATCAAGAATCTTTGAGGTGACAACAGCCTTGTCAATATATGCCTGATTCGGCTTTCTTGTGATAACGGAATCAACAAAAGAAGCGATTTCACTGTTATAGTCAAAGCCATCCGAGTTGTAGTCCGGGGTGATTTCTGTAAGCATATCGCCCATTGTGGTGTAGAGCTTGAATTTTCCGCCGTACTGCATTCTTACGCCGCCCTTGGTGCCGAGGAAATCGACGAAGCATTCGCTTGTGCCGATGTTCTGTGCCCATGCACCGTTGAGAGTGATGGTCGCATTGTCGGTTCGGATAAGACCGGTAACAAAATCGTCAACATCGAATGTGCCCGTTTCGGTGTTCTTTGTGTCCTCAGCCCACATGCTTGTGTAAACATAGTCGTTCATGGCCTTGCCGAGCTTTGAGTGAGCAACGCCGGAGCAGGTGAGGGGAGTCGGCTCGCCGAGACAGTAGAGAACCAGGTCGATGTAATGAACGCCCCAGTCAATGAGAACTCCACCGCCGGAAACCGCCTTCGTGGTGAAGTCGCCGCCGAGACCGGGAATCATACGGTGCGCTCTGAAGCTGATGTAAACCTGATAAATCTCGCCGAGAGAACCGTCCTCAATAAGCTTTTTAACCTTATTGACCGTATCAACAAATCTGTTTACAACACCTATCGAAAGCATTCTGCCTGTTTCGTGGGCAACCTTCTGCATTTCAAGAGCCTCGGGCAGGGTTCTTGCGGCAGGCTTTTCGCAAAGCACATCCTTGCCGTCACGCATAAAGTCGATGGAAATCGGTGCGTGACTGTCATTGTGAGTGCAAACAGAAACGATGTCAATATCGTCGTGACCGAGAAGCTCTTTATAATTGTATACAGCCTTGCCGCAACCGTATGTTTCAACCGCCTTGTCGGCACGCTCCGGAATAATATCGCAGAAATAACGAATTTCAACATTATCGAGCTTAAGATAACCGGGAACATGCGAACGGGAAATATTTCCGCAGCCTATAACGGCTACGCCTAATTTTTTAGACATACATATCACCTCATGATAAATTTACCAACATTTTAACAAGTTTTTCCGGAAATGTAAAGACATAACAGGGATTTTTTGCTTTCTGTTTTCGGATGTTTTCGGATTTAATCCTTGGCTGCATGACAATTATTTTGCAAATCCCTTATATGTACCGAATCCAAGCATATATGTCGCCATTGCTATTGCTAAATCCTCGGATTCAATATTTTGTCCGGCCGCCATTTTTCTTAATTCGTCAACGACCGTATCGTGCGGCACAATTGTTCCTTCAAGCTCTTTTACTGCTTTTTCTATCACGGAAGGAAGCACCATGCACATCTGATAAAAAGCGTCGTCCTGACCGGTTACAAGGGCATAAAAACGGTCGAGGCTTACTCTGCGGATAAGCTTATGCCCTACCTTTTTCTTATCTACGGTAGTTTCCCATTTAATGTTTTGGGAGCGTTGTGCAATTGCTTCTACCAAGAAGCAGGCGCAGTCATCATCATTTAGAAGCTGGTTTTGCATTTTTATAAAGGTTTTACCTGCCGAAGCGGAATTCATGGTGTTGTGCTTGTTCTTCATCTCCACATATACGGTGTGGACAT
>CAVFTC010000047.1:0-15187 GCA_963625295.1 Bacteroides faecis
CCGCTTGCGGAACCGCATGAGCGGTGGTGTGAGAGGACGGGGGTTAGTCACCCCCTCCTACTCGATTTTCCTTGACTTTGATTTATTTAATGCTATAATTGATTAGCTGATTAAAGGCGATTCACACACATAAATTGTGCGGTGTTGCCTTAAGGCAATACCGCACAAATTGATGCGCACGCCTTGCTTGAAGCTGTTTCCGTCATGCTGCACAAAAATTTCTTGACTTGCGTCAGCAAGCCGGCGGAATTTTTGTACAACCTGACGAAAAATCTTACTGCGCAATCCGCACACCCCAATTGTGCGGTATTGCCTTAAACAAAAAGGAGAATTTTTTATGAAGAAATTGTTCGGTAACCTCAAGATGAGCTGGCTCACCGTAATACTGTTTGCGGTTATTATCGGTATTTACACGGGAGTTGTCATGCTGATTTCGATTTTTGACGAAACCTCGTTTCAGGATATCGGAATAAGCTATGAATGTTGGGTTATTTTTGCGGTGATTATTGTTGTAAACTGTCAAAAGAACTGGGAAGCGATGTTGAAATGCTTTGTTTTCTTTCTGATAAGTCAACCGATTATTTATGCTGTTGAGGTTTTATTCGGCAATGAGATGACATGGCAAACTGCTTTTTACAATTATTATCTTCACACATGGCTTCCTGCAACCTTGTTGACAATACCGGGCGGCTTCATTGCTTATTATTGCAAAAAGCAGAATTTGCTCGGAGCAATAATTTTGGCATTGGGAAACACCATGCAGGCAGGGCTTGGCATATATTATTTGGCACAGGCGGTTAAGGATTTTCCGCATCATATTTTAAGCTCCGTTTTGAGCTTCGCCTCAATCGTTGTAATGGGTATGTACATTCAAAAGGAGAAAAAATACCGCTTGATTTCAATCTTGATTCCTTTTGCTTTCGTTGCGGTAATTGCTGTTTTATTAAAGCTTTCAGGTCGCACATTTATTTAAGGCAACACCGCACAATTAAAGCAGAACTGCCCACCAAATTATATGGTATTGCCTTAAAATATAACTGTCTGTCGGAGATGACTTTTATGTGGATTATGTTTGCTTTCGGCTCAGCGTTCTTTGCCGGAGTAACATCAATTCTTGCAAAATGCGGAATCAAGAAAACGGATTCAACGGTTGCGACGGCAATCAGAACCTTTGTCGTGCTTATTTTTTCGTGGCTGATGGTTTTTATTGTCGGTTCGGAAAACGAGATCAGCTCAATCACGCCACGCACACTGCTTTTTCTTATTCTTTCGGGACTCGCAACCGGCGCAAGCTGGCTTTGCTATTTCAAAGCGTTGCAGCTCGGCGACATCAACAAGGTTGTGCCGATAGACAAATCGAGCACGGTTTTAACGATTATTTTGGCTGCTGTGTTTCTCGAAGAGGGGATAACTCTTTTCGGCGGAATCGGAATAACGCTCATTGCCGTCGGAACATTCCTGATGATTGAAAAAAAGGATGTTCAACAGGGCGTCGAAAAAAGCAAACGATGGATATTTTATGCATTCGGTTCTGCGATTTTTGCAAGTCTTACGGCGATACTCGGCAAAATAGGCATTTCGGACATTGAGTCAAATCTCGGAACGGCGATCAGAACCTGCGTTGTTCTCGTCATGTCGTGGGTTATGGTATTCGTTACTGGCAAGCGTGCGGAAATTAAATGCGTCGGCAAAAAAGAGCTTTGCTTTATCTGCCTTTCGGGGCTTGCGACCGGTGCAAGCTGGCTTTGCTACTATAAAGCGCTGCATGACGGACTTGCAAGCGTTGTTGTGCCCATCGACAAGCTCAGCATAATCATTACGATTATTTTTTCGTATGCCGTTTTTCACGAAAAATTATCAAAAAAATCAGCGGTCGGTCTTTTTCTTACCGTCGGCGGAACGCTTTTGATGCTCGTAAAATAAATAAAAATCAAAAGCGTTTTATAATAATTGCACAAAAATTCTTGATTTTACCTTTGTATTATGATATCATATTACAAAGGTAAATTTTTTAGGGAGGATCGCTATGGAGGACAATATAAAATCGGGCAAGCTTTCGGGGCGGCTTATATTTAACCTCATTTTATTCGGCTTAATAGGACAAATTGCATGGAATGTTGAAAACATGTATTTCAACACATTTTTATACAATTCAATTTACAAGGGTGCGAGTCAGGCGGCTGTTGACGGCTCGATAAATGTCATCGACGCCGTAAGCAAGATGGTTGCTTATTCTGCGATAACCGCTATGCTCACAACGCTGATTATGGGCGCATTAAGCGACCGCAGAGGCTCAAGGAAAAGATTTATTTCCGTCGGCTATATAATTTGGGGCGTAATCATCGGCGGATTTGGACTGATTTCAAGGGACAATGTAGCCTCGATATTCGGCATAAGCGACGCTGCGTCAATTCTGACAACGACGGTTTGGATAGTCATAATAATGGACATGGTGATGACCTTTGTCGGCTCAACTGCCAATGACGCCAGCTTCAATGCATGGGTGACTGATTCGACGACGACCAAAAACCGTGCCACTGCCGAAAGTATTCTTGCATTTATGCCAATGGCGGCAATGGGACTTGTAATCGCTTTGGGCGGCGTGCTGCTCGCAGGAAGCAACATTCAAAAGAACTATGAATATTTCTTTCTTATTCTCGGAGCGGTTGTTTTTGTCTGTGGAATCATCGGTCTTTTCACTCTGAAGGACGCTCCGAAAACCGTTGAGAATTCGGGCAGCTTTTTGAATGATATGATTTACGGAATCAAGCCGTCAGTTATAAAGGAAAATTCAAAGCTTTACTTGACCCTGCTTGCCGTTTGCGCTTATTCCGTTGCATTGCAGGTATTCTTCCCGTATCTTATAATATATTTGCAGCACAGTCCCGACGGATTTTTTGCCGGGGAGGCTCTCAAAATCACTCCCGCACTCATTATAATTGCCGTCGTATGTCTTGTTGCGCTTGTTGTCGGAATAATTTTTGTAGGCAAGCTCGTCGATAAATACGGCAAAAACAAGCTTGTCATACCGATGCTTGCATTTTTTGTCATCGGTCTTGTAATTCTTTATTTTGCGCATGACATAAAGCTTCTGCTTATCGGCGTTGTTCCGACGGCTGTTGGCTACTGCCTTTTGGGCATTATGCTCAACGCCGCCGTCAGAGATTTCACGCCCGAAAGCAAGACGGGACTTTTCCAGGGTGTAAGAATGTTTTTTGCCGTAATGATACCCATGGTTGTTGGTCCATATGTCGGTAAAAAAGCGATTTTCAGCTCGGGAATTCATTATATTGACGATTACGGAGTTTCGCAGATTGTTCCCTCCTCGTCAATGTTCCTTTACGCTGCGATAGTCTGTGCCGTTGCAATAGTTCCGATAGTTATCATACTCTGCAAGGGCGGATTTGCAGTTGTACAAAAGGAAAAGAACTGAGGCAAATATTATACATCGAAGCATTCCGCAGACGCTTAAAGCAAAAGATATAAAAACGGATTACATATTTTTGTGAATATAGGCGAATTTAGTGCGTTCGGAGCATAATTATATTGACAATCTGCTGTTTTGTAGTATAATACATTAGGCTATTTGCGGAGTGGAATAATGTGCCTTAATAGGTTTATTTGTCCGTAATTCTCAAACAATAGTTAATGCAATGCTGCACAATTGAGGCGTGCGGATTGCGCAGTAAGATTTTTCGTCAGGGTGTACAAAATTTACTGGTCTTGCAGCATGACGGAAATATATCCAAAAGGCATGCGTCTCAATTGTACGGTGTTGCCTTAAGAGGTTTTTACGATGATATCTGTTGTTCTTGCCGCATATAAGGGCGAAAAATACATCGCCGCTCAGGTCGAGTCGATCCTTTTGGAGCTGGGTAAAGATGATGAGCTGATTATTTCCGATGACCTTCCTTCGGGGAAAACCAAGGCCGCTGTTGCCGATTTTATTGAAAACGACAACCGTGTCGTCTATCTTGAAGGTCCGGGAGAAGGGGTTATCCGAAATTTTGAATACGCAATATCCAAGGCGAGAGGAGATTACATTTTCCTTTCCGATCAGGACGATGTTTGGCTTGAAAATAAGGTTCGGGTCGTAATGTCGGAATTTGAAAAAGGTGTTGACCTTGTTCTTCATAACGCAAAAATTACGGACGGCGAGCTCCACGAAACAGGGGAGTACGCCTTTGAAATAAACAAAACAGCAACGGGCTTTTTCAGAAATATTATCAAAAATTCATACCAGGGCTGCTGCATGGCGTTTCGCTCGGAAATGCGAAAATTTATTCTTCCTTTTCCCGGGAAAATTCCGATGCACGATCAATGGATCGGGCTGATGGCGGAAAAGCACGGCAAAATCGGTCTTGTTGAAGAACCTTTGATTTTATACCGTCGCCACGGCGGCAATGTTACGGGTAACGGCAGCGATTTTTTTACGAAGCTCAAATGGAGAGCAGATATTATTTTGTCGGTTGCCGGACGCTGATATCTGCACAATGAATTGCTCAGCGGTTACTTAGAAAGTAGGTTAGTGTATGTATAATATGGTTACGGGAAGTATTGTGACCTATAATAATATTTCCACAATAGCCAAAACGCTTGAAACTCTGTTTAAAGAAACGCAGGATGTTGACTTTAAGCTCTATGTTGTTGACAACGGTTCGAGCGACGGAACACCGGAATATATCGAGAAAAGCTTTCCGCAGGTTTCGGTTATCAGAAGCGAAAAAAATGTCGGCTTCGGCGCAGGGCACAACATTGTGATAAACTCTGTTGATTCAAGCTATCATGCGATTATCAATCCCGATATTGTCCTCAACGAAAATGTTATCAAAAAAATGGTTGACTTTATGGAAGAAAACAGCGATATCGGGCTTCTTTCACCGAGAATCTGTTTCCCCGATGGCAGAGATCAGATACTCGGCAAGCGTAATCCGCAGCTTAAATATCTCGTTGCCAGCAGGCTGAGAGGAAGCGAGCCGGGCAAGCTGCTTAAGGAGTATGCAATGCTTGACTGCGATCTCACGAAGCCTATTCGCATTGAAAACGCAACGGGCTGCTTCATGCTTTTAAGAACCGATTTGCTCAAAAAAATCGGCGGCTTTGACGACAGATATTTCATGTATTTTGAGGACGCTGACCTTGCAAGAAGGGTTAACGAGGTTTCAAAGTGCGTTTATTTCCCCAATGCGGTGGTCAATCATGTGTGGGGCAGGGAGAGCAAGCGCAATCTCAGGCTTATGCTCGTTCACATTGATTCTATGTTCAGATATTTCCGCAAGTGGAAAACAATATGAGGTGATACAATGGAAGAAGGAAAAATCAAAAAAATTCCATTTAAGCAGTATGCCAAAAACGCATACAAGTACAGATACCTGATGCAGGAGATAGTACGAAAAAACGTTAAGCTCCAGTACAGGAACTCCTTTCTTGGAATTTTCTGGACAATGCTTCAGCCATTTCTTACAATGCTTGTGCTTGTTTTCATCTTTACCAAGGTGTTCGGTAAGGCGAGCGACGGAATTGTCTGTTATCCGGTTTATCTTCTTACCGGACGGCTTTTGTATGAATTTTACACCCAGTCCACAAACCGTGCGATGAGGTCGATAAGAAACAGTGCGTCGGTGCTTAAAAAGGTTTATGTGCCCAAGTATATTTATCCGATCTCCAATGTTTTTTCAACATTTATAACCTTTTTGATTTCATTGCTGGTTTTGGTAATAGTAATGGGTTATTTCCTCATCCAAAATCATTTCACCAATGCGTATCCCGACCTGCATCTTTCGTGGTATGTTCTTCTGTGCTTTGTGCCGATAATCTTCCTTTGCATTTTCAGCACCGGCGTCGGCTTGATACTCTCGGTTCTCAATGTTTATTTCAAGGATATCGAGTATATTTACAGCGTTATAACGCTCATGCTCTTTTATGTTACACCGATAATGTACAGTCTCAAAACTCTTCACAGAAGCGGCGTCAACGCCATTGTAATGAAGATTTTGATGCTAAATCCGCTGTACAGTATTCTTGAAATGTTCCGTTCCTGCGTTCTTTACTGTTCGATGTGGAACTGGCATCATTTCTTCTACGCTTTCGCAATTTCGATTGTAACGCTTGTATTGGGACTTGTGGTTTTCTACAAGCATCAGGATAAATTTATCCTTTATATCTGAGAGGTGACAGGGTTTTTATGGGTCAGCCGGCTATTGAAGTTAAAAATGTCAGCATCCTTTTCAACATGAATAAGGAAAAGGTTGATAATTTAAAGGAATATTTTTTAAAGCTCGTAAAGCATCAGCTTATGTTCACTGAGTTTTGGGCGCTGAGGGACATTTCTTTCACCGTTGAAAAAGGCGAAAGACTCGGTGTTCTCGGATTCAACGGAGCAGGCAAGAGTACGCTCCTCAAGACCGTTGCAGGCGTGTTGAAGCCGACAAAGGGCACGGTGACGGTTCACGGCGTCATTGCGCCGCTTTTGGAGCTTGGCGCAGGCTTTGACAGCAACTATTCCGGCAAGGAAAACATCTTCCTCTACGGCGCAACGATGGGCTATTCGAGGAAATATATCGAGAGCAAGTATGACGAGATAGTAGCTTTTTCCGAGCTTAAGGAGTTTATTGATGTTCCCGTAAAAAACTATTCCTCCGGAATGAGGGCAAGGCTCGGCTTTGCAATTGCGACGGCTGTTGAGCCTGAGGTGCTCATTCTTGACGAGGTTCTTTCGGTCGGCGACGCCAAATTTCGCCAAAAGAGTGAGAACAAGGTCAAAAGCATGTTTGATAAGGGTGTTACCGTTCTTTTCGTTTCGCACAACACCGAGCAGGTAAGGCGGCTTTGCGACAAGGCGATCATCCTTCAAAAGGGTCAAATCATTGCCTCGGGCGAGGTCAACGAGGTCTGCGACATCTACGATTCAATGGTAAACAAAAAATGATTTTTCGGGGTTAGGGAAAAAACGGAGAGTCATATGAAAAAATTTTTTTACTTTATCTATGCGATGATGTTCAATCTTTTTCGCATATTCCCGATTAAACAGAATAAAATTGTATTTCTTTCTCCGCATAATGAGAATTTTAACGACAGCCTCGGGGCGGTCATGGAGGAAGCGATACGCCGTGACGAGTTCAGAATCGTTCCGATTTCCGGCAGCGATTTAAGGCTCGGCGGCTCAAATATCTTCAAGGGTCTGAAAAAAGCTCTCTCTTTTTTCACCTGCAAGGCTTATCATCTTGCGACGGCGAGGTATGTTTTTCTCAATGACAACTTCATGCCGCTGGGCAAGCTTCGTTTTTCAAAAAAGGCCGTTATAACCCAGCTTTGGCACGCTGAGGGAGCGTTCAAAAAGTTCGGGCTTGATATTGAGCAGCCGGAGAGCGTCCGTGCGCTCGAAAAGGCCGGCAACGAAAAATTAACCTACATCGTTTGCTCGTCGGAGGAGGTCGTACCGATCTATGCCGGGGCGTTCGGCGTTTCGGAATACAAGGTTCTGCCGCTCGGTTCGGCTCGGTCGGACTATTTTTTCAAGGAGATGAATGTTGAACGGCTCAGGGCTGAATTCGACAAAAAATATCCCGAATGCAAGGGCAAAAAGCTTGCTCTATACGCTCCGACCTTCCGTGACAATCCTGCGGACGACAGCCGCATACTTGCAAATTTCGATGTGCAGGCCTTTAACGACAGATTCGGCGAGGAATATTCGCTTCTTATCCGTCTGCATCCTCAGGTTCATTCCGATGCCGAGATTGAGGGAGCGGTTGATGTTTGCGATTACGACAACACGCTTGAATTGATGAAGCTTTGCGATTTTCTTATCACGGACTATTCCTCGATATGCATGGATTTTGCGATTCAGGACAAGCCGGTTTATTTCTACGCTTTCGACCTTGAGCGATACAGCAAGGAAAGGGCGTTCTACTTCGACTATGAGAGCTATGTTCCCGGCCCCGTCGCAAAGGATTTCCAGACGCTGCTCAACCTTATTAACTCCACCGTTTCGGAAACCTATCGCAAGAGAAGGTACAGTTTCAACTTTGCGAATTTCGGCACGCCGGACGGCAAGGCGGCGCAAAGAATTGTTGACAGAATAATTTATAACAATTGAATGTAACCTTTATCCTCGGATTTGCTCCGGGGATTTTTTATGTCTAAAATGTTAATGCTTCACGGGAAATAAATTGTTGCGAATGAGTAGTTTTTGTAATAAATTCATAAAACTGCAGCTAAAGGTTGGTGAAAATATATATATAAATCATAGAAAATAAATGTTTTTGGTTTGGAAGTCTTGCATTAAAACAAATATACATGATAATATTTTGTCAAGCATAGGGAATGCGACTTTTAAGATGGAAAATTGAATTTTGCTTTTGAAAAGCATGGGAAAAGCTTCAAGAGCGGGAGAAGATGAAAGATTCAATTTGTCATGCAGATTTCACTCATTTAATTTGGGTGCAAATCTCATAACATAAGCTATCTTAGGAGGTAATCGCATGAAAAAACTCACCAAATTCGGCAGAAGCTTTTTGAGTGTCGTTCTATGCTTGACAATGCTTCTGACAACTTTCTGCTTCTTCGATATCGGCTCAGTGATATCGGAAGCGATGGTTACGGTTACGGAAAACAACAAGATGACGGGTGCTCTCTCGAGCCAGTTCATGTATGCGCCCGAAATTGTTTACCTGACGCCCGGCTCGGATACTTTCAAGTATTTCAGCAACTATGACCCTGCCTCGGGCAAGGCCTTGAGCAGCAACGATTCAACATCAAGGCTTGAATTCGAGTACAAGGGCGCAACCGAGGTTGCCGTTGCGGTAAACAAGGTCTACTACAAAAACGGCGATGTGGATACCGATTTTAAAGGAATGCTTAAAATTAACGGTACAGAGATCAAAACCTATGCCGCCGTTGGCTCAAACGAAAATACATGGACAACCAGCCCGACCCCAATTGCGTCCGGCACAAACTCTATCAATCTTACCTTGAATGCCTCCAACTGCTCGCTGAGCGGAACGACGAGGGGCACGACATATTATATCCAGTGGGTGTTCCGCTACAAGGTTGACGGCAACTACCATGTTTCGTATATGTACACCGGCGTTTATGTTCCGCTTTTGGATCAGGCAGGTATCTCCTCCGACCAGCGTTACATCAAGTCCGGCAGCAACCCGACCGAGAACCATGCATGGTCGTTTATCACGGGTGCGATGAGATATTCGGGCGGTAACAGGAAGTCGCTTTTCACCGGAACAACGGCAAACTCACTCAGGTGTGCTCCGCTCATTTCCTTCGTCGGAAGCTCGCAGAACAGCAGCGCTTACACAATTCCCGGCGGTGACGGAAACTCCACAAATGAGAACAATTTCAGCTCAAGCTCAAGCCCGTACAACACCTTTGTCTACAGCAGAGGCTCAAGAGGTGAAAACGAGCTTTACTACACAACGACATATACAACAATTCCGTCAAGCTATGCTGAGGACGCAAAGGGCAGCGTAAGCCTTACAAGCACGGATATGAGCGATTTCAGCGGTATCACAACGGGTACTGCTTACATCGTTGTCGATACCTCAAGATATTCAAACTACAATCAGATTCCTTACCTCAGCGCCGGCTATGCGCAGTTCTACCATGACATGGACGGTAACGGCAACAAGCTTAATTCGATCAAGAGCGTTCAGCGTTACAATCCGGGAAGCACAACGGCAATCTCCTACGACGGAACGATATACTGTAATGTTGACTCCTCCAACTGGACGGACGGCGACAGCTCCTCGGTAGCAAGAGGACTTTATTCCTTCAACGGCTCAATAGTCAGCGGACTTGTTACCTTCGACACATGGTTCTATAACGGATTTAAGCATGTTATAGGCTATACCGAAAACCTCGGTGTTCACCACTATAACGGACTTTTCACCCAGACGGTCGATAAGCAGACGCTTCGTACCGTTTACAACGACGCTGCGCACACACATATTGACAACAAGACATATTCATCAGGCTATTCGTCATATTATTCGGAGCTTAAGGCAGTAGCGGAAACGCTTTGCGACCCGCAGCTTTATTCCAAGACCACAACCACCCTCAGCGGAACAGGCACTGGCTCGGTTAAGGCGATTGAAACATCTATTGTTGAATCGACTACTACGACGAATGATTATGTGTATTTCTATGCACCGGAGGCTGTTTATCTTACTCCGAGCACAAGCACAGAATCGGGAACATTTACCGCACAATACGTTCTCAATCAGACCGTAGCAATAAATAACGGTGTTTGTACTCAGACCGTCAAAACGGGTTACGATACCATAGAAACGGGCGGTACGGTATATTTTTACTACAAAAACGCATCTAAGGTAAAAATAACCTGCTCGGCGGATAACAGCGTTACATTTACACCGACGCTTTCAAGCTCATATAATATTAAAGCGACCAACACCTATTACAATTGTTCCGACGGAACATTGATGGAGCTTAATTTTACCACAAACACAAAGACGAACTACTATAAATCCTGCTATGTAACATGGACGGCAACATATGTTGAAGATAATGTTGAAAAGACTGTAACGGCAAAGACTTATGTTTATGCGCCATATAAATATACCGCTGCCGGTGGTGCAAGTGTCTATTCTGAAGGTAGTGGAACAAGAAGAACAGCTATTGTTTCTATGATTTGGGGTATTCATGGTGTTTATTCAAGTTCACAAAGTTCAATTTATATAGGTTCAAATAAAATTTCCTCTACAGGAAGTGATGGAACAGGTGCATATGCGAAATATCCGATTATAAATTCAAATTATACAGTAACAAATGAATGGGCGAACAGTGCTACTCCGGGATCTGGAACTATTGATAGAAGTTCAGGTAGTGAAGGCTTTTCATATTTCTATTATGAAAGCAACGATAAAGATGCAACAGCAATCGGAGGTAAAGGATATTTATATATTGATTCAAGCAGAGTAAACAAATTCAGTGATATACCGAATTTTAATTTAGGTGCTGATCATAGTGGTGCAAACAGTACCGAACATTTGCAAACATGTAATTATGATGCAACATACTATTTGATTTCAGGTTCATTGGATACGAGCAATACAATTTCAACTTCAAATCAATATGCTTCTGGCGAAAACAAATCAACATCAGGAAAGGCTTTGAGACAAACTTCACTTTCCTCTAAAGATATCCCAAATAACGGCGTTGTTGTAAGCTATGCACATACAAGTGTTCGTTGGAAGAAAGCATGGTATGATGATGCAAGTACGCATGAAGCATGGGTATATTCAACTTGTAGTATAAATTCTTCAAACCGTTCCGGCCTTCGTCAAGCCATAGAATACGCAACCAAGTACAGCTATGCGCTTCAAGCCGGTTACTTTAACGGCTCGACCGAGTGGACGGCCTACACAACCGCCCTTGCCAATGCGCAAAATGCACTGACCAAGGTTGACGGAACAGCCGATTTCGGAACATACAATACGGATTCCTCAAAGCGTTCAGGTCTTGCAAAAACACTTATGGACGCCGTTGACGCCCTCGTCACAAAGAGCAGAGGAACAGCTCCGAGAAACACATCGGACTACACCGCAACGCAGACCAATGTCGGCCTTATCGCTCAGTCTGACGGTTCGTACAAGGTTGCTGCTATCGCAGAGGCTGTCACCGACGGCACGGCTACTATCGCCAAGAGCTTCAAGGCTTACGATAAGCTTGAGTTCACCGCCGAAAGCTACAGCGGCTACGACTATATCGGCTATTGCAAGGACGGTGCTTCCTCAAACGGCAGTGTGATTTCCTCAACCGCCTACAATGCCATTCAGTCGAGCACCGATGTTGTTCAGCAGTCAAAGAACGATTCGCTGATCTTCGGCAATGCCCTCAACACCGCATACTCCTACACATTCTATTATCTTCTCAAGCCCGATGTGCTGTTTGATAATGAGTTTGATTTTGACAGTATTATTTTCAGCAACGGAAACGGATTGAAGGATATTAAAGCCGATTATGCAAACAATGCTCTTTCAATGACAAGCACGGCGACCAACTGTTATATTTCAGACGGAAGCACCCGAATGAAGCTTATCGGCGGTCATACATACAGGGTAACCTTCGATTTCTCAAGCACCAACGGAGGTAAATCCCGTTGTACAATCATGCCGTATTCCGCTGCGTCCGGCGGTACATGGGGCAGTGCTTATTACATTGAGAATCTAAGCTCGGGAGGAACATTCACGGTAAACGAAAATTATCCGTATGTTTTCCTTAGATTCGGTATCAGTTGCACTTCCACGGGAATTGACGGAACTTTTTCCAATGTCTATATTCAGGATATTACCAACCTTGACGGCTTCACCGATGATGTCGGCGAAGCGACGCCCCGCGGCTACTACAACCTCACGGCAGGCGAAAAATTAGGCTCTGTCGCAGGTATCGAAAGAACCGGCTACGCTTTCGACGGCTGGTACGATTCGCAGGACAGCACCGGCAACGGAACAGGCACGCAATACACCGCCGATTCCACCGTAAAGCCCTATAATGTCCGCCTTTTCGCAAAATGGGTTCTTGCACCCGAGCTTATGTTTGGCAATGAATTTGTGTTTGACAATATTGCGGACGATATAAAAACCGACGCAGCAAGGTTAAGCGATATCAGCGTTGACTATGCTTCAAACAAAATCAGATTCACCGCAACCGGCTCCGACGCATATACGGGATCGTGGAACGGTATACACTCGGCTATGTTTGGAGTTACCGCCGGCAATACATATCGTTTGGTAACCGATTTCAGCAATGTTTCTTCGAGCGACGGCAAAAAGCTTGGAGTTGTTTATATCTTCTACTATGACTCATCAAAAACACTTATCGGAAATAATATGTTCGAAATTGCTGCCGCAAAGGGTGCGTCGGCTATTCTGAATAAAACGGTAGAGATTCCCTCCGACGCAGCATATGCGACACTAAGATTTGGCGTTGATAACAGCAATAATGAAAGCTCTGATATCAGCGATATTGTCAACGGGGATACATTTGAATACAAAAACATTTATGTTCAGGATTTAACCAACCCGGCAGGAAACAGCAACGACGGCGTCACAACCGCCAACCCGATCAACAAGGTTAAGCTTGCGGGTCAGACTGTCGGCACACTCGCCGATATCGAACGCTACGGCTATGATTTCGTCGGCTGGTACACCGACCGTGACTCCACCGGAAACGGCACGGGCACACAGTACACCGAATCAACGACCATGCCCGACAGCAACACTCAGCTTTGGGCAAAGTGGGCGGTAAAGAGCTACACGATAACCTATAACGCCAACGGCGGCACGGTTTCTCCGTCATCGAACAAATTTACAATCAACGATGATGTTCCTCTCCCGACCCCGACAAGAACCGGCTACACCTTCACCGGCTGGAAGGTTACCGAAACGGACAAAAATTCCGAAACGCCCGAAGGCTCAACAGTAACGGTTCAGGATAACAGCAACTGGGTTGTTGGCACAACCTATTCCGCCGGCACTTCAAAGGTTGACAAGGGAATGTACGGTAATGTCACTGTTGAGGCTCAGTGGACGGTGGACAGCTTCACACTCAGCTATAACGGAAACAAGCCTGCCGATGCACCCGAATCCGTTACGGGAGTTCCCGGCGATCAGAGCCTGACATATGACTCAAGCTCAACGATAAACAGTACAGAGCCGAAGCTTACCGGTTATACATTCAAGGGCTGGAAAGCAAGCACGACCAATGTTTCAAATATCTGGTCGGCAGGCGCAACGATAACGGCGGCTCAGGTCAACGGAATGTATACCGACTGCGGCGGCAAGGGCAAGACCTACACCGTTTATGCGCAGTGGGATATTGATACATATACCGTAACCTTTGACGCCAACGGCGGCAGCGTTGACCCGGCTTCAAAGAATTACACGATTACTGATTCGATTTCACTTCCGACTCCGACAAGAACCGGTTACACCTTCACAGGCTGGAAGGTAACAACGGCTAACGGAAACTGGACAAAGGACACCGTTTACACAGGCTCAAGCGTAGACAAAGGCAAATACGGCAATGTCACCCTCACGGCGCAGTGGACGCCGATCGAATATACAATTACATATGTGTATAACAACGGCAGCAGCAACACAACCGCAAAATACACTATCGAAAATAGTATCACGCTTCCAAGCCCGTCAAAGACAGGCTACACCTTCGCCGGCTGGAAGGTAACGACAGCAGACGGAAGCTGGAAAACCACCGATTCGGTATACAGCGGAACGGTTGCTAAAGGCAAGTACGGTAATCCAACCCTTACCGCCCAGTGGACTAAGATTGAGTACAAGATAACATTTGCGCCTAACGGCGGCAGCGTTAGTCCGACCTCTGCAAGTTACACGATCGAAACAACGACGGTAACCCTCCCGTTACCGACGAAATCCGGCTACACCTTCGCAGGCTGGCTTGTCACGACAGGAGAGGGCAGCTGGACGGAAAAGGTCAATAAAACGCTTTATAACAGCGGCTCGCTCACCGTTACGGGAATGTACGGCAATGCGACCCTCACAGCACAGTGGATTTATACTCAGACTGCGGATAACAAAACGACCGAGTACGGCACGGAGAATAATTCGATAGAAATCGTTCTCGGCGTTAACGCTGACGGAAGTGACAAGAAAACCACAACAACAAAGTATGATGAAACAGGATGGAAAAATTATCAGAGCGCAATTGAAGCGTACAAAAACGCACTCAGTACATTTAATAATGATGTAACGAACACAACCAATAAGAGTAAACTTGAGGCTGCGATTAAGACGCTTACCGATATAACGCTTAATGTTCGCAAGGTAGATAAGTCATATATTGATGCGTTCTATATTAAGAATGATACGACAAACACCTACAGCGTGAAGAACATCAACCTGAATCATTACATCACTTCAACGCTTTCGACGATCAAGGATGCGTATACTGCGGCAACAGGAGCTGATGCAAATGCACTCATCACAAGCGATGTTCAGAAAACGATCAATGACAGCGTCCGCACCTTGGCTCAACAGTATGTCAACAAGGGAGAAGTCACCACCACGCCGACATATAAGGTGTATGAGAACGGTGACAAGATTAAGGCAGCCCTTGAATCGTCAGAAGATATTGACGGAGTGAGCTATGTCAGAACGGTAGAAAACAGCTCTATTTACTA
>CAVFTC010000048.1:0-2374 GCA_963625295.1 Bacteroides faecis
TGTTTAAGCGGATATTAGATTAAATATTGATTTTGACAAAATTAAAAAGAGCAAGGCAATACCGTATAATTGAAGCGTTGTCTTAATGCTTCCGAAAGAAGAAAATAAGCAAGACAATAAATAAATTTTGTTAAAATTTAAAACAAAAAAATCTGATTTTTGTTATTTTTTATTCAATTTCATTTGACTTTATAGGTTTTATTTGTTACAATGTAATGGAAAATATGCTTTGAATAAAAGCGATAAGGAGGAATGCACCTTGACAGATGCAAAAACACTTGCATACATCAACATGTATGCCGTGCTCGGCACACTTGAAAACCTGTGCGAGCTTGACCCGAAGGCAAGCGCCCTTGTAGCTGATATCAAGCCGATTTCCATCGGTTTTGAGGTTAAGGACGGCCCGTCTGCAACGATAACATTCAAAAACGGCAGATGCCGTATGGAGCAGGGCTGCACAGACTGCGACGTTAAGCTTCCGTTTTCATCATGTGAGAAATTTAACGGTCTTATTGACGGAACGGTTACACCTATTCCTTCAAAAGGTTTCATTCACATTAAATTCCTTTTGAATACATTCACTAAGCTCACCGACATTCTTTCAAATTATATGCGCGCAAGCGACGAGGATCTCAAGGACGAGGAGTTCTTCAGAATAAGCACCTCTCTCTTGTTCTATACCATCACCGTTGCCATTTCTCAGATCGGCAACCATGACGATATCGGCAAGTTCTCTGCCGAGCATATCATTGACGGTGATATCATGATGTCCATCAAGGGCGGTCCGAAATCTACTATCCATGCTAAGAACGGCCACCTCGTTACAATCAAAAAGGCTCCCGAAAATCCGCGTGCCGTTATGGAATTCGGTTCAATGCAGCTTGCCAACGACCTTTTCAACGGCCGAGTAAGCGCAATGGCAAAGATCGGTGAGGGTACCATCACAATGAACGGCATGATTAACATGCTCGATAATATGAATCGACTTCTTGACAGAGTCGGTCTCTATCTTGCATAAGGGGGATACGAAAAATGGCAAATTTTAAAGTAAATCAGTACGAGAAGAGCCATGAGTGGTTCGACCGTGCTATCAAAGTAATCCCTTCAGGTGTTTACGGTCATCTCGGCCCGGCTGAAGGTAACTTCATTCCTGTCAGCGCATGGCCTTTCTTCTCAGAGAAGGCAAAGGGCTCATACTTCTGGGATGTTGACGGCAACAAGTTCATCGACTATATGTGCGCATATGGCCCGAACATTCTCGGCTACGGTGATCCCGATGTTGACAAGGCTGCTCTTGAGCAGGCGAAGATCGGCAACTGCGTAACCTCGCCGTCCTACAAGATGGTTGAGCTTGCCGAGCTTATGGTTGACACTGTTAATACTGCCGACTGGGCTTTCTTTGCAAAGAACGGTAACGATGTTACAACTCTCGCAATCATGGCTGCCCGTAACGCTACACATAAGAAGAAGATCATCTTCGTAAACGGCTTCTATCACGGTGTTTCCGCTGTTGTTCAGAAGATCGACTATCCGGGCATCCTTCCCGAGGATGTTGCCAACAACCTCTATGTTGACTGGAACGACTTTGACGCTCTTGAGAAGCTCGTTGCTGAGAACGACGGCGAAATTGCTGCGTTCATCTCAACTCCGTATCTTCACGGTAACTATTTTGACAATCAGCTTCCGGCAGACGGCTACTGGCAGAAGGTTCGCAATCTTTGCACTGAGAAGGGCATCGTACTTATCGTTGATGATGTTCGTGCGGGCTTCCGTCTTGACCTTGCAGGCTCTGACCACTACTATGGCTTTGAGGCAGATATGATCTGCTTCTGTAAGGCTATTGCAAACGGCTGGAATGTATCCTGCCTTTGCGGTAAGGATTTCCTCAAGGACGCTGTTTCCGGTATGTCATATACTGGCTCTTACTGGATGAGCGCAATCCCGTTTGCTGCCGGTATCGCAAACATTACCAAGATGAGAGAGCTTAACCTCCCGACACTCCTTATGGAGAAGGGCAAGAAGCTCACAGACGGTCTTAAGGAAGCAGGAAAGAACAACGGCTTTGACCTTGTTGTTTCCGGCGAGCCGTCACTCTTCTATCTCAGAATTGCCAACGACGACACAATGATGCTCCATCAGGCATGGATTGCAGAGTGCGTCAAGAGAGGCATTTTCTTCGCAGGTCACCACAACCACTTCATCAACTATGCTCTTTCCGACGCTGATATCAAGCATACGATCGAGGTAGCCGATGAGGCATTCAAGGTTGTTAAAAAGGATCATCCTGAGGCTTTTTAAGCTTCAGATAAGATAATCAACCGATTCACAGGCGGTGAGCTTTTGCCGCCTGTGAAAAACGAATAAAAATAGGGAG
>CAVFTC010000048.1:2384-11305 GCA_963625295.1 Bacteroides faecis
GGCATTGACCAAACAGGAATGGTTGGCTCTTGAGAAGAAAGCTTTCGAGCTTCGTAATCTCTGCCTCGACACTACATATTGGGCAGGCAGCGGTCATATCGGCGGCGGTATGAGCGTTATGGATATGTTGACCATTCTCTACCACAAGTACCTCAACATTAAAAAGGACGATCCCAACTGGGAGGACAGAGACCGTTTTATCCTTTCAAAGGGTCATTCGGGAATCGCTTATGCTCCCGTTCTTTGTGACTTCGGTTACAACGATCCCGAGCAGCTCAAGACCTTCAACCTCACAAACTCAAAGATGGGTATCCATCTTGACTCCAATAAGGTTGTAGGCGTTGACGCTTCAACAGGTTCTCTCGGTCATGGCCTTTCAATTGCTCTCGGTACTGCTCTTGCAGCCCGTGTTCTCGGCAAGGATTACAAGACCTATTGTATCCTCGGCGACGGCGAGTGCGACGAGGGTTCAAACTGGGAAGCAGCTATGTCAATCAACGCATTCCACGCAACAAATGTTATTTCTTTTGTTGACCGTAACAAGTGCATGATCGACGGCCGCACAGAGGATGTTATGCCCCTTGAGCCTTTTGCTGATAAGTGGCGTGCATTCGGCTTCCATGTATTCGACATTGACGGTCACAACATGATGGAGCTTTCTGACGCTATCGACTACGCTCTCGGTGAGCCTGACGCTCCCGTAATGATAATTGCCAACACCATCAAGGGTGAGGGTATCGACTTCATGGAGGACGATTACCACTGGCATTACGGCGCAGTTGACGAAGCCAAGTATAAAGAGGCTAAGGAAAGCCTTAAGAAGCACTATGAGAAGCGTATTGCTCGTGTAGAAAAGGAGGCAAAATAATGGCAGGCGGACTTTCATATACAGCTCTTGAATCCACAGAGCTTTCAACAGCGGAAATCTACGGCCAGACACTTGTTGACCTTGGCCGTGAGCATAAGGAAATCGTCGGTCTTTCTGCCGACCTTGCCGGTTCTACAAAGATCGGTGTATTCGGTAAGGAATTTCCGGAGCGTTTCTTCAATGTAGGTATTGCCGAGCAGAACATGTTCGGTATGGCAGCAGGTATGGCTAAGGCCGGACTTGTTCCCTTTGTTTCAACCTTCTCAACCTTCGCATCACTTCGTTCTGCCGACCAGATTCACACCGATATCTGCTATCAGAATGTTAACGCAAAGATCATCGCTACCCATTCGGGTACTTCCTTCGGTCAGGCGGGTTCAACTCACCACGCAATCTGCGATATGGCGGTTATCCGTTCAATGCCGAATATTACTCTTATCTGCCCCGCTGACGGTATTGAGACAGCGGAAGCGGTTAAGGCTGCTTACGAGAACTTCGGTCCTTACTATATCCGTATCAACCGCGGCTTCGACCGTACTCTTTACGGCAAGGATTATCCCCGTGAGTACAAGTTTGAGGTAGGCAAGGCTATCGAGGTCAACCCCGGCACGGACATCACCGTTATCGCTTGCGGTTCCTGCGTGTTCCAGGCTTACCAGGCAGCTAAGTTCCTTGAGGAAGCTGACGGACTTAAGGTTCGTGTTCTTGACATGCACACCATCAAGCCTCTTGATAAGGAAGCTGTCCTCAAGGCAGTTATGGACACTCGCCGTATTATCACTGTTGAGGATCACACTGTTCTCGGCGGTCTTGGCTCGGCTGTTGCCGAGGTTATGGCTGAGGCCGGCAAGGGCTGCGCATTCACCCGTCTCGGACTTCAGGATAAGTTCGCTCCCATCGGTCTTCATGAGGACATCATGTCAATGCTCGGCATCGACTGCAACGGCATCGTAGCTGCTGTTCGTGAGGCCATGAACAAGGACTTCGAGGAAGACGACAACTGGGACGACGATGTATAATACCGAAAGGAATGATTTATAATGGCAAATGAAGTATTGTTAACCAATAAAATCTTCCTTAACTCTGCATTGCCGTTGCTCAAGGTCATTGCTAATGACGATCCGAAGCTCGCCAAAAAGTTCGAGCATGTTCACTGCATCTATCAGGTAAGCTGTCTGGATCCGGACGCCCCATGCGGCAAATATGCAACGCACTTTACGGTTAACAACGGTGAATGGAAAGTTTGTGCGGATAAAGTTGCTACAAACGCTCACATTGAGCTTGAGTTCAAGTCAATGGAAGCTATGAACGCATTCTTTAAGGGTAAGATTGCTCCGGCAACCCTCCCGAAGATGAAGGGCGTTGTTAAAAAGCCTGTTGAGTTTGCAGCGTTTATGGCTGTTCTTCTCAAGATGTCTTCGCTTCTTAATATTAAGGCTGCTCCGGAGGACGAGGCAACACAGGTTCTCGCTTGTAAGTGTTTCTTCTATCTTCTTTCGTCCGGTATCAGCCAGCTCAACAAGAACGGCCATGAGGGCGTTCACGATTGGGCAAAGAAGAGCCCTGACCGTGTTTATGCATGGGCGGTTGACGGACATCCCGAGGTCAACGCTTTCCTTCGTGTTAAGGCAGGCAAGACCAGAGCAGGCCGTGGCACATATAAGAGAGCTATGCCTTTCTTCACCATGAGATTCGACTGTCTTGAAAGTGCATTCGGCATTCTTCTTTCAACAGATGATATGCTTGAGTCCACAAAGCACGGTAAGCTTATCATGGACGGTGCTCCCGAGTTTGGCGCACAGATCGGCGACTTCATGATGCAGGTCGGCGCTTACGCACAGGGTTAAAAGATAATATAAAGCAATAATAAACCGCTGTTCAGGTAAAAATACCCGAACAGCGGTTTTATCAATTGCCTTAATGTCCTGTTATCGGCTGAAGCTGCTCACCCTTGAGCGCAGCTTCGACAGCCGACGGGATAAGCTTAAAATCAGCGACAAGAGAACGGGGCTTCTTTTCAAAATCATCCTGAGCGAACGGAACAAGCGATATGTTTCTGTAATTCAGCAGCATACCTATGTTCTTGGCCGCACATGCAAGTCCGTCGTTTGTCGAAATTGCGATAACTACAGGCCTGCCGTTTCTCAAATGCGATTTTGCCGCCATTGTGACTGATGTGTCTGTTATTCCGTTGGCAAGCTTTGCAGCAGTGTTTCCCGTGCAGGGCGCAATAACCAGCACATCAATCAGCTTTTTCGGTCCGATCGGCTCAACCTGCGGAATTGTGTGCAAAATTTCATGCTTACAAAGAGTTTCTATTTTGCTTCGGATATCCTCGGCTTTACCGAACCGTGTATCGGTTTTATATGCAATCTCGGACATTATCGGAACTATATCATAATTAAGCTTCTTGAGTGTTTCAATTTGCGGAATAACTTCATTGAAGGTGCAGAACGAGCCGCACATGGCAAAGCCTACAACCTTATTCATTCAAATCCTCCTTAATAACCGTATCTGCAATATTTGCGCCGGCACTCGTTGGTGTGAAGCGACCGGGCAGACCTTCGGCAAGAATATATCTGAAAATGTATTTGTCAATTTCATTTATGTTAAAGCCGTATGGCTTTGACGCAATCTCGATATATAAATTTCTTTTTGACAGCTTTTTCATAGTCTCTTTGTCCAATATATTATAGGGGACTGTATTGATTATGATATCGAAATCAGCGATTTTTTCGACAAACTTATTTATGTTGATTACCTCGACATTTTTGTTTTCAGCGAGAACTGTTTCTGACGGCTTTCTTGTGACAACAGTAGTTCCCATGCCGTTAGTTGAAAGAGCTTTGCAAATTGCCTTGCCGCATCTGCCGTAGCCAAGAACGGCAGCATTGAGATCGCGGAGATCTTTGTCAGTGTTTTCAAGTATAAGCCGCAGAGTGCCCTGCGCCGTAAGCCTTGAATTTTTTAAAAGAAAGCTTTCGTTATAATAGCATCTGCCTTTTTCACCAAACGGATTGCTGCCGAGATTGCCGTAAAAAACAAGCTGATTATTTGAAAGCATTTTGCAAAGCTTATCTACGGTCATCTCTGTCCCCGAAATAAATCCGTTTGCGAGGGTAGGGAGGGGTAAAATTATATATGAAAATTGCGAAAGCTTTTCTTCAAGCTCTTTACCGTCGCAGCATGAGGCGTCAAAACCAAGACTTGTAAGTCTGTTTCGACAGGCTTGCATTTTTTTGTCATTGCCGACTATCAAAAATTTTTCTGCCTGCATTTTACAATCATTCCTCTCTGTAGTATTGCCTCCACTGTATCATATGATAAAATTTTGTTCGGGTGTCAAAATATTCTGATTTACTATTTATTTTTTGACTCGTATGCATTATAATTAAAGTGTAAAGACAGATTAGGGAGATGATATCTTGTACGAGATAGAGGAATTGCTCAAAAAGGTTAAACGAGTTCATTTTATCGGTATCGGCGGCTCGGGTATGTGTCCGCTTGCCGAAATTCTGCACAAGGAGGGCTATATGCTTTCCGGGTCGGACAATAACGAAACCGATACGCTGGCGAGGGTTCGCAGTCTCGGTATTCCTGTTGTCCTCGGTCAGAAAGCGGAGAACATTGCAGGTGCGGAGCTTATCGTTTATACTGCTGCAATTTTGCCGGACAACCCGGAGCTTGTTGCTGCAAAAAATTCGGGAATTCCGACCGTTGAGCGTGCCGATTTGCTCGGCGCAATAACAAGGCTCTATTCCGATTGCTACTGTGTTTGCGGAACTCACGGTAAGACAACCGTTTCGTCGATGCTCACGCAAATCATGATTCAATGCAATAAAGATCCGTCAGCGGTGATTGGCGGAGAGCTTCCGCTTATCCACAGTCACGGCAGGGTAGGCGAAACGCAGAATATGGTCTGCGAAGCTTGTGAATTCAAGGATCATTTTCTAAAGCTTGACCCGGATATTGCAATAATTCTCAATGTTGACGCCGATCATCTTGAGTATTTCAAGAACATTGAAAACATAATCAAGTCGTTCAATAAATTTGCCAAAATGGCGAACAAGGCTGTTATTTACAACGGTGACGACGCAAATACGCTCAAAGCAATTGCCGATGTTGGCGGCAAGGATATGATAACCTTCGGACTTGACAAGTCGAATGATTTTTACGCTGAAAATATTGAAATAGTGAATGCTTTCGCCCATTTTGACGCTTATAAAAATGGCGAGAAAATCGGAAGCGTAAAGCTGAAGGTTCCCGGAAAGCACAATGTCACGAATGCTCTCGCTGCGCTTGCGGCGGCTGATTATTGCGGAATACCCTTTGACGAGGCGATAGCATCTCTCGAACAGTTCGGAGGAGCGTGCAGAAGATTTGAAATTCTTGCGAAGCTCAACGGTATAACCTTTGCCGACGATTATGCGCACCACCCGACCGAGCTTAGGGTTACGCTTGAAGCGGCGATGCAGATGAATTACAGAAAGGTTTGGGCTGTTTTTCAACCCTTTACCTATTCGAGAACGAAAAAGCTCATGGATGATTTTGCCGAGGTTCTGCAAATTCCTGATAAGTGCGTTATGACCGAGATAATGGGGTCGAGAGAGGTCAATACCGAAGGAGTTTATACCTCGCAGCTTGCTGCAAAAATCCCCGGCAGCGTGTGGTTCAACACCTTTGATGAGGTTGCGGATTATGTTCTTTCTCACGCTCAAAGCGGCGATCTTGTTATCACGCTCGGCTGCGGTGATATTTACAAGGCGGCAAAGCTTATGATAAAAAGGCTGAAGGCAACACCAAACAATTGCCTAAATTCTCTTTGAAAGGGGTAGTCTTATGAAAACAACTTCAATTTTGGAGCAGCTCAACAGTGCTCCGATGTATCTCATCTGCGGCGGAATCGTTGCGTTCGTTGCAATTGTCTGCGTCATTTTCCTTGTGCGTGCTTATAAGGCCGGCGTTGCGCTCGGAATGGACACCACAAAAATGAAACGGGTTATCGTTTCAAGTGCAACATTTTCTCTTTTGCCAAGCGTTGGAATTCTTCTGGGTGTCATTGCTCTTTCGGGCAGCCTCGGAATCCCGTGGCCGTGGCTCAGGCTCTCGGTCATAGGCGCATTGCACTATGAAACGCAGGTCGCTCAGGCAGCCGCCGAGCAGGTAGGAATGTCAAAGCTTTCCGCTGCCGAAATGACGCCTAAGTCCTTTGCGACAATTGCTTTGCTGATGAGCATTTGCATCATGTGGGGCATGATCCTTTCTATTTTCTTCAACAAAAAATATTCCAAAAAGCTCGGCACCGACGGCGGAAGCTCAAAGGCAGGCTTCGGCGACCGAGCTATGACGGCAATGTTTATCGGCCTCGTCAGCGCTTATATCGGCAGCTATATAGGCTCGTTTATTTCGGGTGACGGACTTTTTACATTCACGGGGGATTGGCTTCCGTTGGCTGTTGCAGCAATTTCCGGCTTGGTCATGGCTTTGTTTGTTTTCCTCGGCGAAAAGAAAAAGCTTGCGTGGGTCGATAACTTCTCAATTGCAGGCAGCATGATCGTCGGTATGGCTTCGGCTGTAATTATAGGTATTTTGACTAAATAAGGAGGCTTTGTAATGGATAAAAATAAAGACGCTGTTTGGGAAAAATACAGCAAAACGACTCATTTTATCGGCAGATTGGTCAGCGCAATGGCTGTTATAATGCTTGTCGGCGCACCGTTCCTTATCGGAAAATATCTCGGCGCATATCCCGATCTCGGCGCAGTAGGCAAGGCGTTTTTCTCCGTCGGACTTGTTTGGACGATTTCAAGCGTTGCCGAATTTTTGATTTATACGCCCATGCTCGGCTCGGGCGGCGGCTATCTCGCATTTATTACAGGTAACCTTATCAATATGAAAATTCCCTGTGCCGTAACGGCAAGAGACATGGTAGGGGTTAAGAGCGGCACAAAGGAGAATGAAATCATCTCGACTCTTTCTATTGCTACCTCGTCGCTGGTAACCATTCTTGTGCTCGCAATCGGTGTGCTTGCGCTTACTCCGCTTCAGCCTGTTCTTCAAAGCCCGACGCTTCAGCCGGCGTTTGACAATGTTGTTCCGGCTCTGTTCGGCGCAATGGCATATAAATATTATCGCAAAAACATCAACATTGCCGTCGCTCCTCTTGTTGTGATGAGCGTGCTGTTCATGCTTGTGCCGTCCTTGGTCGGTTCAACGAGCTTCATGATTATTCCGGCAGGCGCAATAGCTATCGGAATTTCCTACTTCATTTATAAAAAGGGCAAGGAGGCTTGAAAATGAAGTATTTGCTTATTATTCCGGCGGTGGTTGTGCTTTTGCTGCTGATTGCCGTCATTCGCACACTTCTTATGCCCAAGAAAAAATCAGATTATACCGCAAATGAAGACGAGCAGGAATCGCTTCGTCTTGCTGAAAAGCTTTCGGAAATGATAAAATACGACACAACCTCTCACGCCAATGTTCATGAGGTTGATAAGTTTCTCGGCTTTCACAAGGTTCTTGAAAAGCTGTTTCCTCTTGTCCACGAAAAGCTTGAAAAGACCGAAATTGACGGAAATCTTCTTTTCTTTTGGAAGGGTGAAAGCTCGGAAAAGCCGATACTTCTCATGAGCCATCAGGATGTTGTTCCTGCCGAGGGTGAATGGCTGCACGAGCCGTTTTCCGGCGATATTGAGGACGGCAAGGTTTGGGGCAGGGGAGCAGCCGATACAAAATGCTCCGTTATGGCATTCTTTGAAGCGGTTGAAGAGCTGCTCAAGGAGGGATATACACCTCCCGTTGATGTCTATCTTGCGTCATCGTGTACCGAGGAATGGGCAGGTGACGGCGCACCTAAGATAGTTAACGAGCTAAAACGCAGAGGAGTCGAGCTGTTCCTTGTCTGCGATGAGGGCGGATGCATCATTACCGACCCCATCGGCGGCGTAAACGGTAACTTTGCGATGGTTGGCGTCTTTGAAAAGGGTAAAGCCGATATTAAATTTACAGCTCAAAGCACGGGCGGTCATGCAAGTGCGCCTACCAAGAACACGCCTATTGCAAGACTTGCGTCGTTTGTTGATGATGTTGAAAAGCATTCGCCGTTCAAGAAAAAGCTTCTTCCAGAGGTTGCCGCAATGTTCACCACTCTTGCCCCATATGCTTCCTCGTTCGGAATGAGACTTTTACTCGGCAACATATGGCTTTTCAGACCGTTGATAATTGCCGCTTTGCCCGCAATCAGCGCACAGGCAGGCGCAATGCTCAGAACAACTATCGCTTTCACAATGCAGTCCGGCTCGGACGCTTACAATGTTATTCCGCAGGAGGCTACGCTCGGCGCAAATATGCGGTTCATACCTCATCAGGGCGAAAAGGAAAGTCTTGAAATTATCGAAAACCTTGCAAAAAAGCACGGACTCGAAACCGAGGTTGTACACTCCAATGACTATACGCCACCGGTTGACATCAAAGGGGAGGCGTTTAAGCTTTTTGAAGGCGTCATTGCCGAAACATTCCCGGGTCTTGCTTCCAGCCCATATGTAATGACGGGCGCAACGGACGCACAGTTTTATCAGCCGGTTTGTAAGAACTGTATTCGTTTTGCTCCTGTTATTTACGGTCCGGATCAAATGAAGGGTATGCACGGAATAAACGAATGCATCGAATATAACTGTCTGCCGGGTGCTGTAAGATTCTATCAAAATCTTATCAAGGCGCAGGGTAAAGGACGGAATAATATATGAAGTTAACAAACTGCGAGGATTGCAATAACTTCGTTTATGACGAGGAGAGCGAAACATATTATTGCGAAATGGAGCTTGATGAGGACGAATACATGAAATTCGTCAGCGCAACATTTTACAACTGCCCTTATTACGACCCGTATGACGAATACAAGATCGTAAGAAAGCAGAACTAAATCAATAACACATACCGAATTGTTGCGGTATTGCCAAAAAAATAGACCTCCGACTGACTTTCATCAAATCGGAGGTTGTTTTAAGGCGATACCGCACAATTTAGGTGTGCGGATTGCGCAGTAAGATTTTTC
>CAVFTC010000048.1:11315-14967 GCA_963625295.1 Bacteroides faecis
TGTGCAACATGACGGAAACATATTCAAGCAAGGCGTGCGCCTTAATTGTGCGGTGTTGCCTTAGTCAATCAGATTATGCCGACAAGATCTGCGATTTTCTCAATGAGGAACTGTACGATTGCGAAAGCATGCGACTGAATAAGCTGTGTAAACTTGTCGCCGAGCGGGCCTGTAAAGAGCCAAGGCATTTCAGGGATAGCCTTTTCCTTAGCTTCTCTGCCGTCATATTTAAGCTCAAAAGCCTGCGAATATGTTACGCCGCCCTCACCCATAAGCTCAAAGCGGATATAGCAGCCAAGCTGATCTTCATAATCATTGAGGTCGATTTTGGCGTCTGTTGAAATTACTTCGCCGTCGGCAATCCACTTAATCGAGCTGCAATCACGGCTTTCGTCGAGAGTAAGCTCAATGGTGTTTTCTTCCTGGTCAACCTTGATGTTCGATACAAGAGGAACTTCACCTGTTCCGTCAAAGCTCGGTGTTCCGTCGGTGTACTTCTGGAATTTGCTGCAAGCAAAGAAATTGCCGACCTGCATAGCTTCCTTTACATTCTCCTCGGTATTCTCCGGAAGAAGGAAATATTCAAAGCTTCTGCCGACATCCGAAACAACTTCGCTGTCGTCATCGGCAAAAACGATTATATTTCTGCCCGTCGGGATAACAACCTGAAGAAGCTCGTCCCAAAGCGCTCTGTCTGCTCTTGTAACCGAGTCGGTGTTGTTAACGATCTCCATACCGAGACAGCTCGGGTAATCTTTGAAAATATTTGCAAAATAGGAAATGTAGAAATCCTGATGTGAACGCTCCGGGAAATTGTTTGAGTTTACCCAGTCGCCGACATGGTTAAGAACGGAGAATCCGCCGTAACGCTCTATTGCTGCAACTGCGGAACGATAATCGTTTTCATTACCCCAAACAGCCTGACCGTAGTCCGTGAAATAGCCGTTAACATGAGTCTTGGTAATGACAGCCATATTGATTTCGATTCCCTGCTTGATGTCGATCATACCTCTGCCGTTTCTGTCCGAACCCGTGGTGATCCTCTCGTAGTCCTCGTCACTCATCGGCTCAGCCTTGCGGAAATAGTTGAAAATACCGTTGGTCTGTCTCGGCTTGTTCCAGCCATAGTTGAGCACGCCGTGATCGGTCATAGCAAGAATATCATAGTCGAGGTTGTAATAAAGCTCAACCATGTCTGTTATGCTCTGATCGCCATCGGAGGCTACGGAGTGGGTGTGCAGGTTTGCCTTGTAGTAGTCCCAGCTGTCCCAATCAACGCAGTCATAGGGATTGACTATCGTGTAGTCGGTTTCGCCCGCATAGGCGGAAACGAGAGGGGAGGACGCCGTGAACAAAAGGGTTGCACATGTTAGAACGGATAGGACCTTTTTGAATTTCATACGAATTCTCCTTTTTGATTATTTTATCCTGAATTGCAGAGCTATGCCGCCGAACGAAACAATGTCGCCATCGTTGACAACGGTAGGTTCTGCAATGCGTTCACTGTGTATGTATGTGCCGGAGCTTGAATGTGTGTCGGTAATGACCCAGCCCTTTTTATGCTTGGATATAACGGCATGAAAACGGGAGACAGAGGCATAATTCAGCACAATATCGCAGGCACTGCTTCGCCCGATAGAGGTTTCCCAGCTTGTTATAACATATTCCTTACCGTTTTGCTCATCATAGAAATAAGCAGGAGTAACCTTCGGTGCTCGGCTCGAAAGCAAATGTTTGATGCTGTATGCCGAAACAATTATGCATATGGCAGGAATTATATATCTGAGAAATTCGTTTAACAGATCTTTCATTAAACCATCCTTTATTTTCAAAGCCGGTACACTAAATTTATTGCTTTGCCATGAATATATTATAAGGTTTGTACAAAAAAATGTCAACATTTTTTGCTTTAAATGTTATAAATATTATGATATAATTGTATAAACGGAGGTGCTTATGCAATGAAAATTTCAAAAAAAGTTATTGCGCTTATTCTTTCGCTGACCATGCTCATCGGACTTTTCACCTTTACGACGGGAGCAATCGAGGCGCAGCAGGAATGGGTTGAAAAAAATTGGACGCAGCTTTTGGAGTCAAAAGGCTCCTTGCTCATGACTCCCGGCGAGGATAACACGAAAATGAATTTCTCGTGGCAGTCGTCGTTTAAGAACGGCAAGGCTGAAATTGAAATCGGTGAAAATCAGGATCTGAGCGATGCGCAGGAGCTTGAGGTTGAGAGCAAATTTAATGTTTTCTGCTTTGAATATACGCATGAAGCGACTGCGTCCGAGCTTGAATCCGACACAACATATTATTACAGATATTATGCCGATAAGGCGTGGAGCGATATTTATTCGTTCACGACCGCATCGCAAGACAGCACAAGGGTTCTCTTTGTATCCGACTGCCAGATCGGTCGTTACCGCAAGGGCACGGATGAGGAAATTCTTCAGCACGATACATACGGCTGGTACAAAACCCTTGAGCTTGCAACAAAGAGCAACGCAGGAATAAACTTTATTGTATCAACGGGCGATCAGGTTGAGGATTCCTATTCTGAAAAGCAATATTCTTTTATGGAGTCCGCTCCTCAGCTCAGAAATTATCCGATTGCGGCGGCCGTCGGTAACCATGAATTCTATACGACCAATTATTCAAGTCACTATAACAACCCCAACAGGGACACATCTGTTATTTTTAAAGACCCGGCAGGAAACGGATATTATTTCCTTTACAATGACATTCTTTTCATTGTTCTCGACTCGAATGTTATCGTTCCGTCGACGCACAGACAAATCATCAAGGCGGCTTGCGAGGCCTATCCCAACGCAAAATGGAAGGTTGTTGCAATGCATCACAGCCCCTATGACGCAAATGCGGCAAAATATTTCACAAGCAAGCTGACCAGAGCAACGATAACTCCTTTCTTTGATGAATTCGGAATTGACCTTTGCCTGAGCGGCCACGACCATTATTACAGCCGGTCATACATCGTAAAGAACAACAAGGTTACTGACGATGTGCTTGCAGACGGAACATATACAAATCCGAAGGGTACGCTTTATATCAGTGCTAACTCGTCCTCGGGCAGCAACTATAACGGCATTGACACCGAAAATGTCGGTGCTGAATGTGATTTTTGGTTCCAATCGGAAACACCTTGCTACTCAATCATGGATGTTGCGGACGGAAAGCTCACCGTAACGACCTATGAAACAGATGACAACAGCGTTATTGATACCGTTTCGATAGTTAAAGATTAAGACAACATCGCACAATTCTTGCAGATCTTCTGACCGCAAAAATCACCGCCTTTAGCATTTTTAGCAAAAAACAAGCAGCCGAAAAAATTCAGCTGCTTGTTTTTCATGATTCAAAGATTATTTAACCAAGCCGGTAATGAACTCGATAATCTTCTGAAGGATTGCCTGGAAGTCGATGCCTGCAAGAATCTCAGTGATCTTTGCAAGGATAGCACTAACATCAATCTTCTCAAGAAGTGCATTAAAATCCATAATTATTTTACTCCTTTCGTAGATTCGGTAACAGTTTAAGCCTGCTATCGTGTTAATAATATCACAACTCGTTTGCTTTGTCAACAGTTTTGCCAAAATGAAAAATTTATCAAATAAATATCAAATAAATAAAGTGG
>CAVFTC010000049.1:0-14938 GCA_963625295.1 Bacteroides faecis
GACGGAAACATATTCAAGCAAGGCGTGCACCACAATTTGTGCGGTATTGCCTTAACACAATGAATTTTGTTTTTTGAAGGGGTGTATTGCTTGATGGCTGATTTTGCAGACACACTGTTATCTGTTATAGACCGTAACCATCTGTATTTAACCACTATTGCGGCCGCAGGAGGGGTTGACCGTTCAATCGTTACAAAGGTAACAAAAAGAGAACGAAGCTTTTCCCTGCACACATTCAAGCGTATTCTTGAAAATCTCAACATTCCATCTGAGGATCGCAATCTTCTTTTTCAAAGCTATATCGAAGAAAAATACGACTATAGAAAATATCTTGAGCATATGAAGGTGCTCCAAAATTTCTCAAACTTTGACGACTCGAAAATGAAGGAAAATACGAGCCTCAATAACATCAAAATCGAGCTTAAGGACTCGGTCATGGAGCTTAGCTCCAAGACGGAAATCGTCAACATCATGCACTGCATCGTTTCTCTTGAGGTTGATAAGGGCAAGGACGGCAGGGTCTATTCAAACGCTCCCTCCGAAACAGTCAGCGAAACAATGCGCTTTTTCCCGGATAAGCCAATAGATTTCAAATACATCATTAACAACTTCATCTACGAAAAGGACAGGTTCATGTCTTTTTCCAATGTGTTTAACCTTATGCACAGCGGATACAACTGCAACTACTATCCTTCCGCAACGCAGCAGATACATCTCAATCTCATTTTCCCTTACTATGTTATAACAAGTGAATATCTTCTTGTGTTTGATTTTTATAACAATACGGGTATTCTCAGTGCAAACAAGGTAGTTATCGAAAAATATTCTAAGGCTTTTTTGACGAATTTTGAAGGTACTCTACCGTATATCAATCGCATGGAAAATATAATGGATCTGAAAGAAATAAATTTGGATGCTTTGTCCAATAGAGTTTCAAAAGCAAGCTTTCTGCATGACTTCGGCTGTTATTCAACCAATTTTTTAGATCTTGATATGTGGGATCAGATTGCCAAGCCCGATGTTCCCAACCGTGATTTTCTCAGAGACACCACCTATCAATATTATCAGCATGTATATGGTTCTATCAATAAAAATCTATGCACTGTTTCAAGCAAGGAAAGTCTTGCCGAATTTGTTGATTACGGAATTGTCAGTTCCATGCCGAGAGAATTCGCATTCCCTCTCACCAAAGAGAACCGCATAAAGATTCTCCAAAAAATGTACGATTTCTACGCATCAACAAACAGTGTATTCTTCTATTTGTTTGACAATTCAAAGCTGAAGCTGGGAAAAAATTTCGGATATGAGGTTATCGAAAATACATCAAATACATCTCATGTCTCGATGTATTATCTCTCCGAAAACTGCAAGCTTACATACTGTGGAAACCTTAATTTTGCATCTGACGACCCCGAAACGGTAAACGAATTTTCAAAGCTTCTTGATTGCTTTATCCTTTCGGACTACTGCTATAGCAACGAAAAATCGCTTGAGATTTTCAAAGAGGAGATTCTCAGATGTCAAATGCTGCCCGACTAAACAGCACACAGGAACCGACGCTTTATGCGTTCGGTTCTTTTTTTAAGGCGATACCGCACAATTTAGGTATGCGGTATCGCCTTAATTTGGCGAAGCTAAGTACCGTTTATTTTCGCATTTGTAAAATATCAAATCAATCATTGTGATAAAATGAAATGTAAAAGATAAATCCCGATCGGAGGTATTTATATGAAAAAGAAAATCATCAAATGGCAAAGTCTGATTCTCGTGATGACAATGCTTGTCACGGTCATGATTCCCGCTTTCGGAACAACTGCTTTTGCAGCGGCTACCCATGCAATCGACATTTGCCAGGAGGACGGCACTTCCGTCACGGAGCAGATCTCCCTGATGGAAAGCGAACAGCTTCAGCTGACCTACCAGCTGCTTGACTGCTCCATGCCGGAGGGCGGCTACATCAAGTGGACAAGCGAAGCTCCGCTCATTGTATCCGTTGATTCAACAGGAAAAATATATGCTCACGACAGCTCCAAGGGTGCTGCGGTCAGGCTGTGGATAGACAACGATGTCAGAACCGTTGCCGTTATCGGTCCGGCATTGGCAAGCACAATGGAAAAGCTCCTGTTCAACGACAACATCAATGTTGACACGATGGACACGGAGGCTATTGTCGAAACGGTTCGTTCGGCAATGTCCGGCGTTCCGAGCAATATCACCGACTATCTTATCAAGCAGCTTGAGGACAGGCTCAACTCGCTCGACACGGGTATAACCGTCACGCTTTACTCCTCCGACGGCGAGGTTCTCGCTTCGGATCAGGTAAGGGTTCTTGTCACCAATTCGGACAAATGGTATGCGTCCGTCATACCTAACGGCGCATTTATCACCAACAAGGAATCCGTTCCCACCACGGTTGCGGTCGGCGGACAGGTCAAGCTCGAGGGCGGTGTCACTCCCCTGCGTTTGGGCTACGGAGTTACATGGAGCATTGATACCGACAGCATTTGGACATCGGGCAAGGACTACGCAACGGTCGATGACGAGGGCAATGTGACCTTCCTCAAGGAGGGCAAGGTCACGGTCAAGGTTTCCCCCAACGCCGACGACCTTGTTGACGGATTGATGAAATACATAAACGGCGTAATTGCAGCCGGCGACAGTGTCGACACCGCTCAGCTTGCCAAAATCATGATAAAGCTGCTCGGTCTTAATGTCAGCGAAAATGCGCTCAAGGCCATGCTTGACATTCTCGTTACGATTGCGGGAGCTTCCGGCAACACAGCCGACCTGCTCGCATCGGCAGTAAAGACGCTTTCAAACTACCTCCTAAAGGCTTCCATAAACGATTCAATCACCTTTACAATAGTTCAAAGCCTTAAAATAGAGAAATTTTCGCTCACCGCCGACGACACAGAGTTGACCGAGGGTGACAGCACGATTGTAAAGCTTACCGATATCGTTCCGGCAGGCTCAAACTCGCAGAATGTTCTCTGGAGCTCATCCGACGAGAGCGTTCTCACCGTTGACGGCAACGGAATCGTCAAGGCAAGGGACGCAGGAGGAATTTCCTCCGCAAACAAGAAAACCGCTACCGTAACGGCAACGGTTGACGGCGTTTCCGAGAGCCTTGAATTCACCGTCAAGGGCAAGCTTATTACAACCCCGGTTGACATTTCCGTCGCAGGACCTCAAACGCTGGAGCTTAACACTCCGCAGCAGTACACGGCAACGCTTTATCCGACAAGGTCAAAGGCGGATATCACATGGGGTCTTCTCGGCGATGACGGCGAAACGGTCAGCTATGCGACAGACGGAAGCGTTTCAAACAGCATAGCCACCCTCACCGAGGATGGCGTGCTGACAGGCACAAACGGCGGCACGGTAACTCTCTATGCCAAGGCAGGACTTATCACCCGTGTTGTTACTACCTATCAGGTATATATCGGAAGACTCGCAAAGAGCGTTTCAATAGATCAGGGCGATTTTGTCAGCGTTCATGTTCCCCTCTACAGCACATATAAAAACGCAAAAACCACCCTCACCGCTTCAATTCTCCCCTACGATGTAACAAACAAGAATGTTGCGTGGTCGGTTCTTTCCGGCAATATCGAGGTCAATACCGAAGGCGTTGTCAGTCCGAAGAGCTATTCGGCTGCATACGGCGTTGTTCAGGTCAAGACCTATGACGGCGGCTATACCGACACCTGTACAGTCTCCTTTGCAAACTACCCCGTAACGGGAATAACGCTCGATAAGGACAGCCTCAACCTGACCGTCGGCACAGGCGACACGATAACCGCCACGGTTGCGCCGACAGGCACAATAGGAGTCGGCGACGCTTCAATCAAGGATATTATCTGGACTTCATCGAATCCGGCAGTCGCAACGGTCAGCGGCGGCGTTGTAAATCCCGTGGACTTCGGCACAACGATAATCAAGGCAACAACGGTTGACGGCGGTTTTTCCGCAAGCTGCACGGTCAATGTAAAGGCGAACAAAACGGCTCTTAATTACGCAATCAACCTTGTTGAAACAGGCAGCGTTACAGAAGAAAGCTGCTCGGCAGAGGATTGGGCTGACTTGCAGAACGCATACAAGACTGCGGTTGAGGTCAAGAACAGCGACACGGTTTTCCAAGACACCTGCGACAAGGCTGCGCAGAATATTATCGACATATATGCACGCATCGGCGCTTATGTTCAGGTCTACGGCATCACGATCACCCGTGACGGCGAGACTGCTCCCAAGTTCATTTCAACGAAGGTTGAATTCTATCAAACCTACAAGAACAGGACGGTTCAGCTCGGCGCAGCTCTGAATCCGAGCAACGCAATGTATGAATCAATTACATGGTCGTCGGATAACGACAAGGTGACGGTAGATCAGAACGGTCTTGTAACCAACACTCACAACTCCGCAGACAGCGCAAAAATCACCGTTAAAGCAACAGACTACACCGGCTGCTCGGTATCCGACAGCGTTTATGTAAGCTTCGCCAATGTTGTCGCAACAGGAGTAAGCCTCAGCGAATCGGAAATCACGGGCAAGGTTTACAACACATCAAGCCTTAAAGCAACCGTTACACCGAAGGGCACTCCGGGTATCGGCGCAAGCATTGAGGATGTTATATGGACATCGAGCAACCCTGAGGTTGTATCGGTCGATAACGGCAACCTCACCTTCCACTCCGTCGGAGAGGCAAAAATCACCGTAACAACGGTTGACGGCGGTCACACGGCTGAATGCAAGGTAACCGTAACAACGAATAAGGATGCTCTTGCCGCCGAAATCAGCAAGGTAACCAATGCCGACCTTGTCGAGGGCGACTACACCGTTGCTTCCTACGACGCACTCAAGGAGGCCTACACACGGGCGAACGAAATCTACAATGATGCCGATGCGGTACAGTCCGATATCGACGCAATAACCGCTTCGCTTGACTCGGCTTTCAACTCGCTCAAAAAGCTCATCAAGCCGCAGGCTGTATATATTCAGTACAACGGCGAGGATGCAGGCGAATATATTTCAAAGGAGGTCAGCCTCACCACCTCCTTCACCTATCAGAATAATTCGATAAAGCTCGACACAAGAATCAGTCCGCTGGATTCAATGTACAAAACAGTCGAATGGACATCGAGCACAACGGATATTTCCGTTGACGAAAGCGGAACGGTTTCGCCGACCGTCAACAAGGCATGCTACGGAGTTATCACCTTAAAGGTAACCGATGAGCGAGGCAACAGCGTTACCGATAAGGTCAATGTTTCATTTGCAAGATATCCCGTTACGAGCATTGAAATTTCACCCTCCGAGGTCAACGCTGCGTTTGATTCCGAACCGATAAAGCTCACCGCAAAATGCAAAGATGTCGGCTCGATAATCACCTATGACGCAACGATTCAGGATGTCATTTGGACATCAGACAATACAGATGTCGTTACGGTTGACGAGAACGGTCAGCTGACCTATGTTGACGCAGGTCAGGCAACCATTACCGCCACCTCATGCGACGGCGGTATTCAGGCAACCTGCCCCGTAACTATAGGCGGCGATAAAACAGCACTGCGTGCAGCCATCGCAAGAGCGGACGAGGCTCAGGTTGACATTCAGGAGCATACATACGAAAGCAGCACCGAATATACGGCGGCATATACCCACGCCAAGGAGGTTGAAGCAAGCGCAAAATTCTCCCAGGAGGAAATCGACGCCGCAGCTCTCAGGCTCAACAATGCGCTTGACAATCTCAAGCCGTATATTCACATGGAGAAGCTCAATATCTACTACAACGGCGAAACAGCGCCGCAATTCATTGCGATAAAAGTTCCGCTCTACAAGACATACACCTCGCAAAGCGTTCAGCTCAGCTACGACTTCTCCCCGGCAGACGCCATGTATTCAAGCATAGTCTGGTCTTCAAGCTCCGACTCAGTCAAGGTCAGCGACGACGGCAAAGTCTCCCCCGCCTCCAACAAGGCGTGCGGTGCAAGAATCACCCTGACCGCAACCGACCATTACGGCAACACAATAACCAACGGCGTTTATGTTTCATTCGCAAACGATCCGGTTTCCAAGGTAACCTTGGACAAAACGGAAATCGAAGTAGGCTACGGCTCTGAGCCGCAGACGCTCACCGCAACGGTAACGGCAAACAAGACCATCGGCGACAAGCCGAGCATAAGCGATGTTGTCTGGTCAACCTCCGACCCCGATGTTGCAACAGTCGAAAACGGCACGGTCACATTTGTCGAAGCCGGCACATGTATCATAACCGCAGCCTCGGTTGACGGCGGTGTTACGGCAACATGTAAGGTCACCGTCAGATCCGATAAAACCGAGCTTATCAAAACAAGAGCAATGATTATCGGTCTTGCCCTCAATTCCGAGAACTACACCGAGGACAGCTGGGCGGTTCTCGAAGCCGCTATGGCAAAGGCAGAGGAAATTATTGCGCAGGATAATCCCAAGCAGAGAGTCGTCAATGCCGCCAACGAGGAGCTTAACAACGCATATGAATCCCTTGTAAGATTCATCAAGCTTGAAAAAATCACCGTCACTCAGGACGGCGCTCAAACCTCCGGCTATATTTCCGTAGATGTTCCGATCACATCAAAATATTCCGATAAATCCGTAACCCTTGGCTATACCCTCACTCCGGCGGACGCAACGGTCGTTTCCGTCACATGGTCGTCAAGCAGCGAATCGGTCAAGGTTGAGGACGGCGTTGTAACCCCTGCGGCAAACAAGGCATGCCTTGCTAAAATCACCGTCACGGCTGCCGACTACAAGGGCAGAACATATTCCGACAGCGTTTATGTTGCCTTCGCAAATACGCCTGTTACGGGAATCAGCGTTGACAAAACGGAGATAACCAACGCTACCGTCGGCTCGACCGATAAAATAACAGCAACGGTTCTGCCGAAGAAAACTCTCGGCGTCGGCGGAGCAAACATAACCGATGTTATCTGGTCATCAAGCAACGAAAGCGTCTGTACGGTTGATAACGACGGCAACCTGAGCTTCAAGGATACAGGCACCTGCACAATCACCGTAACCACCCTTGACGGCGGCTTCACGGCACAGACAAGCATTAAGGTTTATGCCGATAAATCCGCTCTGCGCACGGCTGTGGAAAGTGCAAACACACTCGTTGAAACAGCCTACACCCCTGCAACATGGGCAGAGTTCAAAGCGGCTCTTACATCGGCAGCGGAAACACTCAACGCAGCCGATCCAACGCAGACCGAGGTTAATGAAGCTCTCAAGCTGCTCACCGAAAAGAGAAATGCGCTCGCTAATTATATCTATGTTTCGGGCGTGAATATCTCCTATAACGGCGACAGCTCCGATATCATAACCGTAAAGGTTTCCGCTGACCAAAGCTACATCATGGCAACGGCACAGCTTGAGTTTTCAACATCTCCTGCCAACGCAATGTACACCTCGGCAGAATGGTCTTATGAGGGCGATGTATTCGTCAACATGAACGGAATCGCCGCTCCGAGCGTAAACAGTGCATGCTACGGCAAGGCGACAATAACGCTCACCGATGATTTCGGCAATATTTACACCAAGACAGTCACTGTCGTATTCACCAAAAATCCCGCAACGGCAATAGCGGTTACTCCGTCCGAGTACACAACATATACCCTCGGCGAGGAGGTTCAGCTCACCGCCAATGTTACCGATGCGGACGGCAACGAATCAGATCTCAACAAGGTAACATGGAAGTCAGATCACCCCGAAATCGCTTCGGTTGACGAAAACGGACTTATTAAAATAGTCAGCGGCGGTATTGCAACAATCACGGCAACAACCGTTATCGGCGGACTTTCGGCAAGCTGCGTTATCACCGTCGCAACGGACAAAACAGCCCTTAAAAAGGCTATCGACGACGCAGAAAACGCAAACTACAACGAACAGAATTACACCAAGGACTCCTTCGCAGCGTTCAAATCGGCTCTGGAAAACGCAAAGACGATTTACGCCGAAGCAGACGCTTCACAGAGTGAAATCGACACGGCGGCAGCCAACCTCACCGCCGCAGCTTCAGCCCTTGTCGGCTACAGGCGTGCACAGAGCGTTACTATAAGATATAACGATTCCGATGCAGCCGATTTCATCTCGATCAAGGTTCCTCTTTACAAAACCTACACCTCTCAAAGCGTTCAGCTCTCCTATGTATATACGCCGAGCGACGCAATGTACGAGTCAATCACATGGTCGTCGAATAATGATCTCGTAACTGTCGATCAAAGCGGCAAGGTTGCCCCAAAGGAGAACAAGGCATGCGCCGCAAAAATCACCGTTACGGTCACCGACCACTTTGGCAACACGGTAACGGACTATGTATATGTTTCCTTTGTAAACACTCAGGCGACGGGAATTACTCTCGATCAGTCATCACTCGGCGGTAAACCGGGAGAGAACGCTACGCTCACCGCTTCGGTTGAGCCTAAGGCGAAGCTCGGAGTCGGCGGAGCAAGCATAACCGATGTTGTATGGACAACAAGCGACCCGAGTGTTGCAACGGTCGACAACGGCACGGTTACATTTGTCAACGGCGGCTCGGCAGTCATCACGGCTTACACCAAGGACGGCGGACACAGCGCACAGTGCACGGTAACGGTTACTGTTTCCAAGGACGCTCTTGCAAAGGCCATAGCTGACGCAAAGGCAATCGACCTTTCGGTTCGTACGGAAATCTCGGCTGCGGCTCTGACAAAGGCCATCAATGACGCCGAGGCGGTTTACAACAACGCTTCCGCAAAGACCGAGGATATCAACAACGCTATTGCGGCAATCAATACCGCAACGAATTCCCTCGAATACCTCGGTGGTAACTATGACAAGGTTAAGGCTGCTGTTGAGGAATTCAACAAGCTTGATTCAACAAAGTACACCGAGGAGAGCTATAACGCCGTCAAGGTGGCTGTTGATGCGGTTGATTATTCGCTCAACATCACCCGTCAGAATGAAATTGACGCAATGGCAGACAAAATCATGGAAGCTGTCAATAAGCTTGAAAAGCTCGTCACAGCAAAAATCAAGGCAGTTAAAGACGGCGTTGTAATCGACGAGGAAAAGCTGCTGGTTTACGGCATAGATCCGCACACGGATTCCCTTGACAGCTATCTTGCCGCAGATAACGGCTCGCTCAAGTTTTCCCCCACCGCAAACGGCAACGGCACGGGAACTAAGATTGAGCTTTACGACGAGGACGAAAATCTTGTCAAGACCTACATTCTCGTAATCTTCGGCGATTTGAACGGCGACGGCTGGTACGACGCAACGGACGCAACGCTTGTCAACTGCATAATCGGCGGTATGCTCACCAAGGAGCAGCTCGGCGAGGCTGCATGGCTTGCGGCGGACTGCAACCATGACGGAGTAATCGGCGAAAATGATGTCGAGCTTCTCACGCAGGCAGGTATTATGCTTCAAAGCATTGACCAGCAAGCCGCTCAATCGGAGCTTGAAACAAGCTCTGCTTACAACGAATACATAAGCATCATTGACCAAACGATTGAAGCTGAGAATGATAAGGACTCAAACGAAGCTTCCACAGAACAAAATCAGATAAGCGTATTTTTCAATAGACTTTTCAATCTTGTAAAATTACTCCTTGCAATTCTCAAATAAAGTGAACAAGGGCGGTGCTGAATTCACGGCACCGCCTTTGTTTATGCAGTTTTCAAAGGCAATACCACGCACCTCGGTTGTGCGGTATTGCCTTAAGTAATCGCTAATTATGTTGTCCGTACATTGAAAAAAGGCAAGTCTTTCGACCTGCCTTTAATTGATGAATAATTTAATTATTCGTTGATAGCGGTAACAACACCTGAACCAACTGTACGGCCGCCCTCACGGATAGCGAAACGAAGACCTTCTTCGATAGCGATCGGAGTGATGAGCTCAACATTCATTGTAACGTTGTCGCCGGGCATGCACATCTCTGTTCCCTCAGGAAGAGTGATAACGCCTGTAACGTCTGTTGTTCTGAAATAGAACTGCGGACGATAGTTGTTGAAGAACGGTGTATGACGGCCACCCTCGTCCTTAGTCAGAACATAAACCTGACCTGCGAACTTTGTGTGAGGATGGATTGAACCGGGCTTGGAAAGAACCTGACCACGCTCGATATCTGTTCTCTGGATACCACGAAGAAGAGCACCGATGTTGTCGCCGGCCTCAGCATAGTCGAGGAGCTTACGGAACATCTCAATACCTGTAACAACAGTCTTTCTCTTCTCTTCTGTAAGACCAACGATTTCAACTTCGTCAGACATCTTGAGCTGTCCACGCTCAACTCTACCTGTAGCAACTGTACCACGGCCTGTGATTGTGAATACATCCTCAACAGGCATAAGGAACGGAAGGTCAGCCTTACGGTCAGGAGTCGGGATATAGCTGTCAACAGCGTCCATGAGCTCCCAAATGCAAGCGATCTCAGGAGCGTTTACATCGTCTCCGTCATACTCAAGAGCCTTAAGAGCAGAACCCTTTATGATCGGTGTGTCGTCGCCCGGGAAATCATACTCAGAAAGAGTCTCACGGATCTCCATCTCAACGAGCTCGATAAGCTCAGGATCGTCAACCTGGTCGATCTTGTTCATGAATACGATGATGTAGGGAACGCCAACCTGACGAGCAAGAAGAAGGTGCTCCTTGGTCTGAGCCATGGGGCCGTCTGTTGCAGCGATAACAAGGATAGCGCCGTCCATCTGAGCAGCACCGGTGATCATGTTCTTGATGTAGTCAGCATGACCCGGGCAGTCAACGTGAGCATAGTGACGAGAAGCAGTCTCATACTCAACGTGAGCTGTATTGATTGTGATACCACGCTCTCTCTCTTCGGGAGCCTTATCGATGTTAGCGTAGTCAACGAAAGCAGCTTCGCCCTTCATTGCGAGGGTCTTTGTGATAGCAGCTGTCAAAGTAGTCTTACCATGGTCAACGTGGCCGATAGTACCAATGTTGACATGGGGTTTGGTTCGGTTAAATTTTTCCTTTGCCATTTGGAATTTCCTCCCTTTGGTATTTAATAATTTTATTCAATGCATATTGCATAGTTACATTGTAACAATTTCTTTCAAAAAAAGCAAGCTTTTTTTGAAAATAATTAGCCCTTGGTTCTTGCGCTGATGATGTCGTCTGCAATAGACTTCGGAACAGCCGTATAGTGGCTTGGCTCCATTACATACTGACCGCGACCCTGAGTCTTGGAACGAAGATCTGTAGCGTAGCCGAACATATTTGAGAGCGGAATATTCGAGTCAACCTGAACGGCACCCGTTCTCTGCTCCTGACCGAGGATCATGCCGCGGCGGGAGTTAACATCACCCATAACATCGCCGAGGTAATCCGACGGAACGATGATAGCTACCTTCATGATAGGCTCCATAAGAACCGGAGAAGCCTTTCTCATAGCGTCCTTGAATGCCATAGAACCGGCAATCTTAAAGGCCATTTCTGAGGAGTCAACCTCATGATAAGATCCGTCATAAAGAGTGACCTTAACATCAACAACGGGATATCCTGCGAGAACACCCGACTGCATTGCGCCCTTGATACCGGCCTCAACAGCAGGAATGTACTCCTTCGGAACAGCACCGCCGACGATGGCGTTGACGAACTCGAAGCCCTTTTCCGGATTCGGCTCGATCTTGATCTTAACATGACCGTACTGACCCTTACCGCCTGACTGACGGGAATACTTGCAGTCAACATCAGCGTTCTGAGTGATTGTTTCTCTGTAAGCAACCTGGGGCTTACCTATGTTAGCCTCAACCTTGAACTCACGAAGAAGTCTGTCAACGATGATCTCAAGGTGCAGCTCACCCATACCTGCAATGATCGTCTGACCTGTTTCCTCGTCGGTGTAGCAACGGAAGGTCGGGTCTTCTTCAGCAAGCTTCTGAAGGCCGATACCCATCTTTTCCTGACCTGCCTTTGTCTTAGGCTCGATAGCAACACGGATAACAGGCTCCGGGAATTCCATTGATTCGAGGACGATAGGATGCTTCTCGTCGCAGAGAGTATCACCTGTTGTTGTGTTCTTGAGGCCTACGGCAGCGGCAATATCACCGGCGTAAACAATGTCAAGATCCTGTCTGTGGTTAGCGTGCATCTGAAGGATACGGCCGAGACGCTCGTCTGTGTCCTTAACAGAGTTGTAAACGGTTGTACCTGCCGAAACAGTACCGGAATAAACTCTGAAGAAGCAGAGCTTACCGACAAACGGGTCTGTTGCAATCTTAAATGCAAGAGCTGCGAACGGCTCTGTGTCGGAAGAATGACGATCTTCCTCCTCGCCTGTCTCGGGGTTGGTGCCTCTGATAGCCTCAACATCCGTCGGAGCAGGCATGTAAGCGACGATATTATCAAGCAGCATCTGAACGCCCTTGTTACGGTAAGATGTACCGCAGCATACGGGAACCATTTCATTTGCAATAGTAGCCTTGCGGATGCAGTTCTTGATCTCATCGACCGTAAGCTCCTCACCCTCGAAGAATTTCTCCATAAGAGCGTCATCCTGCTCGGCAACAGCCTCGATAAGCTCCTCATGATACTTCTGAGCAAGCTCCTTCATATCATCGGGAATCGGCTCGATTCTGATATCGAGACCCTTATCGTCATAATAAACCTCAGCCTCCATCGTTACAAGGTCGATGATTCCTCTGAACTCAAGCTCACGACCGATAGGAAGCTGAATCGGAACAGCATTACACTTCAGACGATCCTTCATCATGTCGATAACATGGTAGAAGTCTGCGCCCATGATGTCCATCTTGTTAACATATACCATACGAGGTACATGATATTTATCAGCCTGACGCCAAACTGTCTCAGACTGAGGCTCAACGCCACCCTTTGCGCAAAGGACGGTAACGGAACCGTCGAGAACACGAAGGGAACGCTCAACTTCAACGGTAAAGTCAACGTGACCCGGGGTATCAATGATGTTGATACGGTGACCCTTCCAGAAGCAGGTGGTAGCAGCAGAAGTGATTGTGATACCACGCTCCTGCTCCTGAGCCATCCAGTCCATTGTTGCTGCACCGTCATGTGTTTCACCCATCTTATGGTTAACACCGGTGTAGAAAAGGATACGCTCGGTCGTAGTTGTTTTACCGGCATCGATATGAGCCATGATACCGATATTTCTTGTTAATTCAAGTGGTACTTGTCTTCCCATATAAACCTCCGTAAATTTAAATAAGCAATTAAATCCCTGAAATTTTCGGGAAGATTACCATCTGAAATGTGCAAAAGCCTTGTTAGCCTCTGCCATCTTATGAGTATCCTCACGCTTCTTGAACGCCGAACCTGTTTCGTTAACGGCATCCATGATTTCGTTAGCAAGACGCTCTTTCATAGTTCTTTCCGAACGAAGACGTGAATAGTTGGTGATCCATCTGAGTCCGAGTGTCTGTCTTCTCTCGGGACGAACCTCCATCGGAACCTGATAAGTAGCACCGCCGACACGGCGAGCCTTAACCTCGAGAACAGGCATTACATTTTCCATAGCGGCTTCAAAAACCTCTACCGGCTCCTTACCTGTCTTCTCCTTGATGATGTCAAATGCGTCGTAAACGATTTTCTGTGCGACGCCCTTTTTACCATCATACATAACATTGTTGATAAGTCTTGTTACCAACTTTGAATTGTAAAGCGGATCTGGCAAAACATCACGTTTTGCAATCTGGCCTCTTCTTGGCACTTCGCTTCCCTCCTTCATAGTAATGATATCATAGGTACTCAAGTGACAAAACCCTGTGGCGCCAATGGAGAAGCACATACATAATATATATATACACTCTCACATTGATACGCAGCGTACCCTACCCTGCGCAGCCTGCAAGAAGATTCTGTCTTTCAAACTTTCCTTTTTTAAAAGAGGAATTACTTTTTGGCAGCCTTCGGACGCTTAGCACCGTACTTTGAACGGGACTGCATTCTTCCGTTAACACCCTGAGTATCGAGTGTACCACGGATGATGTGGTAACGAACACCGGGAAGATCCTTAACACGACCGCCACGAATAAGAACAACGCTGTGCTCCTGAAGGTTATGACCTACACCCGGGATATACGAAGAAACTTCGATACCGTTTGTAAGACGAACTCTGGCAATCTTACGAAGAGCCGAGTTAGGCTTCTTAGGTGTAGCAGTCTTAACTGCTGTGCAAACGCCGCGCTTCTGGGGTGAATTCTGATCGGTAACGATGTTCTTCTTGGAATTGAGTCCCTTGAGAAGTGCCGGAGCCTTTGCTTTCTTTTCGATAGTCTGTCTGCCGTTTCTAACTAACTGATTAAAGGTAGGCAAAAACTACATCTCCTTTCTTGAAAATTTTGAATATTGACAAATCATGTGCGCATAGCGACACATAATAAATCACAATATCAATCCTTGGTATTTTATCACTGTTGCATATATATTGTCAAGTGTTTTTGTAAAAATATTCTAAGATATTGATGAAATCGATAAAACCGATAAAAAGAGGCATACACGAAATAATAGACTCACTACATCAAAAGCAACCAAGCCGAGGTATGCATAGATAGAATTATTTTAATGTTGAGCAGCTAAAATAAGGCACAGTACCATGAAAAGTGCTGTATTATACAATTCAATTCTTGACAATATTTTCCTAAGTGATATAATTGTGCTGTTGGGAAGAAATTAAGGCAATATGCTGTATTTCCACCCAACGGATTATTTCCTTTGGGTGGATTTTTATTGGAGGAAAAGCTATGAAAAATGTTAAGAAGATTATTTCAAGCCTTTTAGTCGCGGTAATTATTTTGACCGCTGCACCGCTGAGCGGATTTGCGGGATTGGAGCTGAATTTTGATTGGCTTGATTTTTTAACAAAATCATTTGCCGAAGAATTGATCGATACCCTTTGCGGTCATGCTGAATACTTCGCCAAGCGGCT
>CAVFTC010000050.1:0-14550 GCA_963625295.1 Bacteroides faecis
GCTTGCTGACGCAAGTCAAGGAATTTTTGTGCAGCATGACGGAAACAGATTCAAGCAAGGCGTGCGCCTCAATTTGTGCGGTGTTGCCTTAAAAAAACGCAGGCCTCCGCAGCTCCGGCTTCGCTGAGCAGGGCGTATTGCGGTCTGCGTTTAAGCTCGTGAAGCTCGGAGCAGTGCATGGTTACGATAAATTTAACGCCGCAGTTGACGAGGGTGCAAAGCTTTTGGGCTTCTTCTACCGAGCCTATCTCGTCACAGACGACAATATCGGGTGAGAGGGTTCGCACGGCAATTTCAATGCCCGAAGCTTTCGGATAGTTTTTTAAAACATCGGTGTTGATACCGAGGTTATAGCCGCTCATTTCGCTTCGCTCGTCGATTACGACAAGCTTTTTTTGATCCTTGTCGGAGATTAAGCGGCAGAGGTCACGCAAAACGGTGGTTTTTCCCGACATGGGTGCGCCGCAGATGACAGTGTTGTACATTCTTCCGTGAAAAAGGCGGTTGTAAATCGGAGCTGCACAGCCGCAGTATTCGCCGGGAATACGAATGTTAAGCCCCTCAATGCTGCGAACGGAGGCGATTTTTCCGTCACGGACAACCGCTGTGCCGTAAACGCCGACACGGATTCCGCCGTCAAGCGTAATAAAGCCCTCGGCGATGTTGTCGGTCAGGCTGTGGACGGAATAGCCGCACATTTTGACGAAAATTTCTTCAATTTCCGCTTTTGAAAGCGAAAAAAGATTTTCGGAGAAAAAATTAGTCAGCCGCCCGGTTTGGGTGATGAAATCCGTTCGCTCCGGAAAAACAAGGGCGACGGGCTTTCTGGCTCTCAGCCGTATTTCACAAAGCTCGCTTAGATCTTTGTCGGCAACCGCCGCAAAAATCGGGGGAAGATATTTCAAAAGAGAGTTTACAATGTCTTTTTTATCGTGCCGCATTTTTATCACCATTTATTTCTTATGAACTCTTGTCCCGAAATAGAACAGGGAAGTTTTAAAATATGTGTGAATTTTCTTCGGTGCTTATTGAAAGATTGACGGTAATGTGGTACTATAATAAGGTCAGTAATGATGTAATCCGAAAGGAATTTACGATATTGCCTTAACAGAGAGGAATGAGCTTATTGAAAAAAAAGAGCTTTTTGAAAAAGAACCCCGATTCAAAGCTTGCAAGGTTTATTGACCGCAATATATATATATTGCTTGCGTTTATTTGCAGTGCGGTTCTTATGCTGCTGGTTTATTATTGCTTTGATATTATTCCGTTCGGCAACAAAACCGTTCTGAGAATGGATCTTTACCATCAGTACGGTCCGCTTTTTGCCGAGCTTTATGACAGACTTACTCAGTTCAAGAGTATGCTCTATTCATGGAACACGGGCGGCGGCGGAGCATTTCTCGGCAATTATTACAACTATCTTTCAAGCCCAATCGGCGACCTGATAGTGCTGATTTTCGGCCACAAGAATGTCCCCGAAGCAATCGGCGCAATGGTGTTCCTCAAGAATGCTCTTGCGGCGGCGGCAATGGCTTTTTATCTCAAAAAATCTAATGGCAAGAATGACTTTACAATTTCCGCTTTCGGCATTCTCTATGCATTTTGCGGCTTTTTCATTGCATATTACTGGAACATAATGTGGATTGACGCAATGTATCTGCTTCCGCTTATCGTTCTCGGAATCGAACGCATTATCAACAAGCAGAAGGCGACGCTTTATATCATTGCGCTTACGGTTTCTTTCTTCTCGAATTATTATATGTCGTATATGATCTGCATTTTTGCGGTGCTTTACTTCCTCGTTTACTTTTTCTCGAATTATTCAATCAAGGAGATTCTTCCGACCAAGCCGATCTATGTTGACGAGGACGGCGAGATTTACAACAGAAAAATCGATAATATTGTTTACAGCCGTTTTGTGACCTCAGGTCTGCTTTTCGCTCTCGGCTCGTTCGTTGCCGTTGGACTTTCGGCTATTGCTCTCGTTCCGACATATTTCTGTCTCAAGGCGTGTTCGGCAACCTCCGGCACATTCCCGAGCGACTATCAGTTCTATAACAATATTTTTGATTTTCTTGCGAATCATCTCACCTCGCTTGAGCCGACGATCAGAAGCAGCGGCGATGATGTTCTGCCGAATGTTTATTGCGGAATTATCACCGTTATGCTTGTTCCTCTTTATATTTTCTGCGACAAAATCAAGGCGAAGGAGCGTGCGGCGCATATTATTCTGCTTGCCGTTTTCTTCCTCGGCTTCAATTTGAACTATCTCAATTACATTGTTCACGCATTTCATTTCCCGAACGACCTGCCGTTCAGATTTTCGTTTATTTACTCGTTTGTTTTGCTTTCGATCGCATACAAGGCGCTCATCAACATCAAATCCTTTTCGACCAAGGCGCTGCTCGGCACGGGCGTTGCAACCATTCTTTTCGCAGTCCTTGTTCAAAGGCTCGGCTCGAAGAATGTTACGGAAACCTCAATTTATCTCAGCATAGCTTTTATTGCGGTTTATACCGTCGTGCTCGGGCTGATGAAAAAGAAAAATTTTGCTCATTCTGCGGTTTCGCTGCTTCTTATGTGCTGCGTATTTGCCGAGGTTGCCGTCAGCGACACAAGCCATTTTGTAATGAGTCAGCAGAAGCCGAATTTTGTTAACGGCTACACGGAATTCAGGGAGCTTAAGGAGAAGCTCGACGCAGTTGAGGGTACGGATAAGTACAGAATGGAGCTTACGGACATCAACACGCTGATGGACGCTTCATGGTTCAACTATAACGGCGTTTCGGTTTTCTCCTCCATGGCTTACGAAAAGTCCGCAAATCTTCAGCACAATCTCGGACTGAACAGCAACTATATCAACAGCTATATCTACGCTCCGCAAACCCCCGTATATAATGCGATGATGTCGCTCAAATATCTTGTGAACAACGACGATTCCATCATGAACGAGCAGCTTTTTGAAAAGGTTGCCGAAAACGATAAATTTGTTGCTTACAGAAACAACTATTATCTTCCGCTCGCATATTGCGTAAGCGAGGAGGTCGAAAAATGGAATCCGACAGGGTCTAATCCGTTTGAGATTCAGAATGACTACTGGACAAGAGCGACAAATGTCGGTGATGTGTTCACGAAAATTCCTGCAACGACCTATAAGACCGAAAATATCAGAGATGATGAGCAGCTGCTTTCCGAAAACTTTACTTATTTTAAGGACGCAGTGAACGACAGCGGCACGATAGTTCGCAAATACGAGATTCCCGAATCGCAGAATGTTTATCTTTATATTGACTGCCAGAGTGCGGAGAGCTTTGACATCTCCGGCACGAACGGACTTTCAAAAACCCAGTCGCCGGACGATCCCTATGTAATTGACTGCGGATATTTTGAAAAGGGCGAGATACTCACGCTTGAAATAACCATTCCGGCGGACAAGGAATCCGGCTATGCCGATATCTATGCCGTTGGACTTGATATGAATAATTTTGAGGCGGGCTACAACAAGCTCTCCGCCGCTGCGATGAATATAACCGAATTCACCGACACGCACATCAAGGGAACGGTTACCGTCAAGGCAAGTGAGCTTGTTTATACTTCAATCAACTATGACGAGGGCTGGGAGATCACCGTTGACGGTGAAAAAATCGACGCTGTTGCCATAGGCGACGCTCTTATCGGAATTGACGCAGCACCGGGAACGCACACGATTGAAATGACCTATAAGCCGAAGGGCTTCATGATAGGCGCAATCGTTTCCGGCGGCACGCTCATTGCCTTCGTTGCGGCTCTTGTGATAATCCATATTGTTAAAAAGAAGAGATACGCCAAAATGCTCGGCATTGAAGCCGATGCGGTGAATTATGATGTGTCCGAGGACACACCGACAGGAATTGACGCTTTGATGGCTCAGGATCTCGGCGAAAACGCAACCGTCGAGGACGCTGAAAAGCTGCTCGATGTTCCAGATGAGTTCGAGATGAACAAGCATGATCCGACAGAAACTCTCAACCGTGCGGACGAGATTTTAAACACGCAGAAAATAAATATCAAAGAAATTCTTTCCCAAATAGACAGCAATGACGACTCGGAGGAAGACGAATGAACAGAACCATAATCACGGTTATCGGAAAGGACAGGGTAGGCATAATCGCAAGAATATGCACCTACCTTGCCGAGAACGGCATCAATGTGCTTGACATCAATCAGTCTATCGTTCAGGGCTTTTTCAACATGATAATGATTGTTGACGCTCAAAATTCCGAAAAGGACTTCGCCGTTCTCAACAGTGAAATTGAAAAAATCAGCGAAGAGCTCGGCGTCAAAATCAAGATGCAGCACGAGGATATTTTCAATGTTATGCACAGAATCTGAGGTAGGCTATGATAAGTTCATTCGAGGTTCGTGAAACGAACAAAATGATTGAAGAGAATAATCTTGATGTGCGCACAATCACAATGGGCATAAGCCTGCTTGATTGCATTTCGTCCGAGGTCGATGCCGTCTGCGATAATATCTATAAAAAGATTCTTTCAAAGGCAGGAAGGCTTGTAGAAACCGGCGATGAAATTGCGCTGGAGTTCGGGATTCCGATTGTTAACAAGCGTGTTTCCGTAACTCCGATTTCTCTTATCGGTGCGGCTTGCTGCAAAACGACTGCGGATTTTGTGAAAATCGCAAAGACTCTTGACCGTGCGGCGAAGGAGATAAATGTTAATTTTATCGGTGGATTTTCGGCTCTTGTTTCAAAGGGCATGACCCCTGCCGAAAAGCTGCTGATTGAGGCAATTCCCGAGGCTCTCGCTTCAACGGAAAGGGTTTGCAGCTCGGTCAATGTCGGTTCGACAAAAACGGGTATTGACATGGACGCTGTCAAGCTTCTCGGCGAAACGATAGTCAAAACCGCAGAGCTTACGAAGAAAAACGACTCTATCGGCTGCGCAAAGCTCGTTGTGTTCTGCAACGCTCCCGACGACAACCCGTTTATGGCCGGCGCATTCCATGGTGTGAGTGAGGCTGACACGGTAATAAATGTCGGCGTCAGCGGACCGGGCGTTGTTAAGCGTGCCATCACTGAGGTTAGGGGCAGTGATTTCGGCACACTTTGCGAAACGATAAAGAAAACCGCCTTCAAGGTCACCAGAGTGGGTCAGCTCGTTGCGAGGGAGGCTTCGCAGCGGCTCGGCGTTCCGTTCGGAATTATTGATCTTTCGCTTGCTCCTACGCCTGCGATCGGCGACAGCGTAGCCGAAATATTGGAAGAAATGGGACTTGAATATGTCGGCGCACCGGGAACGACGGCGGCGTTGGCTCTTTTGAACGACCAGGTGAAGAAGGGCGGCATAATGGCTTCGTCATATGTCGGCGGACTTTCGGGCGCATTCATTCCGGTGTCCGAGGATCAGGGCATGATCGACTCGGTCAATGCCGGTATGCTCACTCTCGAAAAGCTTGAGGCTATGACTTGCGTTTGCTCGGTCGGCCTTGATATGATCGCAATTCCCGGCAGCACAAGGGCTTCGACGATTTCCGGCATAATTGCCGACGAGATGGCAATAGGAATGATAAATCAGAAAACCACAGCGGTCAGATTGATTCCCGTAATCGGCAAGGAGGTCGGCGATACCGTCGAATTCGGCGGCTTGCTCGGCTATGCTCCGATAATGCCTGTCAACGGTGCGGACTGCTCGGATTTCATCAACAGGGGCGGCAGAATTCCTGCGCCGATACATTCGTTTAAAAATTAGTTATGAAAAGCTTTGAAATAAAACCAAACGATGCCGGTCAACGGCTTGACAAGTTTATAAAAAAAGGTATGCCGAATCTGCCGCAGTCGCTGATGTACAAATACATCAGGAAAAAGCGCATCAAGGTAAACAACAAGCGTGCCGAAATTTCCACGATTTTGCAGGTCGGCGATGTCGTTGATATGTACATCAATGATGAATTTTTCATTAAGCCGGAAACCCGATATGACTTCACCGGTGCGCCGAGGAAGCTGGACATTCTCTATGAGGACGAAAACATCATGCTCCTTGACAAGAAGGCAGGGCTGCTCTGCCACCCCGACGACAGGGAGTATGTTGACACTCTCATCACGAGGATAAAAAAATATCTTTATGAAAAGGGCGAATACAAGCCCGACGAGGAAAACTCATTCACTCCGGCACTCGTCAACAGAATTGACAGGAACACCGGCGGAATAGTAATAGCCGCCAAGAATGCCGAAAGCCTCAGAGTCATGAACGCTCAGATGAAGCAGAGAACAAATCTCAAAAAGTTCTATCTTTGCGTTTGTCACGGAATCATGGAGCGTGACAGCGGACTTTTGGAGGGCTATCTCTTAAAGGACGAGAAAAAGAACACCGTAAAAATTCTCAAGCACCCGTGTGATGGAGCAAAAGAGATTCGCACAAAATATAAGGTGCTCGGCAGAGATTACGATAAGCAGCTCAGCCTTGTTGAGGTCGAGCTTATGACGGGCAGAACTCATCAGATAAGGGCGCATTTTGCCTCGATTGGGCATCCGCTGCTCGGCGACGGAAAATACGGCACAAACAAGCTCAATAAGGATTTCGGCTACCGTAAGCAATGCCTTTATTCCTACAAGCTGGTGTTCATGTTTGACGAAAGCGCAGGCATTCTTTCCTATCTTCATTCAAGGGAGTTTGAGGTCAAGGATGTTTGGTTCAAGCGTGAATTTGAAAACGGAACATTATAAAAACAACCGCTCTCCGAGATGGAAAGCGGTTTCTGTTTTATTCTGTTTTATCGTTCCGGATAGGCTTGATTATCTTCTTGTAAAGCACAACAAAGCAGGTGACCGAAACGACGGATGCGGCAAGGTCGGCGACCGAATATGACCACCAAACCAGGCTGTCATTGCCGATTGAAAGGCCATATCTCGCAAGGATATAGGCTGCCGGAATGAGCACGATAAGCTGACGAATGAACGAGCTTATCATTGAGAAAATGCTCTTTCCGAAGGACTGGAACACGCCGCTGAGTGCGATGTTCATGCCGGCAAAAAGGAAGCTTATGCTGATTATTTTCAGCGCAGGAATGCCAATTTTGAGCATCTCCGGCGTTGCCGAGAAAAATCCGAGAAGGAACTCCGGCAAAAGGAAGAAAAGCAATGCGCCGATGATGCTGAAAAACTCGGCGTATATGACCGAAAGCTTGATGGTTTTTAGCATACGGGGCTTGTTCTGTGCGCCGTAATTGTATGCAATTATCGGGATAACTCCGTTGTTAAGGCCGAAGATGGGCATACAAATGAAGCTGTTGAGCTTGAAAAATGCGCCGAAAACATTGACCGAAAGCTCCTTGCCGAGGGTGTAAGCAATGAGAATTTTATTCATGAAATAGGTCATGATCGAGCCTATTGCAATCATGAGGATCGACGGAACGCCGATTTTATAAATTTCGCCTATAAAGCGTCCGTTCGGCTTGAATTTCTTGAAATCAAGGTGAAGGTCGGCGTTCTTGCGGCGGTTGAAATAAACGGCAAGAATAAATGCGACAATCTGACCGATGACAGTTGCGATGGCTGCGCCTCTGACGCCCATTTTGAAAACAAAGATGAACACGGGGTCAAGAATAATATTGATGATTGCACCGACGCCCTGAGTTATCATTGTGTAAAAGGTTCTGCCGGTGGACTGCAAAAGGCGTTCGTACATGATCTCAAAGAAAACTCCGAAGCCTGCGCCGCAGCAGACCTGAAGATACTTCGTTCCCTCGTCGATAATATAGGAAACAGATGTCTGAGAGCTGATGAAAAGCCTTGAGCCGAACACGCCGAAAAGGAAAAACGCTATTGAGCTGAGCAGAGCGAGAAAAACTCCGTTCTCTGCGATTTTGTTTGCCCGTTCACCGTTCTTTTCACCGAGCGCACGGGATATGAGCGCATTAACGCCGACAGCCGTACCTGTTGCAAATCCTATCATGAGGTTCTGCGCCGGGAACGAAAGCGAAACCGCCGTAAGCGATTCCTGATTGACCATTGCGACGAAGACTGAGTCAACGATGTTATACAACGCCTGAACCAGCATGGAAATTATCATCGGCAATGACATATTGATAATAAGCTTGTTTACGGGCATAACGCCCATTTTATTTTCCTCCAAAATGTCCTCTCCTTTCGTTTGCATGATATTATATCATATCACGACACAATTTGCTATACAAAGTTCACAAATAGCGACCTGCATATTTTGTGCATAATGGCAGGATATAGTGCAATGAATAGAACAGCCGCAGTGCAGCAAAACACTGTGGCTGTAGATTTATTTGTTTATTTATTGATGAATTATTCCGCTACAACTTCCTTGAGAATCTGAATTGCCTTTTTAAGGTCGTCCCAATCAATGTTGAGAGAGGGGAGAAGTCGAACCTTTGTCTTAGCAGTCAGAACAAGCACGCCCTTTTCAATGCAGGCATTGGCAACTTCCTTTGCCGGCTTGTCTGTCTCAACGCCGATCATAAGTCCGAGACCGCTGACGGATTTAACTCCCTTTGCGCCCTCAAGCTCCGAGAAGATGTAAGCCGATTTTTCTTTAACCTCATTGAGAAGCTTGTCGTCAATTCTCTTGATGATGTTGCATGCGCCTGCGCAGCTTACGGGGTTGCCGCCGAAGGTTGAACCATGTGAGCCGAATGTGAGAACATTCTCAACCCTTTCGCCAAGCATTGTTGCGCCGATCGGAAGTCCGCCGCCGAGTCCCTTTGCAGTTGTAACAACATCAGGTTGGATACCATAGTGCATATAGGCGTAAAGCTCGCCCGTTCTGCCGTTACCTGTTTGAACCTCGTCAATGATGAGAAGCATGTCCTTTTCCTTGACAAGCTCTGCGACAGACTTAACGAAATTCTCATCGAGCTTGCATACGCCGCCCTCACCCTGAACAAGCTCCATCATGACTGCAATGCACTTGTCGGTGTCAACAAATTTCTTTACATCGTCAAAATTATTGGCTTCGGCATAAACAAAGCCCTCAGGGAACGGGCCGAAATCGGTGTGAAAAACATCCTGACCCGTTGCTTTGAGCGTTGCTATCGTTCTGCCGTGAAAGCTGTTTTTAAGCGTGATTATCGTTGAGTGGCTCTCGTCACCGTACTTGTCAAAAGCGAACTTTCTTGCGACCTTGATTGCACACTCGTTAGCCTCTGCGCCGCTGTTTGCAAAGAAAACCTTTTTCATTCCCGTTCTCTCGCAGAGAAGCTCGGCAAGAGTTGAGCACGGCTCGGAATAATAGAGGTTTGAGGTGTGGGGGAGGACGGAAAGCTGATGAGTAACCGCCTTCTGCCATTCGTCGTCGGCAACGCCGAAAATGTTAACTGCAATTCCGCTGCCGAGGTCGATATATTCTTTTCCGCTGCTGTCCTTGAGGATTGCACCCTTGCCGCTGACAAGCTCAATGGGGAATCTTGCATAGGTGTTGGCAACGAACTGCTTATCGTTTGATGTTATGCTCATTTCAGTCAGACCTTTCTTATTTATCACCCTTGACAAACATCGTTCCGATGCCCTCGTCGGTGAGAACTTCTATTATAATTGAATGGGGAATCCTTCCGTCGATAACAAATACCTTTCGGACGCCGAGATTGATGGCGTCAACACAGCACTGCACCTTCGGAATCATGCCGCCAGAGATTATTCCGTCGTCCATCAGCTTCGGAGCGTCCTCGGCGAAAATCTTTGAGATAAGGGTTGTCGGGTCGTCCTTATCCCTGAGAATTCCTGCGATATCGGTCATGGAAATAAGGCTCTCCGCCTTGAGTCTGCCTGCAATTCCTGCGGCTACCGTGTCGGCATTGATATTGTATGTGTTGCCCTCGTCGTCAAAGCCGACGGTCGAAACAACGGGAATGTAGCCCATTTCGATAACATCGAGGATGGGCTGAACATTGATATTGGTAATTTCACCGACGAAGCCAAGCTCGGCAGCTTTCGGCTTTGCCTTGATCATTCCGCCGTCCGAGCCGCTTAAGCCGATTGCCTTTCCGCCTCTTGAACAAAGCAGATTGACAAGGCTTTTGTTGATTTTTCCGGCAAGAACCATCTGAACGACATCTGCCGTTTCCTTGTCGGTTACACGCAGTCCGTTGACGAATTCGCTCTTTTTGCCGATTTTGTTCAGCATACCCGTAATCTCGGGCCCGCCGCCGTGAACGAGCACGACCTTGATTCCGATCGTCGAGAGCAAAATAATATCACTCATTACGGACTCTTTCAGCTCCTCGCTGATCATTGCGTTTCCGCCGTATTTCACAACAAGGATCTTATTGTTGTATTTTTGAATGTAGGGGAGAGCACGGGTAAGAATCCCGGCCTTCTCTTCCATTGAAATTTCCATCTTTCAGTCACCTCAGGTTCTGTAGTCACCGTTGATCTTTACATATTCATATGTGAGGTCACAGCCCCATGCAGTTGCGTCATAGTCGCCGTCGTTGAGGTCAACGAGAATCTCAATTTCTTTTTCGAGAAGAATTTCCTTGGCCTTTTCCTCGGAGAAATCAACTCCTGCACCGTTGCGGCAAACAGCAATTGTTCCCTTGGCAGATTTGAAGCTCACATCGATTTTGTTGATGTCAACATCTGCACCGCTGTAGCCGATTGCGCAAAGCACACGACCCCAGTTGGCGTCCGCACCGAACATTGCCGCCTTGGTAAGCGATGAGCAGATAACAGACTTAGCAACCTTTTTTGCAATTTCGTCGGTCTTGCCGCCTGTCACCTTGCATTCAAGCAGCTTTGTTGCGCCCTCTCCGTCGCCGGCGATTTTTCTTGAAAGGTAAACGCTGACCTCGTGGAGAGCCTCGCAGAACTTATCGTATGCCTCGCCCTCGCTGTCAATGAGCTTGTTGCCTGCCATTCCGTTGGAAAGAACCGCAAATGTATCGTTGGTCGAGGTGTCGCCGTCAACGCTTATCATGTTGAAGGAGGTTTTAACATCCTCACTGACGGCCTTTTGAAGCATTTCGCTTGTGATTGCAACATCGGAGGTGACGAAAACAAGCATCGTTGCCATGTTCGGGTGAATCATTCCGCTGCCTTTGGCAATTCCGCCGATTCTGCACTCAACGCCGTCAATGTCAAAGCTGACTGCGATTTCCTTTTTCTTCGTGTCGGTCGTCATGATTCCCTCTGCGGCAAAACCGCTGTTGTCGTAATCAAGACCCGCTACCAGCTCGCTCATACCGTTTGCGATCGGGGTGAGATTGAGCGGCATTCCGATAACGCCGGTTGAACCGACGATAACATCGTCCTTGTTAATGCCGAGCGCATCCTCGACGAGCTGACCCATGGCTTCCGCTTTTTCAATTCCGTCGGCATTACAGGTGTTTGCAATTCCGCTGTTGCAGATGATAGCCTGAGCGTACCCGTCGGAGAGGTGCTTTTGATTGACAAAAATCGGCGCACCCTTGACAAGGTTGGTTGTATAAACTGCCGCTGCTGTTGCCTTTACATCGCTGACAATGAGCGAAAGGTCACGCTTCGACTTATTCTTTCTGATTCCGCAGTGGATTCCGTTGGCTCTGAAGCCCTTCGCGGCGCAGATGCCGCCTTCGATTGTTTTCATCATTTTATACCTCGAGTCCTGTTTTTTCGTCTGTTCCGAGAAGAATGTTCATGTTCTGTATAGCCGCTCCGGAAGCGCCCTTACCGAGATTGTCGTATCTTGACATCAGCAGGATTCTGTCCTTGTTGCCCTCAACGAAAATTTCCATTGAATCGTTAAACGAAAGCTTATTGGAGCAAATGAAACCGTTTTCGCCGATTTCTTCTTTATATTTCACGATATCCGAATGATATTTCTTTGCATAAATTTTCTTGATGTCCTCTATCGTAACGCCGTTGAGCTGCTCTTTAAAAAGAGGAACGCTGACGAGCATACCGCTGTAATAGTCGGCAACGATTGGGCAGAAGGCGGGGAATGCGTTGATGCCGGTAATCGCCTTCATTTCCTTGAGATGCTTGTGATTTTGTGTCAAGCCGTACTGTCTTGGCGATTCAAGCGCAGCATCCGGTTCGTCCGCCTCATAGTCGGCAATCATTTTTTTGCCGCCGCCGCTGTAGCCTGTCAGCGAATGGCAGGTCAGAAGCGAATCGGGAGAGATTGCACCGGCTTCGACAAGGGGATAGACAAGCGAAATGAAGCCGCTTGCATGGCAGCCGGGGACGGCGATTCGATTGGAATTCTTGATTTCTTCTCTGTGAGCCTCGGAAAGCTCCGGAAAGCCGTATGCCCAGCCGGGATCGGTTCTGTGAGCGGTCGAGGTGTCGAGTACCTTGACCTTTTCATTCTCAATCAATCCGACGGATTCAATTGCCGCCGCATCGGGTAGGCAAAGGAAAGCGATATCGCAGGTGTTGAGAGCCTCACGGCGTGCTTCAATGTCCTTTCGCTTTTCCTCGGGCAAGAGCATAAGCTCAATGTCCGAACGCTCGGAGAGCCTTTCATAAATTCTGAGTCCTGTCGTTCCGGCCTTGCCGTCAATAAAAATCTTTTTCATAACAAATAAACCTCTTGATTCATTAACAGGGTATAATTATACATAAATATACAGTATATGTCAAGAAAAATGCAAAAAATATTCATTGAATATGATACAAATATTCATGTGGAAAACCACAATAAACTGGAAATTTTGCCGTTATGAGGTTCAATATTCGGCAAAGTAAAATGAATATTTTTACCTGCCAAAGCAAAATAGAGCCATTTGTTGCCTCAATCTTTATAATTATAACTCAGTATGCAGTAAAAAACAACCGTTATTTGAAAGAATTTTAGGACAATGCAGCCGTTTCATAAAAAAGCAATACCGCACAGAGTTAAATGCGGTATTGCAAAAATCAGTCTTTCTTGGAAACTTCCTTGATGTACTCTCTGAAGAAAATTACGCTTTCCTTGAGCGCCGAAATCGGGATACGCTCGTTGGTTGCGTGGGTCGTCAGAAAAAGTGCAACAGAAACATTGAACGGAGCGTAGCGAAGAATGTTGTCGCAGATCTTTCCGTAGCGGTAGGAATCTGTGCCGCCCATTACAAGGTACGGCGCAACGGCAACATCGCCGGGGTGAAGTCCCTCCTCGACCTTTTTGATTGCATTAAAGGCTCTGGAATCGGTCGGGGAAAACTTGGTTGCCTCCTTGCTGTAGAGGCGTTCAACCTCCAGATCCTTGTAGCGGACAGCCTTACGGATGTGTTTTTCAACATCGTCAATAGTGTCGCCCGGAAGCGGTCTGAAATTGATTGTTATATTAGGCCTTTGCGGCAGAACATTGGGTGCAGGGCTTCCCTCGCACATTGATATGCTTTGAATCGTTCTTACCATGCTCGCCGACTCCGGAATGGTCTTGAGAACAAGCTTTATCAGCGGCTTGAAAAGCCACAGGTTACACATTATAACTCTGCCGAGGTAGGACGCCTTTCTGCCTACCGTGTCGAAAAGCTCCGTAAGGAAGGGCAGCATATGTGATTTAAACTGATGTCTTTCAACATCTTTAATGGTATTGGCAAGCTTTGCCATTCCGCTGTGCTTCGGTGCGGCGGAAGTGTGACCGCCCTTGTCGTGAACAGTGAGCTTCATATCGGCATATCCTTTTTCGGCAACGCCGACTGCAGCAATATATGTGTGGATAAGACCCTTGACATCAAGGCGGAGAAGTGCGCTTCCCTCGTCAAGAACGCTGTCGAGGTGAACCCCTCTTTCCTGAAGAGTTTTTACAATTTCGTCTGCGCCGGATTCACCCGAACAAACAATTTCTTCGTTATGACCGAAGCAGAGATAAACATCTCTTTCCGGTTGGAAGCCCTCTTCCATAAGGGATTCAACGGCTTCCATTACGCAAATGAGATGATTTTTCATGTCAAGTGCGCCTCTGCCCCAGATGATTTCACCGTCGTTGTATCCGCTGAATGCGTCGTGAGTCCAGTCGTTTTCCGTACCCTCGGCAACGGGTACAACATCCTGATGCGAAAGCAGTGCCATCGGCTCAAGGTCGGGATTTTTACCCTTCCAGCGGTAAATAAGGCTCGCTTTTGAAACCTTTTCTTTAGTTGTGTTTTGCTTTATAAGAGGATAGGCCTCGTCAAGGAAATTGTGGAATTTTTCAAACTCCGACCAGTCCATGTCGTCAGGGTTGCTTCTTGATATGGTTTTGCACTGAATGGCTTTTGAAAGGTGCTCGGCGACCTTGCCTTCATCAATGTCGGCGTCGTCGATCTTAACACCCTCAAGCTTTTTCGGCTTGTAAAAAATCGCTCTTATAAGTGTAATTATAATGAAAAGAGCTAATAATATCAATAAAATTTTCCACCACATATTTGTCAAAATACCTCCACATAAATAATTGCCGGTTACATAAAAACACAGCTTGAATTTTAGCATAATGACAAAAAATTGTCAATACTACACATCGACCCGAATGACAAGACGGGTCAGGTTGAGGAGCAGCAGGGGATAAAAAGGGGCAAAAGGGAGTTGATAGGCATCGTGAATTGTGTAAAGTGCCAAAAATCACATCTTTCGACACTATTGAATATGTT
>CAVFTC010000051.1:0-14411 GCA_963625295.1 Bacteroides faecis
CGAAAAATCTTACTGCGCAATCCGCACACCTAAATTGTGCGGTATCGCCTTAATGCAACACCGCATAATTCGCACCCGCCACCTGTACAACATTACCTTATAAATATTTTAATTTTGTGCAATATTTTTCCTTGACTTTTGAAAATTGTATTGTATAATAAAGTTACAAAAGTGGAGTGGATTTACCCATAAAACCCACGAAGTGGAAGAATTTTTCAAAAAGGAGGCAGCTTTTATGCAGTTCAACGGCTATTACGACCGTACTCTTGACGCAAAAAAAAGAATAGTTATGCCTCCGAAAATCAGAGACATGATCGGCGGCAAGGAGTTTGTCGTCTTTGCCAAGCCCGGCGAGCAGTTCCTCAGAATTTACCGTGAGGAGCAGTGGGAGGAAATTACAAATGAGCTTTTGTTCGTCAATGACGGGGTTGACAGAACCAAGCTTCAGAGAACGATTTTTCTCAACAGTGAGAATTGCGAAATGGATTCGCAGAGCCGAGTTGTTTTGCCGGCAAGGTTTATCGAAAAAGCAGGCATTGTTCGTGATATCGTCATCATCGGCGTCGGTCAAAGAGCCGAGATTTGGGCGAAGGATCGCTTCGATGAGATGATGAGCGTTGACGATGAGCCTGTTGACTTCGTTGTTCCGTTCTGATGAGCGAGTTTAAGCACATTCCCGTACTGTTCAACGAAACGATAGACGCTCTCAGGGTTCGACCCGACGGAATATATGTCGATTGCACCGCAGGCGGCGGGGGACACTGCGCCGCAGTTGCCGAAAGGCTGACGACGGGCAGAATTATTGCAATAGATCAAGACCCCGAAGCCATAGAGAATTTGCGGGAGCGATTTAAAGATAACAGCAGAGTGACGATTGTCCACGACAATTTTGTAAATATATTGCAGATACTTGAGAGCCTCGGAATTGACGGCGTTGACGGAATTATGGCCGACCTCGGAGTAAGCTCACATCAGCTTGACACCGATGAGCGAGGGTTTTCTTTTCATAAGGACGCACCCCTTGATATGCGAATGAGCATGGAGGGCATGAGCGCAGCAGACCTTGTCAATACCGCTTCGCAAAGCGAGCTGCAAAAAATCATATACACCTACGGCGAGGAAAAATTTGCTCCATCGATAGCAAGGAATATAGTTAAGGCGAGAGAGCAAAAACCAATTGAAACAACCTTTGAGCTTGTTGATATAATCAAGGCCTCGATGCCGATGAAGGCGAAGCGTGACGGTCACCCGGCACGAAGAACCTTTCAGGCGTTGAGAATTGAGGTAAACGGTGAGCTGGACAAGCTTGAACGGGCGCTTGACGATATGTTTGAAGCGCTCAATCCCTCGGGCAGAATAGCGATAATCACCTTCCATTCGCTTGAGGACAGAATTGTAAAAAAGAAGTTTAATAAGCTCTGCGAGGGCTGTATATGTCCGCCGGAATTTCCGGTTTGCGTCTGCGGCAGAAAGCCGAGAGGCAAGCTTCCGTTCAAGTCGAAAGCACCGACGCAGGACGAGGTGGGCGAGAATTTCAGAGCGCACAGCGCACGGCTTCGTGCAATAGAAAAGATATAAAAAACAAGAAAGATTAAATTGAAATGATGTTAGATTTTGAAAGGAGCTGACGAATATGGCTAATCTTGATGAAGGCTTAGCCCTTGACCTCGACTTGTTCGATAACACTAAAAACGGATATGTTCCCGTTGAACGCAAAAAGAAAAAATTTGAAGCTCCTAAGCTTATTCAAACAAAACCGATCAGCTATGAGCAGGCACAATCGGAAATAAAGGCAAGCAGAATCGCTGCTCTCAGAGCCGGTGTTATCGCCATAGCTGCCTTGCTTATACTCGGCTCTCTTATATACAGCAGAGTTATGCTCACGAATTATCAAAGCGAGCTGGCGGATCAGAGAACCGCACTCAAAACCGCACAGAGCGAAAATATTCGTTTGCAGATGCAGTTTAACTCGCTGATGTCGATGGATAAAATCGAGGAGTATGCTCAGACAAAGCTCGGAATGGTTAAGCGTGAAAGCTATCAGGTCAGATATTTTGATATGTCAGAGGATGATAATGAGGCAAAGACGGCGCAGAAGGAAACGGATCAATGAATATAAAACAGGTGTCGGACATATTTATGATATGAGCGTTGAGGGCGGATTTTTTATCCGCCCTTAGAGTGATTTTAAGGCAATACCGCAGTTGCGCAGTAAGCTTGAAAGGATGATAAGGTTGCAACGAGGCAAAAACGGTTTTCTTAAACCTAAAAAAATAATAATGAAAAATCTTCAGCAGAGAACCATGCGCCTTCTTGCGGTCATAATCATTCTCGGCTTCGGCTCGGCAATATTCGGCATGGGATATACTCAGCTTTATAAGGGCGAATTCTTTAAAACAAAGGCGGAAACCCAGCAGCTCAGCGACACTGCAATAACCGCACAGCGTGGAATTATTTACGACGCCAATATGTCGGTTCTTGCACAGAGCGCATCTGCGTGGAAAATTTCGCTCAACGCAACCGCTTTTGCACAGATTCCGGAGCAGGCGCAGGCGCAGGTTTATTCTGCATTGACGGACGCTCTCGGCGTTACGAGAAAATATCTTGAGGATAAAGCTTCATATACTCAATACAACAGCGTCAGTATAAAGACGAAGGTTGAAAAGGAAGCAAAGGATAAGCTTGAAAAATTTATAAAGGGAAGCTTTACCGACAAGGACGGCGAGGATCAAAGCTTCGGCTCGATAGTGATGATTGATGAGGATGTTAAGCGGTATTATCCGTATTCGACCCTTGCTTCACAGATCCTCGGCTTCACCGGAACGGACAACAACGGACTTTCGGGGCTTGAATCCTACTACAACAGCACGCTGACCGGTGTTGACGGCCGTGTGATTTCCGCAAGGAGCAATTCCTCGGTTGCGCAGGATATCGAGTACAAGTCGGTCTACGAGGCAAAGCAGGGCACAAGTCTTGTGCTGACGATTGACGAAACGATTCAGAGATATCTTGAAAATGCGCTTTCCTCGTGCTACGAAACCAGCAAGGCGGCAAGCTGCACCGGTATCGTTATGGATGTAAAGACAGGAGCGATTCTTGCCATGTCCTCCAAGGGCGACTATGACCCGAACGATCCGTACACGGTATATGACAAAAGAACGGTGGAATCTCTTAATAAAATTACCGACACCGAGGAAAAGGACGAGGCGGAGAAAAACGCAATGTACGCTCAGTGGAACAACAGAGCGCTCACGGATACATATGAGCCGGGCTCGGTCTTTAAGGTCATTACCATGGCGGCAGGCCTTGAAGAAAATGCGGTAAAGTATGATGAAAAATATACCTGCACTGGCTCTATCACCGTTTCCGACAGGGTATATTCCTGTCACAACACAAGCGGTCACGGAACGCAGACTCTTACTGAGGGTCTTATGAATTCCTGTAACCCGTATTTTATCACCATCGGTCAAAGGCTCGGAGTTGACACGTTCTATAAGTATTTTGAAGCGTTTGGATTTACCGAAAAAACCGGTATAGACCTCCCGGGAGAGACTGAGCCGAAGGCCGGCGTTACCTACTTTGAAAAGGACAAAATGACAAAGGTAAACCTTGCCAGCTCCTCGTTCGGACAGTCATTTCAAATCACACCGATACAGATGATAACGGCAGTCAACGCCATTGCAAACGACGGCAAGCTTATGCAGCCGTATGTTGTCAGCAAAATGCTTGACAGCGATGGCAATGTTGTTTCGCAGACACAGCCGGTTGAAAAGCGGCAGGTTATTTCGGAATCGACCTCGGAAAAGATAATGGCTTCGATGGAGCAGGTCGCTCTTAACGGAACAGCAAAAAACGCATATGTAGCCGGATTCAGAGTCGGAGGCAAAACGGGAACTTCGGATAAGCTGAACAAGGTCGGCGAGGTTGCCGCATCGTTCGTCGGGGTTGCTCCGTCAAACGATCCGCAGATCACGGTGCTTATCGTTGTCGATGAGCCTGAGGGCGCAACGGGCGGCGGCGCAGTCGCAGCTCCGGTTGCAGGCGAGGTTATTGAAAATACGCTCACATATCTCAATGTCGAGCGTCAGTATAACGATTCGGAAAAGGCATTGCTCGATGTGCAGGTTCCGAGCGTGACCGGCAATGCCGTTGACGAAGCTAAAGCTTCGCTTGAGGAAGAAAAGTTCAGCGTTCAGGTTGTCGGAAACGGAGATACGGTGCTCTCGCAGATGCCTGCCTCGGGACAGTATATTCCGCAGGGCGGAGTAGTGGTGCTATACACCGATGAGCAGAAGAAAAAACTGAAAGCCGTTGTTCCGGATTTCACGGGAATGACGATAACGGAGGCGAATTACGCCGCCATAAACGCCGGAATAAACATCAGGGTTTCGGGTAACTCTCTTTCCGATGAGAGTTTGACCGCCTACAGACAAAGCTCGCTGAAAGGCGCAGAGGTCGAATCCGGCTCTACCGTAACGGTATATTTCAGAACAACATCGGGAATCTCGGATAATTAACGGAGGTATTTATGAAGCTGCAGGAATTGCTTGACGGAATTGAAATAAAGAACGGTTATAACCTTAACCCTGAAATTGCAAATGTGACCGACGATTCAAGAAATGTGAGGAGTTCAAGCGCTTTTGTATGTATAAAGGGAAACAGAAACGACGGACACGATTATGCACGCAAGGCAATTGAAAGAGGAGCTGCGGTCGTTATTTGCGACCATGATATCGGAATAAAAAACTGTATCGTGGTCGAGAACACACGCAAGGCATATGCTCTGATGTGCGCCAATTATTACGGCAACTGTCACAAAGAGCTTAAAATGATAGGTGTGACGGGTACTAACGGAAAGACCACGACAACATTTATCATAAAAAAGATTCTTGAAGAAAACGGCTACAAGGTCGGAGTTATCGGCACGGTGGAGGTTGTGATCGGCAACGAGAAATATCCTGCAGACTATACGACTCCCGACCCGTCCGTGCTTCACAGATATTTATATATGATGAAGCTGGCAGGCTGTGACGCTTGTATTATGGAAGCGTCGTCACAGGCTCTCGTTCAGCTGAGAACCTACGGAATCAACTACAGCATAGGTGTTTTTACCAACCTTTCCCGTGAGCATCTTGACTACCACGAAACCATGGAAAATTATGCCGAGGCAAAGGCGATTTTGATGAAAAACTGCGATGTTGCCGTTATAAATGCGGACGATGAATACGCTGCGTTTATGAAGAAAAACGCAAAAGGCAAGGCGATTACCTATGCCATTGACAAAAAAGCCGATGTAAAGGCGGAAAATGTCAATCTTCACCATGACGGAGTTGAGTATAAGCTCGTTACAAAAAGCGGAAGCTATGATATAGTCTATAATGTGATCGGTCGATTCTCGGTTTACAATTCCCTTGCGGCGCTGACCGCCTGCATGGTCATGAATGTCGATATGAAAAGGGCAATAAGCGCCGTTGCCGAGATGCAGACGGTAAGAGGAAGGATCGAAAAGGTTAAAAACGACAGAGGAATACATATACTCATTGATTTTGCGCACACACCGGATTCCTTGGAAAATGTGCTCAAAACGGTAAAGAATATATATGACAAGCGGCTGATAACGGTATTCGGCTGCGGCGGCGACAGAGATAAGACCAAGCGGCCGATAATGGGAAAAATAGCCTGCAAATATTCGGATCTTGTTTATGTCACCTCCGACAATCCGAGGACGGAGGATCCGGATCTGATAATCGATGATATTGTTGTCGGGCTTGACAAAGATTCCTATGTTCGCATTACCGACAGAACGCAGGCAATAAAAGAGGCTATAGTTGAGGCGAAGCCGGGGGATGCGATTCTCATTGCAGGAAAGGGTCATGAAAGGTATCAGATTCTCGGAACTGAGAAGATACACTATGACGAGCGTGAGATCGTGAAGCAAATACTTGATAACGGAGCGAATTTTGAGAAATGAAAAAGCTTACTTTAAAAGAAATTTCCGAACACATCGGCGGAATATATAATACGGATGCGGAAATAACAGAGGTTTGCATTGACTCAAGGCTTTGCAAGCCGGGCTGCGTTTATATTGCAATCAAGGGCGAAAACTTCGACGGACATGATTTCACGGCTTCCGCTTTTGCAAACGGTGCTTCGGCGGCGATAGTGAGCCATGATGTTGACGCAGACGGTCCGATGCTCAGAGTCGAGGACACCCACAAGGCGCTTATGGCTCTTGCCCACTGGTACAGAACAACATTTGATATTCCGGTTATAGGTTTGACAGGCAGCGTCGGAAAAACGACCACAAAGGAAATGACATGGTTCGTTGTCAACGAAAAATTCAACGCATTAAAGACGGAGGGCAACCTCAACAACAATATCGGCTTGCCGAGAACCCTTCTGAGAATGGAGGAGAACACGCAGGCGGCAGTCATCGAAATGGGAATGAGCTGCATGGGAGAGATCTCGGAGCTTTCACTCATTGCCGAACCGACGGTTGCGATAATCAGCAACATCGGCGTTTCACACATGGAGAATCTCGGCTCAAGAGAGAATATACTCAAGGCGAAGCTTGAAATTCTTGACGGACTTCGTGAAAATTGCCCGATTCTTCTTAACGGAGACGATCCGTATCTTGCGGGTGCGGTGATTGAGAACCACCCTGTGATTTATTATGGAATTGACGACAAGATCTGTGATTTCAGAGCGATGAATATTGAACAGAGCGATGAAGCCACGGAGTTTGATATAGCATATGACGGCAAAATTCAGCATGCGGTTATTCCTACGATAGGTAGGCATAATGTTTATAATGCTCTTGCCGCTTTCGCAACCGGAATGCAGCTCGGCGTTACGCCCGAGGAAGCGGTCAGAGGACTTTCAAAATATACGCCGTCGGGTATGAGACAGCGTATGAAGAAGGTCAACGGAATAAAATTTGTTGAGGACTGCTACAATGCAAGCCCAGATTCACAGAGAGCCGCATTGAAGATGCTTTCCGAAATGAACGCTCAAAGAAGAATTGCGGTGCTCGGCGATATGCTGGAGCTTGGCGCTATCAGTGAGGAATCTCATCGAAACGCAGGACTGCTTGCGGCAAAGGCAAAGGTCGATATTTTTATGACCTACGGCGAAAGGTCGATCGCTTCGGCTGAAAAGGCGAGGGAGTGCGGCGTGCCTGAGGTATATGCTTTTACGGATAAAAAGCAGCTTGCCGACAAGCTTTTTGAAACTCTCAAGCCCGGCGATGCGGTACTTTTCAAAGCGAGCCGGGGAATGGCTCTTGAGGATGTTATAAACGACCTTTACGGCAGAATGAAATAATCAAAAGGGTTGAAAGGACACGGGTGAAACAAATGAACAGCTATCTTGCAATTATACTCAGCGCAGTCGGCGCATTCGCAATAACCGCACTGCTCGGTTATGTGATTATCCCATGGCTGCACAAGCTTAAATTCGGTCAGACGATTCTCGATATAGGACCGAAATGGCACAAGAAAAAGCAGGGAACGCCGACAATGGGCGGACTGATGTTTATAATCGGAATATTCTGTGCCGCAGCCGTTGTGCTTGTCTGCTATTCGTTGACGACGGGCGGCACAGTGCTTGACCCGAGTGAAAAGACGAAGCTTTGGGCAGGACTTATCATGGCTCTCATGTTCGGCGCTGTCGGCTTCGCCGACGACTACATAAAGGTCGTTAAAAAGCGTAATCTCGGACTTTCGATTATTCAGAAAACTATTTTGCAGCTCATAATCTGCGCCGCTTATCTTACAAGCCTTTATCTCGCAATGGATAAAGACCCGTATATGTTCATTCCGTTTGTCGGCAATGTTTCGCTCGGCATTTGGTTCTGGGTGCTCGGCGTTTGCGTGCTCTACGGCGCAATAAATGCCGTTAACTTCACCGACGGAATCGACGGACTTTGCTCGTCCGTTACCGCTACTGCGGCAGTCAGCTTTATTATCATGGCTGTCGTTCATAAGGCCTTCGGCATAGGCATAGTTTCCGCCGCACTTCTCGGCGGCTGCATGGGCTTCTTCGTATGGAACAGATATCCGGCAAAGGTGTTCATGGGCGATACAGGCTCAATGTTCCTTGGAGGACTTGTCGTTGCCGTCGCTTATGCCTTCGACTGCCCGATAATCCTTGTCCTTACTGGTATTATCTATTTTATCGAGGGACTTTCGGATGTTATTCAGATAGGCTATTTCAAGCTAACTCACGGCAAAAGAATTTTCAGAATGGCTCCGATTCACCATCATTTTGAGATGGGCGGCTGGAGCGAAAAGAAGATAGACACGGTATTCTGCGCCGTCAATCTCGTCGGTGGAATAATCGGCATTCTGTTGATGTATTACGGCGGATTTTCGAGATAAGGCGCTTCAACAATAAACAAAGGAGGAAAAGGAAAATGTCATCCGAACAGCTCAGACAGACGGCAGGAAGAAACGCTGCGGCTGCAACCGAAAGAAAATCAAAAAGCAAGTTCAGATTATTTAACCTTGATGTGTTTGTTGAGGGCGGATTCGATATCGTTTTTATGGTGATTGTTCTGATGCTTCTTACCATCGGACTTGTTATGATGTTTTCCGCCAGCTATATCAGCGCAAAATACGATTCGTCAACGGGCTATGACGCCACCTATTATATAAAGCGTCAGCTCGGCTTTGCCATTATCGGCGTTGCGTTAATGTTTATTATTTCAAGAATAAATCCCGAGCTTATGAAAAAAGCGACTCCGCTTATTGCGGCAGTATCGCTGGCATTACTGATTTTAGTGCTTATTCATCCTTACAGGATAGAGGGCAAGGAGGATTTTAGGCGTTGGCTGAACCTCGGAATCGTATTCCAACCCTCCGATGTTGCAAAGCTCGGCATCATAATGACCTATGCGTGGCTTTTGGAAAAGTACAGGCATCAGATAGAAACAAAATGGTGGTCTGCGCTTTTGCTCTTTTTACTGCTCGCTGCCATCTGTGCGCTTATCTATCTTGAAAAACACCTTTCGTGCACAATTCTTGTACTGCTTATCGGCGTTTGTATGCTTTATCTCGGCGGAGTTGATAATCGCTGGTTTATTATCGGAGCTGTCGTGGGAATAGCGGTTGTATCGCTTGTTTTGGTTTTCAGGCATGAAATTCTCAATCCCTATCAGGCAGAAAGAATTGATTCGTTTTTTCATAGGGATTACGATGATACTGACACACGCTGGCAGACTAACCAATCGCTGTTTGCCCTCGGCTCGGGAGGCTTTTTTGGGCTTGGTCTCGGCAATTCAAGGCAGAAATATCTTTATATGCCCGAACCTCAGAATGACTTTATTTTTGCAATCGTGGGCGAGGAGCTTGGATTTTTCCGCAGTGTGCTTATCATTCTCCTCTTTGCTGCACTCGTTTTCAGAGGCTTCGTTATTGCGTCAAGATCCAAGAGCATGTTCGAGCGCTTGCTCGTCCTCGGAATATCGCTTCAGGTCGGCTTGCAGACAATATTGAATATATTGGTCGTAACGGATCTTATGCCCAACACGGGCATATCCTTGCCGTTCTTCAGCTATGGCGGAACTGCGCTTGTAATGCAGCTTGTTGAAATGGGAATCGTGCTTGCTGTTTCAAGGTCGGGCGACAGAAAGAGGAGGGCAAAGGCAAATGCTTAACGGAAAAAGGATTTTATTCGCAACGGGCGGCACGGGCGGTCATATCAATCCTGCGCTTGCCGTTGCCGGTTACATAAGAGAGAACTACCCCAAGGCGGAGATACTTTTTGTCGGTACTGCCGACAGAATGGAGGCTCAGTTGGTTCCCAATGCGGGATATGATTTTAAAACGATAGAAATTCAGGGCTTCAGCCGTGAGCTTAATTTTGAGGGCGTGAAGCATAATCTTAAAACGGTTGAGCTGCTGATGAAATCCGAGGGTCAGGCAAAAAAAATCATTCTGGATTTCAAGCCCGATGTTGTGATAGGCTTCGGCGGTTATGTCAGCGGTCCGGTGCTCAGCGTTGCTGCAAGAATGGGTATACCGACCGCCGTGCATGAACAGAACGCTTTCCCCGGAGTTACAAACAAGAGCCTTGCAAAAAAGGTCGATGTCGTCATGCTGACCGCACCGGAGGCGGAAAAGCTTCTCAAACCGAAAAATCCGTGCGTTGTGACGGGTCTTCCGATAAGAGGAGAGATAATCTCGGCGAACAGGGAATTCGCAAGAGCGGAAATGAAGCTTGATTCACGGCCGCTGATTCTTTCAATGGGCGGAAGTCTCGGCGCAAAGGCGATAAACGAAGCCGTAAAATATCTTATACTCAACAGATACGAAAAAAAGGATTGCTATTATCTGCACGCAACGGGTAAGGCAGGCGCTGCCATGATTGACGAAATCGGCAGAGATGTTGATCTTGGAGCGAATCCGCAGATAATGCTCAGAGAATATATAAACGATATGGAACGCTGCCTGGCTGCGGCGGATCTTGTTATTTGCCGTGCCGGTGCAAGCTCGTTGAGCGAAATTCAGGCTCTCGGCAAGCCGTCGATACTGATTCCATATCCGTATGCGGCGGAAAATCATCAATACTACAACGCCAAAACAATGTCCGACAGGGATGCGGCGATTCTTATTGAAGAAAAGGACTTCACGGGTGAAAGACTTCTCTCTGAGGTCGAAAAGCTGCTCGCCTCGCCGGAACGGCTGAAGGAAATGGGCGAGAACGCCAAAAAAATGGCTATTCTTGACGCATCACAGCGCATTACGGAATGCATTTGTGAGATAGCTTTTAGACGGTAAATGCCGGATTGCGGTATTGCCTTAACACTTTTCGGAAACTATCATAAACTGAGAACAGATTGATATTTTCCGAAAGGGTGCGATATATGGGACGCTTTATTATCGAGGGTGGCAGAAGGCTTGGCGGCAGACTGAGGGTGCAGGGCGCAAAAAACAGCGCACTCCCGATTCTTGCGGCAACCGTTGCCGTTGGCAGACCGTGCGTGATACATAATTGTCCGTCGCTTACGGACATTGATTCAACGCTGAACATTCTGAAAACGCTCGGCTGCGAGGTGCACAGAAGCGGAAATTCCGTTTCGGTTGACAGCAGCCGCATGAACATAAACGATATCCCGGACGGGCTAATGCGTGAAATGCGCTCGTCGATCGTGTTTCTCGGTGCTTTGATCACACGGACGGGTGAAGCTCATATCTGCGCTCCCGGCGGCTGTGATATAGGCATAAGACCGATCGATCTCCACCTTTTTGCGATGAAGAAGCTCGGCGTAAGTCTTTTGGAGGAGTTCGGTCATATATCGTGCAAATGCCCGAAAACAAAGGGCACAAAAATTACGCTCTCCTTTCCGAGCGTCGGAGCGACGGAAAATATTATGCTTGCTGCGCTCAGATGCTCGGGCACTACTACGATAATTAACGCCGCAAGAGAGCCGGAGGTTGTTGACCTTGCAATGTTCCTCAATTCCTGCGGCGCAAGGATAGGCGGAGCGGGCGAGAGCACGGTTTATATTGAGGGTGTTGAACGCTTGCACGGCACGCAGTTTACCGTAATGCCGGACAGAATTGCCGCTTGCACATATATGGCGGCGGCTGCGGTGACAGGCTCGGATATTTTGCTTGATGATGTCGTACCGAGCCATATTATGCCGATCATGCAGTGCTTTGAGATTGGCGGCTGCAAAATCACGGCTTCGCAGAACAGGCTTAGAATAATTTCTCCGAAACGGCTCGGCGCAATGGGAACGATTAGGACGATGCCTTATCCCGGCTTTCCGACCGACTGCCAGGCTTTGCTTATGGCTATGGCTGCTGTTGCGGACGGAACGACCGTGATTTGCGAGAATATATTTGAAAATCGTTTTCGCCATGCAGGCGAGCTTAATAGAATGGGCGCAGATATAAGCGTTCATGATAAAATTGCCGTCGTCAACGGCGTTGTAGGTTTGCAGGGTGCGTCGGTCTGCGCTCATGATCTCAGAGCCGGAGCTGCGCTGACTGTTGCCTGCCTTTGCGCCGAGGGAAGCTCGACGGTTGAAAACATTCATTTTATAGACAGAGGATATGAGGCTCTCGAAAAGAGCCTAAGCTATATAGGAGCAAAAATAAAAAGGATTGACTGACAATGAAAAAGCTGACGCCGAGACAGGTCGCTTCACTTTCTCCCGAGGTAAGGGAGCGATACGAAAAAAAATTGAAAAAGGTAACACGCAATCGCAGGATTCTTGGGGGAATCATTGCGGCTGCTGCAGTTGCCGCAGTCTTTGCGGTGCTCTCCGTGACAGTGCTCTTTAATGTCAGCGAAATAAAGGTTGCAAAAACCGGAGAGCATTACACTACCGAGCAAATCCTTGATGCGGTCGGCGTTGAGGTCGGGGATAACATGATTACGACCGATTGGGACAGGGTCAAGACAAGGACGCAGGAGAGACTTCCGTACATTCTTTCGCTTGAGGTCAACAAAAGCCTCGGCGGAACCGTTACTCTCACCGTGAAGGACGACAAGGCGGCTGTGCTCCTTAAAACCGCAAGCGGTTACGCAATAGCCGATTCAAACGGAAAAACGCTTGAGGTTCTGGAGGAAATGCCGAAGGACAGCGGGCTTGCCGTTCTTACCGTCAAGAATAAGATCGAGGCGAAGCCGGGCGAAACAATTTCTTTTGCCGACGAGGAAGAAAAAAATCTTTATTATGATCTTGAGTCGGCAATAAAAAGCGCAGGCGTGGAGAACATAACGGGCATAGATATTTCCGATGCGGACAATATTTATCTCGAATATCAGAGCAGGTACAGACTTTACCTCGGTAACAGCAGCGAAATGGAGTACAAGCTCAAGGAGGCCAAAAAGGTCATTGCACAGGAGGACGAGAACGATCCCAAGCAGATAGGTGAAATAAATCTTTCAATTCCCAAAAAGGTATATGTTGAGCCGCTTGAAACGCTTGAAAAAACGACGGCGGCGGTCACAAAGCCGGCTAAAACAAGCGAAAAGACCACGCAGGCCGACAATTCGGAAAATGCGGAAACCACGACCGAACCGGAGACGGAGCAGGAAACAACATTGCCGGAGGACGACAGCGCAGAGGAATAAATTTGCCGGGTTTTATGCAAAAAAGAGCGTGCAAACAGGCGCAGAAGCATTTGATTTGTAAATACTGAAAAAATTCTCATATTTTTGCCTGTTTTCGTGATATTTAGTCTTGAAATTGATAAAAAAGTATGATATCATAACAGTTGTGTAAAACTTGGAGTAAATATGACTTATAAAACGGAGGTTTTTAAAATGGCATTTGAAATTGATAACGATTTCGAGAGCACCGTTCAGATCAAGGTTATAGGCGTCGGTGGCGGCGGCGGAAACGCAGTCAACACAATGATCGCACAGGGTATGCAGGGTGCCGAGTTTATCGTAGTTAACACGGACAAGCAGGTGCTTGTCAATTCCCAGGCAACTCACAGAATTCAGATCGGCGAAAAGTCCACAAGAGGACAGGGCGCCGGCGGTCGTCCCGAGGTTGGCGAAAAGGCTGCCGAGGAGAGCAGAGAGGAGATTTCCTCGATTCTCAAGGGAACAGACATGGTATTTATCACCGCAGGTATGGGCGGCGGCACAGGTACGGGTGCTGCTCCCGTTATCGCTGAGATCGCTAAGGAAATGGGCGTTCTCACAGTCGGTGTTGTTACAAAGCCCTTCAAGTTTGAGGGCAAAAAGAGAAGTACACTCGCAGAGCAGGGTATCGCCCGTCTTTCGGAGAATGTTGACAGCCTTATTGTTATCCCGAATGACAGACTTAAGCTCCTCAGCGATCGTTGCAAGACTCTTTCTGAGGCATTCCTCGTTGCCGATGAGGTTCTTTCACAGGGCGTTAAGAGCATCTCAGAGCTTATCAAGGTTCCGGGCTTCGTTAACCTTGACTTCGCCGATGTTTGCAGCGTAATGAGAGACGCAGGCTATGCTCACATGGGCGTCGGCACCGCAAAGGGCAAGGACAAGAGCCTTCAGGCAGCGGACATGGCTACATCAAGCCCGCTTCTCGAGACATCTATCGCAGGCGCAAAGGGCGTTATCATCAGCATCACCTCCTCGCCGGATATCGGTCTTGAGGAGATCGAGAACGCTTGCGAATCCATCACAGAGAAGGCACATCCGGATGCAAACATCACATGGGGTGTTGCGTTCGACTCCAAGCTTGAGGATGAAATCATCATCACCGTTATCGCTACAGGCTTTGATGCAAAAACATCTGAGGATTTCGGTTCTATTCCGACCTTTAAGGCAAGCACAAATGCAGGCGCACCGATCCGTTCGACAGCTCCTTCTTCGGTAAACGCTCCGATCGAGCCGCCGGTTGTCAATAGCTCAAAGCAGCAGGCAAAGAGCGGCGTTGACGATGAGGACTTCTATGTGATCCTTAA
>CAVFTC010000052.1:0-14256 GCA_963625295.1 Bacteroides faecis
GGCAATACCGCACAATTAAGGCGCACGCCTTGCTTGAATATGTTTCCGTCATGTTGCACAAAAACTCCTTGACTTGCGACAGCAAGCCTGCAAAATTTTTGTACAACCTGACGAAAAATCTTACTGCGCAATCCGCACACCTAAATTGTGCGGTATTGCCCAAATTTATTACTTACAGTTTATTATACAATATTTATGCTCATCTTCCAATAGTTTTTTGAAAAAAATTTAAGGCAATACCGAACAATTGTGGTATTGCCTCAATTTGTACAGTATTGCCTATAATCTATAAAAGATATATTCAATTATTTTGCAAATGTCGTTGTTCACCGTAAGCCAAACATTTCCGAAGTCAAACGCAACGAGAAGAATAAGAGAAAGCGCAATGATCAAATACGGAATAAAAGCCCACCTGAATTTACGCAGGAACATCAAAAGCTGCCACGAATAGATCAAAAAGACAGCAATCAAAACAGCGCATGAACCGAGCTTTACCGGCAGCGGAATCATGTGAGAATGAAGCTCGGCAACAAAAATGATATCAATAATCAAAAGCGCAATTATCAAAACAAATGCACTGATTATACCGGTAAAATACGAAAGATGCCGGTCATATTTATACTTGAACTCCGATTTACGATTCGCCTCTTCGCTAAAAGTCTCCCTGTTCAGTAAAACAGTTTGATCCTTTTTCTTCTTTTCAAATTTACTGCATATTTTGTCCGGGAGAGCTATATTGTGGCGATAGAGTGAACAGTATCCGTTTTTGCCGATTTCGTCAGTAAAATATTCACAATCATAACAGGTGTTTTTGTTTTCCTCAGCCATCGATTCACTTCCGTTGTTTTCTTTTTTTCTATAGTATCATATACTTTCGCAATTGTCAATTTTTTATTGCGATTTCATCACAATATATATATTATTTCGACATTTTAAGACACATTTTGTGTTATTTTACATCAATCAGATATTGCAAACTTGTTCTTTCTGCCAAAAGCGACTTATTCGCCGCATTCGTTTTCTTCTGCGTCGGTTTGGTCGACTTCCGTCTTTTTGCCCTGACATTCACGGTACATTTTCAGGTAATAATTCTTTTCGCAATAGGTGTCAAAAAACGCACGGACAATGTAGGTGCAAAAAATCGCCTTCGTCAAATCTATAACCGCTTCGCCGAGCTTCTCGGCAATTTCGCTCTTCCCGAAGGCGGCAAGAATATAGCTTGCCGAAATCCACACCAAACAAAAGGCAAGGATAACCGTCGTCCATTTCTTTGTATAATTAAACATACTGAATTTCTTTTTTAATTTGCCCATTAAACCACTCCCGTTAATACATATGAGAGCGGCTGTAAAAAAATAACACACAACAAAACAACCGCCGTTAAACTGCAAAACACAATTCTGCGCTTTCAATCAACCGGCGGCTGCTGAAATTCATATATTCGGGCAAGTTCTATGCCTTACTGATTAAAGAGTCAATATAATCGCACGCTGCGAGGGCGGCAATCGCACCATCGGCGGCGGCGGTCGTCACCTGACGAATTTTCTTTGTGCGGCAATCGCCGGCAACAAAAATTCCGCTTTTTGAAGCTTCGCAGCTTTCATCGATCACGGCATAGCCTCTTTCATCAAGCTCGACAACATTTTTGAACGCTTCATTCTGAGGTATAAGTCCGATTGCAATAAAAAGACCGTCAACGGAAATCTCTCTTTTCTCCCCTGCCGAATTTTTGATCACAATACCGCTAAGCTCAGAAGCTCCGATAAACGAATCTACGCCGACTCCGGTTATTACCTCAACATTATCAAGCTTATAAAGCTGGTCAGCGAGCTTCTTCTCACCGGTCAAGAAGTCAAGATTCTGAACCACATAAACCTTTTTCGCAAGGTCGGAGAGCAGAATAGCCTCCTGCAATGCGGAATTTCCTCCGCCGACGACCGCAACGGTTTTATCCCTATAAAAAGCTCCGTCGCACACTGCGCAGAATGAAATTCCCTCACCGACATATTTTTCTTCGCCGTCAACACCGAGCATTCTATGCTTTGCGCCCGTTGCGATGATTACGGCTCTGCCGCAAAATTCGCCGTCGTCGGTTACAACTGTTTTAACCTCGCCGTCCTTGATTTCGAGCGCTTCGCAGGATTCGACATCAGCGCCCTGCTCAAGCACCTGTTCAACGAGCTTTTCGGCAAACTCATTGCCGGTCAGGCTTATAAATCCGGGAATATTCTCTACCTTCGGCGAAAATGTTATCTGTCCGCCAAAGGTTTCTTTTTCTATTACGAGTGTTTTTTTGTTTGCTCTGCAAGCATACAGAGCGGCGGTCAGTCCCGCAGGACCGCCGCCAATTATAATTATGTCGTACATAATTGCTCCTGTTTATCCTTATTTGTTAAGGAATTTTTTGATATCCGAAACACCGGTATATTTCGTAGCTTCGCCGTCCTTGATTACAACAAGGGTCGGTGCTTGCTTAATGCCGAGCTGCTGGGCAAGCTCCGCATTTTCGTCGGCAAGAAGCTTGGTGTATTCATAGCCTGCCTTGTCGAGAGTTGCGCAGGCAATCTTGCAGTTCGGGCAGGTTGCCGTTGTGAAAAGATAGCTTACATTTTGCTCTGCGGCCGCTTTAACATCATCGTTTTTCTCTGCCTTCTTAACGCCCTGATGAGTAAGATGAGAGTTTGCAACATCATAAACCTTACGGTCGGAGAACTCCTGAGCCTTACCGTCATTGAAGTTCTGAACGGGACGGTAGTAGCCGGTGATACGGCTGTAGACCTCAGTGTGCTCGCCGCACTCGGGGCAGGTGTACTGCTCGCCGGTAATATAACCGTGGTTCTTACAAACCGAATAGGTCGGCGAAAGCGTATAATACGGAAGCTTGTAGTTCTCGGCAATCTTTCTGACAAGGTTTGCCGCTGCTTTCCAATCGGGAAGCTTCTCACCGAGGAAGGCGTGGAATACCGTGCCTGAAGTGTAAAGCGTCTGAAGCTCATCCTGAATGTCCAGAGCCGAGAAAATATCATCGGTATAGCCTACGGGAAGATGCGAGCTGTTGGTGTAGTAAGGTGTGTCGCCCTCGTGCTGTGCGGCTGTCTTGATGTCCGGATATCTCTTGATATCGTGCTTTGCAAGACGGTATGCGGTCGACTCAGCCGGAGTAGCCTCAAGGTTATAGAGGTCGCCGTACTGAACCTGATAATCGGAAAGTCTCTCTCTCATATGGTTGAGAACATCAGCCGTGAATTTCTGAGTTTCGGGGCTTGTCATGTCCTTGCCGAGCCACTTCGCGTTGAGTCCGACCTCGTTCATGCCGACAAGGCCGATCGTTGAGAAATGGTTGTCGAACGAGCCGAGATATCTCTTTGTGTAGGGATAAAGTCCCTCATCAAGAAGCTTTGTAATAACCGTTCTCTTAACCTTGAGCGAACGGGCGGAAATGTCCATAAGTCTGTCCAGACGCTCATAGAAATCCTTTTCGTCCTTTGCAAGGTAAGCAATACGGGGCATATTGATGGTAACAACGCCGACCGAGCCGGTGCTTTCGCCGCTGCCGAAGAAGCCGCCGGACTTCTTGCGAAGCTCACGAAGATCAAGACGGAGACGGCAGCACATTGAGCGGACATCGCTCGGCTCCATGTCGCTGTTGATGTAGTTTGAGAAATACGGAGTGCCGTATTTTGAGGTCATTTCAAAGAGAAGTCTGTTGTTCTCTGTGTCCGACCAGTCGAAGTTGTTTGTGATGGAATAGGTCGGGATGGGATACTGGAAGCCTCTGCCGTTGGCGTCGCCCTCGATCATAATCTCGATAAACGCCTTGTTGACCATATCCATTTCCTTCTGGCAGTCCTTGTACTTGAAGTCAACCTCCTTGCCGCCGATGATGCAGTTAAGCTCTGCAAGATCGTTCGGAACGACCCAGTCAAGGGTTATGTTCGAGAACGGAGCCTGAGTTCCCCAACGGCTCGGTGTGTTTACGCCGTAGATAAAGGATTCAATGCACTTTTTGACTGCTTCATAGTCAAGATTGTCATATTTTACAAAAGAAGCAAGATATGTGTCAAAGGACGAAAAAGCCTGTGCGCCCGCCCACTCGTTCTGCATAATTCCGAGGAAATTAACCATCTGGTTGCAGAGTGTGGCAAGGTGCTTCGCCGGAGCGGAGGTGATCTTGCCTCTTACGCCGCCGAGACCCTCCTGAATAAGCTGCTTGAGCGACCAGCCTGCGCAATAGCCTGTGAGCATGGAGAGGTCATGAAGATGAATGTCGGCGTTCCTGTGCGCATCGGCTATTTCATTATCATAGATTTCCGAAAGCCAGTAGTTAGCCGTGATAGCGCCGGAGTTACTGAGAATAAGTCCGCCGACGGAATAAGTAACGGTGGAATTCTCCTTGACACGCCAGTCATTAACATGAAGATAGTTGTCAACGATCTCCTTATAGTCAAGAACGGTTGCATTGATATTTCTTATCTTCTCCCTCTGCTTACGGTAAAGAATGTAAGCCTTGGCAACATCGTCGTAGCCCGCCTTGATGAGAACGGATTCAACGCTGTCCTGAATGCTTTCAACGGAGATTTGATCATTTTTTATTTTCTGCTCGAAGTCCGCCGTAACCTTGAGCGCAAGGAAATCGACAGTGTCGGAATTATACTGCTTCTGACAGGCGTCGAACGCTTTGGTTATGGCATCTCTGATTTTGTGAAGGTCAAAGCCTACGACCTTGCCGTCACGTTTTACAACATTATACATACCTCTGTCTCCTTTATTTAGTGTTCCGGTTGAGATTATAGCATATATATAGTGGGGTGTCAATACCTTTTTTACAATATCTTGTGTTAAATTCCTCGAATTTCGGTTTTCGGCACAAAATCTGCCGCCGCCCTTTGCATTTCAAGCATGACGGACTTGTCCACTCCGCTCATGCTGCTGTTGATCAGATTGCCCGAATCGACAAAATTCTGCAGAAAATATCTTTTTGCACCCTTTATCCATTCTGCGGCGCTGCGAATATCCTCAACGGTATGAAATTCATTTACAACCGTCGTTCTGAACTCATAGTCAACAGCTTCGCTTTTGAGGAAGTCCACGCTTTCCTCTATCCTTGAAAGCTCCAAGCTTTTCAAGCCGACGGTTTCCGCATATTTCTCCCTGCAATTTTTAATGTCCATAGCAACATAATCAATAAGCCCCTCGGCAACAAGCGACTTAAGCCTATCGGGATAGCTGCCGTTGGTGTCAAGCTTAACGGAATAGCCGAGTCGGCGTATGCTGCAAATAAAATCTCCGATATCAGGGTTTATCAGCGGTTCTCCGCCCGTTATCGCAACCCCGTCAAGAAGCCCTGAGCGTTTTTTTAGAAATGCCAGTATCTCGTCAACCGAATAATCGGGATTTTCGGGAAGCTCCGTAACAAGCAAGGCATTATGGCAAAACGGGCAGCGGAAATTACAGCCGCCTGTAAAAACCGTACAGGCGACCTTTCCCGGGAAATCCAGCAATGTCATTTTTTGCAATCCGTCAATACGCATAAGATACCATCCGTTTTGTTGTTAGGACAACGCCTCAATGGTGTGGTGTTGCCTTAGATTCCGATAAAAAGCTGAACCCAACCTGTACCGTCATTACCGACAATCAGGTAGTTGAAATTCGCAGATAAAATGTTTGCCCTGTGACCCGGCGAATTCATCCATGCATTTACAGCAGCCTGAGGATCGGTAAGACCCATGAGAATATTTTCTCCGGCAGAATAATAATCTATATTCTGCTCGTCGAGAGCCGAAAAGCACGCCGTTCCGTCCGGTCTTTCGTGGCTGAACTTTGTTGCAATCTCTTTTGCACGGATATCAGCCGCAGCCTGACCCGGGAAATAATATTTCAACGGCGACAAGCCCTCCTTGGCACGCTCGATGTTTACGAGTCGGAGAACCTCCTGCTGATTTTTGGAAACGGTTGTGGAAAGCTTCGGGATAATTTCGGTTTCAACTCTGCCGCAGCTTTCGCAGGTTCTTTTCATTTTGCCATCCGTTGCTTCTGTCGGCTCTGAAATTACATCCCATTCCTTCCATGAATGTCCGTCAGAATCGGTGCAACGGTCGTTTTCAAGCTTTTCAAGACCGACAGATGCCTTCAAAATCATCAGAGCGTCCGCCGAATTGATTTGAGAATCCCCGTTTACATCGGCATTTTCCGAAACAAAATTCTCGTTTTCTTCTCCGACGCTGTACTTTAAGGTCAAAAGAGCGTCATAGGAATTGATCTGTCCGTCTGCGTTAACATCGCCGAGAGACGAAGCGGATGTAACAAGGGTAAATGCAGCTGCAAGGGAAATCGCCATGAGGATAGAAAGAATCTTTTTCACAATAATCACCTTCAAATTTATTTTCTTCTCTGTAACCAAAGCTCCGTCATACAACGGATCTCATAATATAATATACTTTAATTTATACACCCTGTCAATAGAATCGGATGAAAAACATATAACATATTTCTCTTAATTTCCACAAAATATTGTATAATCTGCCAAAACCAGACACAAGAGAAAGGAACTGCCGATTGACAGGAAGCAATATGCCTGCCGTAGCTTTTCTGACTAATCAATAAAGATAAAAATCGGGCAGCCCGACAAACTATCGAACTGCCTGTTTAAAGCAATATTATTTTTTTCAGCAGGTGCTGCCTTAAAGACAAAGCTTGATGATATCCTCAACACTCGCCGTTGCGAGACATTCGACGGTATCCGCTGCACCGTAATAGATTTTTACCTCTCCGTTGTTCTCAAGTATCATTCCGCCCGGGAAAATAACATCTGTTCTGAAGCCCTCGTCCTTTTCGTGCGGAAGCTCGGCGGCAATAAGCGGTTTATGGTAAATGCCTATTACTTTTGACGGGTCGTCAAGGCTTAGCAGGGCTATTCCGGCAACATATTGCTTCTGCCATTTATCCTCCCAGCCGTTTTTGCCCCTCGCCGGGTCAACCCAAACGGAATGAAAGGTCGTAAGCCAACCCTTTTCGGTTTTTATCGGCGGTGCAGCGGGACCTATTTTGCCGTTTGAAAACGGAACATCCTCAACACCCATGACAAGCCTTGAATTTCCCCAGAATTTCATGTCGGGCGACTGAGACAGCCAGATATCAAAGGTATCTTTTTTTACGCGGGAGTAAACCGGCATCGGTCTTTCAAGCCTTGTATAAAGTCCGTTGATTTTTTCGGGAAACAAAACCATGTTTCTGTTGTCGGGCAATGTCATTGTTTGAATTTCAAAGTTTTCAAAATCGGTCGTTGACGCAATTCCGCCACGAAGCCCGTGCTTTGTGTCAACGGCAAAGCACACATAGCAAACACCGTCAATGACCGTCAATCTCGGGTCGTAGGCTCGTTCAATCTCATCGTTCTCAAGCATAAAGCAAGGCTTTTCGCAAGCCGTCCAATGAATCCCGTCGTCGCTGTAGGCAAGCCCGATATTCGTTCCATCAAGCCTTTGCTTTTCGTAATCCCCGTAATCGTTGCGAAACATCATTACATATTTGTCCATGTATTTCACAACGCCGGCGTTGAACACGAGAGCGGCATTATAAGGAATATCCTTGTAGGAAAGAATAGGTTTTTCAAGCTTTTTTATTACATCTGAGGTCTTAAATTCCATTTTATTAACCTCATTTGACGATCGACGAAATTACATTCCAAAGGTATCTTACAGCCTTGTCAAAGACCTCAAAGATAACATAATAGTCGCCCATAAAGTGCTTGAGTACTCTGTTGAGAGCGTCGGTGCTCAAAAGCGTTTCGGAAGCGTCGATATCGGAATATGTGAAATCGGTCTTTTCAATCGTATATTCGTCAATGAGCTTGTCCTCCTCGACGGTATAGGTTTTGATATTAAATGTTGTGTCTGTGAACTCCACCTCCGAATAGATAAGCTCGGGGCTCATGTAGCTGTAGTTTATCCACGAATGGTCATACGGCTCGTCATAAACTCGGTTTTTGCCCGAGGCCGAAGCTGTTGTGATATAGAGCGTTCCGTCGGGGTCGGTCACCTTGTCGGCGGTATAGTCAAGCTCAACCTTTTCGTTGTTGAGCATATTATATGAGCGGCCGTAGTAATGCTCATGACCGTCAAAGGCAAGGTCAAATTCAAACTTGTCCATAATTGCGGAATAAACGCCCTGGAGCATATAATTGTCATTGTCAATCGCATGATGACCCGTGCCGTAAATATCATGATGAAAAAGTGCGACTCTCCATTTTGCATCGGGATTTGCAAGTATTGCCCTTTCCGCCAGCGCATGACTTTCAAAGACATTTGCGTTCGTCGTATTGAAAACGACAAAGAGAACATCGCCATACCTGAACCAATAAGGCGTTCCCGTCTTGCTGGTGGAAACAAGCTGAGAGTTGGGATTATTCACATAGTGCTGATATGTCGTGCCCTTGTGGTCATGATTGCCTATGGTCGTAGCCATCGGAAGATTGCGCAATGCCTTGGGTGAGAGCGTAGCCGCCCATTCCGTTGCGCTTGCGCCCGTCTGCGTCTGGTCGCCGCACGAGATGATGAAGCTTGTATCAGGATACTTCTTCAAGGCAGTGTTGAGCGTTGTGTTCCAATTTGTGGCGTCCTTGTAGCCTGTTCCGTCGTCAACGGCTGAGCACTGAACATCGCCGATAAGAAGAGCCTTGAAGGAATCCGTAGAGCGGGTTATATAGAAGTTCGGTTCGCTCCAATTATCTTTACCTAAAGAATATGAATAATAATACTTCGTATTCTCCTCAAGTCCCGTTACCGTAACACGGTTAGTCTGCTGATCATTGTCGGCAAGCGTGATATAACCGCAGAAAATTTTTGCATTCTCCATCTTCTCGTTATCAGCCAGCTTTATCATCGGCAAGGAAAGCTTTCTCTCGGAATGCCAGTTAAAATTAAGCTCGGTTGCGTCCGCACCGGGAGTAAGCGCAATTTGCGTATTGTCGCCCTCAACAGTGCTCCAATATTCGTCCCATTGAGCACTTGTCATTGTGTAATCCGGAAGAAGCAGACTTTCGGCTGCGTTAACATTCAAGCCGATGCAGCCCGCAAGCAGAGCAACGGTAAGCAGCACAGATATTATTTTTCTTGTGTGAGTCATTACGATCCCCTTTCTATTAAGGCAATACCGCACATTTGAGGTGTGCGGTATTTATCTATACATTCCATTTATAATGTCTGAGGTTGGAGTCAATAAACAATGCACCGACATCAAGAGCATGTATAACTGTTCCGTCCTCCATCGGACAAACCGTCACATCCTCGCCTTCTCCGCCGAAGTTATCGATCCACTTCCATTGATACATTATTCTGTCAAAAAGCTTTTCGGTTCTGCCGGTCTTGACATCGATCGAATAAACCGCTCTTGTGCTGTCATTTGTACCGACATAAAGCTTACCTCCGTAAACCTCGCCGCCCTGTATGGCGTCGATCGGGGCTGAAAGTGTAATTTCACCGGTATATTCAAATGTTTCGAGGTCGAAGCAATAGATCACCTCAGCAGTCTTGCTGTATGAGGAATAGAGCAAGCCGTTTGCCGCATCGACGCTGACCCACGGAATACCTCTTGAAAGATACTCTGTCGGCATTTCATGCGCTTCGCCCGTAAATTCGAGAGTTTCGGCATCATAGAGCGCAATCACCGGATGATTCCAAGCCTTACTATCCTCAAGCGAGGCATAAATAAGGCCGTTAAAGTAGCTTATTCCACCGATATGCTTCGAATTGTATTTCTCAACAAGCTCATCGGTCAACGCCTTGTAGTTGTAGGCATAAACCGTTTGATTGTCAAAGCCGATCTTAACAAGCGAGGTCTTGCCGCTGAAGTACCAATACTCGCCGTCGGTCGTAACGCCCTGAGCACGCTCAAGAGTTTCAAGTCCTACGACCTTTGAATTGGACTCATATTTGTAAATATCACCGTTGAAAAAGCCGTTCAAGCCGTTGCTCAAGGTCATTAAAAGAGCGATAAGCACGGCGAAGACCCTATAAAAAAGCGATTTCGCAAAATTGTAGATTGAAAGCATTGCTCTATCTCCTTATTTTACAGCGCTGTCGCAGAAGCCGATAACATCGTCATAAACATGCTGTCTGTCAAGCTCGTTGAGTATCTCGTGTCTGTCATCCTTGTAGAGCTTACACTGAACATTGTTATGTCCCGTTGACTTGAGCTTCCCGAACACCTCGTTTACACCCTTTGAATATGCGCCGACGGGATCCTCCTCACCTGCGATGAGAAGAATTTTAAGCTCCTTCGGAACCTTTCTGTACCAGCCGTCCGAAGAAACGGAATCCAGAAGCTCAAACATATTTTTGTAGCCCGAAGCCGTAAAGAGGAAGCCGCAATCGTCATTTCTGATGTACCAATCGACATTTTCGGTATTCCTTGAAAGCCAGTCAAACGGCGTTCTGCCCTGAGTGCGCTTATTGTATGTGCCGAAAGCAATTTTATCAATAAGCTTGCTCGGATGCTTTTCGCCCTTAACCTTTGATATGAGAGAAGCGACGAGAATTCCTGCGCCCGCTCCCGGATTTTTACCGCTTGTTCCGCAAATCACGGCGGCGATAACATCATCGGCATATTTTGTGATATAGCTCCTTGTGACGAATGAGCCCATGCTGTGACCGAAGATTATAACCGGCTTTTTGAACTCATCCTTTGCGATAAGGGTGAGCTGATGAGCGTCGTCAACGAAGCCCTTTCCGAAGGCATTTTTTTCGCCGCCGAAATAGCCCTTGACTCCGTCCTGCGCAACGGATTTGCCGTGACCGATATGATCGTTCATGATGAACGCAAAGCCTGCATTGCAAAGAGCGGTTGCAAATTCCTCATATCTCTCGCCGAATTCCGCCATACCGTGAACGCCCTGAACAACGGCCTTAATCTTGCCGTCGGCAGGTGCCCAGCTTCTTGCAAAAATATCAGCCACACCCGTGGCAGAAGGATAGGAATACTCTTTTCTGACGATTTCCATAAAACGCCCTCCTGATAAAATTATAATGCTTGAGGCATGTGCACAATTTGTGCGGTATTGTCTTTATTCTACCGGGATATCAATATCGTAATCCGGAATATAAACTCCCTTTGCAAAGTTTCTTGCTCTGAAAAGAACATGATTGTCATAAACCTCCATTACGAAGCCTATGCCGTTGTCGTTACATTCGCCGTCCTTGTTGTCAATGGTAAGCGACGGAAGGTTAATTGAATGGAAGCTGCCGATTTTTTCATATGTATACTGACCGATTCCGGTGTGAAGATGACCTGTAATAAGGAAAACATTGTCGTATTTATTAAGGAAATATTTGAGCGAATCGGACTGATCGCCTACCGAGCCTGCGGAATCGATCGGGCTGTTCCATGTGTCGGGAAGTCCGTGAGTCAGCTTAAGCGGCTGATGGATCATAACAAAAATGGGCTTTCCGCTTTTTGAAGCTTCGGTAAGCTGTGCATCAAGCCAACAAAGCTGAGCCTCGCTGATATATGACTCTTCAAACTCGGTTCTGTCCGTTCCGAGAACGATAAACTTATAGCCGTTGATTTCATACGAGTAATGGAGTGCCTCCATTGTGAAATCGCTGCCTACAGATTTGTTGAGCGTGTTTGTAAAGCCGGTAAAGTTCTTAACGGTGGCTTTGTAGCTGAGCTTGAGCCTTACATCATGGTTTCCAACCGTGTTAAGGAAGCATTTCGTTCTCGCTCCGGCAAGCTTCTCGGCAACATACTGATATTCGCAAAGAAGTCCGTTTTCGGCGATATCACCTGCGTTAAGAATGGCGTCAACCTTACCGTCAACATTGTATGTAACATCCTCGCAAGCGGCGTCAAAAAACTTTGCACGCTTAATGATATAGTTGGAGAACTGAGGATCTGCCCACATAACGGCAGTAAGATTTGCTCCCGTCTGCTCATTCGTCTGAATCGGGTCATCGTTAGACGGACCGACATACGGGGTTAATGTGTAGGAGATGGCAATAATAATTGTCATCAGCTTATAAGCGATGCGTGAAAATAAAGTGGTTTTCAAAAGATACACCTTCCTGTGGTTATTATAAGGCAACACCGCACAAATCACGGTGCAAGCCTTGCGTAATTCGCACACTCAGATTGTGCGAACTGTTTGAATAATTTTAACACGAAAAAAATAATATGTCAATTTTATTTGTGCAAAATTAAGGCAACACGGCATTATTGGATAATTATGTTAAAAAAAATCCGCAGTCAAAATCAACTGCGGAAAATTTTATCAGTTCTGTTTATTGGGATTATCGAAGCGGTAGATTTCACGGTTTTCGATATCCATATCCGGTATCATTATAGGCTGAATACCTGCGTTAGCGGTTATTGTTGTAATAAACGCCCTTGCATACGGGAAAAGCTCCTTATAGGTCTGAATATGGATAAGCTCCCTTGCGAGATCGTCGGGATAAGAGAAGATTCCGGCAAGAACAAGCTTAACCGAGAAAAGCTCCGGGTTTTCCTTGTCCGTGATGGTAACGGTAAATTTACCCTCACAGATATTGTTGTTGGTGTATCTTACATTGTACGAGTAGCTGTTCTTCAGCTCGATTTTAGTATTGCCCTTAATTTTATTAACAAACTGAATTTCATCAATTTTGTATGCGTTGAGCTTAAGATCTTTCATTGTAAAGTCCCCCTTTGCCATATATTTTAACACAAGGAAAGACATTTTACAAGTGTTATTTTTTCATCGCCGAAACAATGCACACACCCGAAAGAACGGTGTTTATCACAGCAGCCGCAACCAAAACATATTTTGCAGCTCCGAGCACGGTAAGAAGCGTGCAGTCGTATTTTGCCATCTTCATAAAGAGCTTTGCATAATGTGAATTTTTCATGTCCTACCTCCCGTCAGTAGAATTCCGTGAGCAATTCCGGGAATACTCTCCCCTTGAAACGGCGAAACTGCGGATAGAAGCGCACCCGTCGCAACGACGAGCACCCTATGAAGCTTTCCTGCGCTCAACTCGCTCATAATCTTTGAACATAATATACTTGCACAGCAGCCGCAGCCGCTTCCGCCGGAATGAACATCCTGCTCATCGGGGTAATACATCATAAGCCCCGTATCGTTATGCTTCTCTCTTATATCAATGTTAAATTCCTTTTCAAGCAGGTCATACAAAAGCTCGGAGCCGACCCTTCCGAGATCGCCGGTTAGGATCAGGTCATAATTGTCGGCAGAGGTCTGTGTCTCGGTCAAAAATGCCGCTATTGTGTCTGCGGCGGCAGGAGCCATTGCAGCGCCCATATTTCCGGCGTCCACAATCCCCTTATCGACCATTTTACCGAGGATCGCTTTTTCAATGCGAGGACTGTTCCTTTCCGGCTGCGAGGATATCATCACCGCCCCTGCGCCCGTAACAGTCCATTGAGCTGTCGGCGGACGCTGACCGCCGTATTCAAGCGGAAATCTGAATTGCTTTTCCGCCGAGCAAAAATGGGACGAGGTCGAGGATACGGCAATGTCCATCTTACCCGAATCGACAAAAACAGCAGCGTTTATCATCGCAAGAACCGAGGTCGAGCATGCGCCGTAAACTCCGAAATACGGAATCCCGAATTCACGAATGCCGAATGCCGAGCCTGTGCATTGATTTATCAGATCTCCGGCAAAGATTCCGTCAATTTCTTCGCTCTTTTTTCCCGATTTGTCAAGTACAAGTCCTACAGCAACCTTTTGAATATGGCTTTCCGCCTTCTCCCATGTGTCGAGTCCGCAGCGGTCATCGGAAAGAACCATATCGAAGCATTTTCCGAGAGGCCCCTCCCCTTCTTTTTTCCCGACGACCGCCGCATAGGCTATAACACTCGGCCTGTTTTCAAACTCAATTATTCTTCCGCTCATTCATTTATCCCCGATTATCTTAATTTATAATCTTTGCATACGCAATTAAGATCGGCTTTAGTTTGTCCATAGCGGCAGTGTAATATACATCATCTTCCGTGACATACTCACTTAAATTATCAAGTGAAATGTTATTTTTCTTTGAAAATTTATTTCTTGTATTGTTTATATCCTCTTCATTAACCGCAGCATCTTCTTTATTTAAAATTATTTCGGCAACAGATAACTCAAAATAAAAATTGTATATTTCTTCGTTTTCTTTGTCTGACAATGAACCTGTAAAATTTTTTTGAGCTTTAATTCTGTCAATAACATCCTGTGGAAAATCCTTTATTTCCGAATTATTTAAAATATTGTCCCACATAAAG
>CAVFTC010000053.1:0-13744 GCA_963625295.1 Bacteroides faecis
TCGAGCTTGTAATTATCGGACTTGTGACGGTATTTGTTGCAGTTCTCGCATATAAAAAGAAATAACCGCCCTCACGACCAAATGATGCGGTTATTCTTTAACTTTATTCACGAGGGCGTAACCGTCTATCGGCAGCACCACTCTTTGTATTTTTATTATATGCCATGAGATTTAATTTGTCAAGAAGAAATTTGAGCCGTTCAAGCCGTTCAAGCATTGACAAGCTCGGCGGTGTTATATATAATGTTCTCGTGGTGCTACCATTTACGGTAGGCGGTTACACTCTTTGCCCTCGTTAGGGGGTGATTGTATGGAGTATCTTGTTATAATGGCTATTATAGTGCTTTTTGCAACGGGTTACATATATACAGTAAAAAAGAAATAACCGCCCCACGCCAATGAGAACGGTTATTCTTTAATAAATAACTTTTCGTGAGGGCGTAACCGTCTATCGGCAGCACCACTCTTTGTATCTTTATTATATGCTAAGCCCTTTGAATTGTCAAGATGTATTTGCCTTAAAGTGCTTTGAAATACTGTGTGACCGCCTTGGCGGAATTCACGGAGAGTGGAAGCGTGTGCTTGGCCTCTTTCATGTTTTCGAGATAATGCGCATCGGAGCTGACAATGACGGGCATATTTTTTATTATCGGATATTTTTCGGCAAGCTCGTTTTTGTCGGCTCGCTCCGTCATTTCAACGGCGTTGAAATTCATTTCCGGCGTTATCGCTCCGAGGTTGGAGATGACGCTGTATGAATTCCTGTCGATATGCGCCGGGTAACATACGCCGCCGTATTCGCCGACGGTTTTTACGGCATTCTCAATGCTTATTCCGCTTGCCGTCGTCAGCAGCAGCTCCTGCGTTCCGATTATTCCGTCGCCGTCGTCCATGATGAGCTGTTCGCCGAAAATATCCGGTCGGTTTTTGATTGGAGGGACGGTCGAAAGAACATATTCGGAAAAAGCCTCGGCCTGAGTCAGCTCGTCAAACAGGCATACGACATGAACCTCCTCCGAGGTGCAAAGCTCCATACCCGGAATGACCGTCAGGCCTATTTTTTCACCTGCCGTTATTGCCGCACGGCAGTTTTGCGCAGTGTTGTGGTCGGTCAGAGCTATTATGTCTAAGCCGAGAAGCTTCGCCATATTGACAAGGTTATACGGCGTCATGTCATTGTCGCCGCAGGGCGAAAGGCACGAGTGAAGATGAAGGTCGTAATAAAGTCCCATTTTAAATCAGCCTTGAAATTTCTGCGGCAACCTGATAGGAATTCTTTGCTGTTGTGAGGATAGTTACGCCGTTCTGCTCGGCTCGCTTGAGGGCTTCGTCGTCAAGCGCGGCATTTTCTGTCAGAATGATGCAGGCAACATCCGCAAGCACGGCAACTCCGATCGAGTTGACATTGCCCATGACTGTAAGCCATGCGTCACCCTCCTGCGCCCTTGACATTACCCAGCTGAGCAGGTCGCCGCAATAGCAGCCCGTTACCTCTCTTTCGAGATCTTCGCCGCAGACGAGCGTCAAATCAAGCTTTTCCTTGAGTGTTTTTATGTCCATTTCAGCTTCTCCTCATCAATAATTTCACGGAACGGAACGGGAATGAATTTTTCAATTTCATTCTCATTAAGCGGCATTGTGCTGCTCATTTCCGCCTTCAGTCGAAAAACGCAGTGGTCTATTTTTGCATAACCCCGTACAATGTCCTCGGCAAGCGCACGGCAGGTTGGCGCACCGCAGGTTCCGCAGTCAAGACCGGGGAAGTTTTTCACCATTTCCGAAACCTGACTCATGAGCTTCATTGCGTCGGTGACATTGTCGGCAAGCTTCAGCACGGAATACGGCTGAAGATTTTCCTGCCAAAGCATTTCGCTTGGCACATTCTCCGATTCGATATAATTGCATGAGATCGGACGGTTCTTTTTGAGCATGGCAAGCCTTGTTTTTGCCACAAAGGTGTTGGCAACGGTCAGGCAACCGCCGACGCAGCCGCCCGTGCAGGCGTTCAGCTCTATAAATTCAATGTCGTTTAGCTTTTCGTCCTCGATCTCCTCAAGAATTTTTATGACATTTTCAATTCCGTCGGCAGCAATATATTTGCGGCTCAGAGATGCCGACGCTTCGCCGCCGCTCTTTGCCCAGCCGACGCCTGTTTTTCCGGATTCGTCAAGGCTTTTCAGATTTTTGAGATGATCCATTTTGCCGAGCAGAAGCGGATAAATGTAGTTTATCGCAATAGCTCCGTCAATGTCGGACTTTTCGGAGCAGAGCGGATTTTTTATCGCAGTTATTTTTGCGGGACACGGCGTGATGAAGAAAACGCCGATATCGCTGTCGTCAAGCCCCGTTTCCGCCCTTGCCTCAAGCCTTGCAAGGCGAGCGGACTCGTCCATCGGAGTGTTCAATTCAAGCAAATTGTCGATAAGGTGCGGATAGGAAATTCTTATCAGACGGCACACGGCAGGGCAGGCAGAGGAGATGACGGGCGTTTTCAGCTTGCCTTTTTTAAGGAGCTTTTTCGTTGCGTCCGTGACAAGCTCTGCACCCTTTGCAACCTCAAAAACCTTGTCGAAGCCCAGCTCGGTAAGAGCCGTTAATATGTAATTGATATCGTCAAGATTGTTGAATTGACCGTAAAGCGACGGTGCGGGGAGCGCAATTTTATACTTAAATTTTTCAATGTCCTCAATGCTGTTGCTTTTGGCTGTTTTTGCGTGATGCGGACAGATGCGTATACATTCTCCGCAGTCGATACATCTTTCGGAAATGATAGTTGCCTTGCCGTGGCGAACTCTTATCGCCTGGGTAGGGCATCGTTTTATGCAGTTCATGCAGCCGAGACACTTCTGTTTATTGAGACTAACCGAATGAAAAACGGTATCCATAAGCTTCTCCTTGCTATTTGTTGTAAACCTTCAATGTTATTGTTGTGCCCTTTCCGAGCACGGTGTCAATTTTCATTTCATCGGTATATTTTTTTATGTTCGGCAGACCCATTCCGGCTCCGAAGCCGAGCGAACGAACATTTTCGGGGGCGGTCGAATAGCCTTCCTTCATGGCAAGCTCAATGTCCGGAATTCCGGGTCCCTTGTCCGCCAGCACAACGGTTATGCAGTCCGGCGTGACTGTTGCGTCGATAACTCCGCCCTCGGCATGAATTACCATGTTTATTTCCGCCTCATATACGGATATTGCAACATTTCTTGTAACGGCAGGGCTGAAGCCAAGCTCCTTTAACGAACGCTTGAGCTTGCCGGAGGCTTCGCCTGCCTGAGTGAAGTCGTAAGCGTTCACATCATAGTGCAGCTTTAATTCGTCCATTATTTTCCACTGCCTCCTCTTAGCCCGTGAGCGTAAAGGCGACCGCAGGAGGTGAACATTTCAAGCTTTGTTCCGATGAGAACGATGTCACGCTGCTCGGCAAGGTCGATCATATCCAAATCCGGCGACTTGCCGCGAACAAAGACGATACAGCTCATGTCCATCATTTCAGCAGTCCTGACAACCTGAGGATTGACCAGGCCCGTCAGCAAAACCGCTTGCTCTTTAACGAAAGCAAGCACGTCGCTCATCATATCGCTGCCGCAGGCGGTAAATACCTCCCTGTCAAGCAGATCCTCGCCGTAAATAATGTGTCCCTCAAGTATATCAATGATTTCTTTTACCGTCATATTCAGCCCTCCGAATTTTTGTCGTACACCCAAATTGTGTGGTGCTGCCTTAAATATACATATATAATAGCATACATCTTTTTAAAAATCTATATATTCTCTATAAAAAAGTTTGGCAAATCATAATTTTTGTTTAAAATCATCATTGACTTTAACTGCTTAGAATAGTAATATTGTCTGTAGGGTGATTTGAAATGAAAAAGAAAAAGCTTTTAAGCTCGATATTTTCGGCAGCATTGGCGATGATTATTGCCGCAGGCTCGCCGATGGTGGGCGTTAAGCTTGCGAGGGAGACTCAAATTGCGGCAGAGTCGACGGCTCAAAGCAGCTTGATAAACGAGGAAAAATCAATCAAAACGGAAAAAACGCAAGCCGCTGCGGCGAAAAAGGAAACAGCAAAGACGGTTGAAATTAACTCAAAAACCGTTGAGCAGTTTGAAGACGAAAACGATGTTTTTTATGAGCCGGAGGAGGAGAGCGTATCGACTTTTGAGGACTCAACAACATATATAAACGACGCTGTAACAGTGTTTTTCAGCGACAACGCAACCCTTGCCGACAAGAAAAGGGTGGTTGATTCGCTCGGCGGCGAAATTGTCGGCAGAGTCGATTTCATGAACGAATATGAAATTAAGATAGAGCGTTCGGATTTTTACGAAATCAACAATTTGTGCGACGAGCTTATGCAGAACGATAAGGTCGAATTCGCAAGCTGCTCACTGGCGGAAGAGATAACGCCCGACTATGTTCCGAATGACCCGTGGTCATTCGCCGACTGGGACGACGATGCTCTGGAACGCAGCTTTAGTTTTTCAAACTGGTGGATCAGGGCGACCGATATCGACAAGGCATGGGATTATGACGAATATTTCAGCGATATAGATGTTGGAATTGTGGATACGGGTGTTGATCCTACGCATGAGGATCTTGAGGGTAAAATCGTTTTCCCGAATGAATTTTTTGAGAAAAACAACATCCCGTCATATCACGGCAATCATGTTGCCGGAATTATCGGAGCTAAGCAGGATAATGAAAAGGGTATAGCGGGAATCGTCCGTGAAGGCAGGCTTATTTGCATTGACTGGCAGGCGGACGAGGATAAGGGTCAACAATGGAGCAACGACGCAAGAATTATGACCGGATTTGTCAACGCCGTTCGTGCAGGAGCAAGGGTTGTCAACTTCTCGCTTGGCAGCAGCAACTCGTTGGGTGATAAGACCGATAGGCTGCAAATAGTTAAGGATGTCGAAGCTAAATTTTCCTCATATTACATTGCAAAAATGCTTCAACGAGGCTATGATTTTATCTGCTGTCAGTCGGCAGGTAACGGAGTTTACAAGGATGACGAATTATCCTATGCTGTTGACGCAAGCAACAACGGTACTTTTTGTCCGGTAACGGTTGACAATGCCGTTAAAATCGTTAAGGGCGTTACGCCGCAGGATATTGTTGACCGTATCATTATTGTTGCGGCGGCAAAGTTTAACGGTAAAAACACCTATGAACAGGCGGACTTTTCAAACGGCGGAAGTCAGGTTTCTATCTGTGCCCCGGGCTGCGATATCTACAGCGCATACTATTACGGCGATGACAGCAAATACAACAAAACCGCATATGCATATCTTAACGGAACATCAATGGCTGCTCCGATAGTTACCGGTATCGCATCGCTTGTCTGGAGCGTTAATCCGGCCTTCACGGGCGCACAGGTCAAGCATTTTGTCTGCGACGAGGCGAATACAAAATATGAGGTTGCGGACAGCAGCTCCGAGCTTCACCTCCCGACGGGAACAATGCGAATGGTGAACGCTCAGCTTGCCGTTGAAGCGGCGATCAAGGAATGCGAAAGCTACGGCACGGTAAAGGGGCATCTTGAATGGGCGAAAATCACACCGAATAAGGCGATTGATTTCACGGTAACGAGCAAGCAGGACGGCACGGTTTACAGGCTGATGACCGACGCTTCGGGCGATTTCGCCGCAAAGCTTCCGGCAGGGGAATACACACTCGACCTCGAGGGCAAAAAGTGCGGCTTTATCGTCGCCGAGGGAGAAATTACGGATATCGGTTCGTTGCGCTCGGTAACCGTAACGATCGATTTTGACGCCGTGAAGGACAAGATAAAGGACGGTATGCAGGATTTCCTGTCAAATTTGCAAATATATTAAGGCGATACCGCACACCTCAATTGTGCGGTATTGCCTTAAAGAAAATCGGCAGTAGTGAAAATGCTACTGCCGATAGATTTATATTCGATTTTGTGCGGTATTGCCTTTATTCCGCCGTTACAATGTCGGCAAGCCTTGTTCCCTGAACCTCATCGGCACGGGCAACAGAGGTTTCCCCCGTGTTGACATTGACGGTATTAACAAATCCGATTCCGCTCATTTTAAGGCTGACAATAAGAAGAATCAAAAGACAAAGCACGGTGATACCGATCATTGAAAGAGCGGTAGCCTTGCCTTTTTTTGCTTTATCGCAGGCTTTAACATACTGATCCATGCGCTTCTGAGCGTCGTTAAGATCAATACCAGTTGCTTGTTCTGCTTTTTTCTTTGCCATGTCATCAACTCCGTTTGTGCGGTACTGTCTTTATTATACAACAAGTGCTTTCTTTTGTCAATTACGGCTGTACGGTAATCGGTCTGTCCTCATTTTCATGTTCAAATGAGATAAAGTTGTTTCTCTTTGCGTATGCCCATCTCATATCAAAAAGCTCGCAAGCCGGAGCCGGCATATAAAGCTGGTCGTGAAGTCGGAGAACCTTGGCACAGATCGTTTTTTCTTCGCCGTTTACAATTGTCTTGTCGCTGTTTTCAAAAAATTCCACCCTTTTGCCGTAAACCTCAAGGGTGATTTTGCCCTTTTCTTTGTGGACATAGCCGCCGATGTAGCCGATAAGCGTGCCGAAGCAAGCGTACCACATTCCGTCAATGCTTTCGCAGGGGACGGGGTACTGGCAAAGACCCATAAGTGCGCCCTTGAATGTCATTCTTGTCTGATTGAATTTCGGCGCAACGGCATACGGTGTGATCTCGTCTCTGCCCTTGTCGATAGTGCATCGGTCAACGATTCTGCCGTCCTCGACAATTTTCGAGGTGAGTGTCATTTTGTCGCCGTCAACCTCGACGATTGCGACAACCGAAACAGGCTCTTCCTCACAGTAGAATGCGGAATGCCAAACCTTGGAGAGTGCTCTTGTTCCCGGAGGGTTTTGGTTTGAGTTACCGAGCATATAGTGAACCGTACCCTGCGACGGGCGCTCAAAAAGCTCTTCGCTTCTTCTCGGGAAGCTTCGTGAAAAATTGTGCTCATGACCGGAGAAAACAACATCGAGCATTTCAAAGCCCTCGGTCATCATGGGATAAGCGTCGTAGTTGGCGCAGTTTGAGCCTGAATAGCAGATCGGAAAATGATATGTACCGATGTTCCACTGTCTGCGGTTTTTGTTCATATCGTTTATCATCCACTCGTTAACATCCTCCGGACCGTTGATTCCGATCATCTGGAAATGGACATTGCCGTAGTTGAAGGTATAGTTTTCGGTTTTCCAACTCTCCGGACCGTCATAGGCATATGAGCCTCTGAACTGATTGTCAAAGAACTCGGCAGGCTCGGCATAATATCTGCCTGTTTCGTTTACCGGATCTCTGAAGCCCCTGTTGTCATGGTTGCCGAGAGCCATCTGAAAAGGAATGCTCTCAACAATGCCCTTCATGCCGTCAAATGTTCCGTTCCACTGAACCTCATGCTGTCCGCAGTTCGTATTGTCACCGCCGGTGAGTATAAATCTTGCGTCCGGATTTTCAGCAAGAACCTTTTTGAGAATTCCCGTAAAGTATGAATAATCGGGGCTTATCAGGTCGCCCTTCTGCTGGTCGGAAACACAGATAAACTTGAATTTCGTAAGATTTTCAGGCTCTGTTGTAAAGCTGAATTCCTCGCTTCTGTACTCGTCGTTACCGCAGGTGTAAAAATACCTTGTATCGGGCTTAAGCCCGGTGAGCTTTACCCAAAACATATTGCTAACATCGACATCGCTCTTGAAAACATCGGTGTCGGCGTCGGTGCGCTTAACCTCGTCCGAGCCGTCCTCACGGTAAAGAACATAACCGCTTTTAACATCAACGCTTGTTCTCCAAGTGATATTCATCGTTGTTTTGGCATCGTCGGCGATGCTGATAAAAATATGATCGGGTTGAGGAGTTGAGCCTCCGAACGGTTTTGTTGACATGATACACAGTCTCCTTTGCTAAACGAATGAATTGAACGATTATCTAAGGCAATACCGCACAATTAAGGAGTACGCCTTGCTTGAATATGTTTCCGTCATGTTGCCCAAAAACTCCTTGACTTGCGTCAGCAAGCCTACAAAATTTTTATACAACCTGACGAAAAATCTTACTGCGCAATCCGCACACCTAAATTGTGCGGTATCGCCCTAATACAGTATATATCATAGCAAAAATGTCATGTTTTGTAAATAGTCAAAAAGCCCTCATTAGGGCAATGTCATTGACTTATGGCATCTTTATGCTATTATCCAAGGCAGGATGAAATAGATATTAGATGATGATACTCTATTTTATTTTGCGAAATTGTCGATAAAAATGTTTTTGCCAATAGCGAATTTTTGATTGAATTCGGCGGCGATATGTGCTACAATAATTCCGGTGATTTTATGAATGATATCAAGGCTGTTTTTATCGACATTGACAACACGCTGCTGGACTTCAACAAATGTGCTCTTTGGTCGATGAAAAAGGCGTTTGCAGACTACGGACTGAATTTTGAAGATTCGATGTTTGACACATTTAACGTGATAAACAACCGTCTTTGGCTCAGAATCGAAAAGGGTGAGCTGACCAAGGAGGAGCTTTACGCCTGCCGCTGGAACATGATTTTTGCCCTGCTCGGCATTGAGGTTGACGGCGTTGAGTTTGAAAATGTGTTTTATTCCCATCTGACCGAGAGCGCCGAGCCGGTTGACGGTGCGCTTGAGCTGCTTAAATATCTTCACGGCAAATATCTTGTCTGTGCGGCAAGCAACGCTTCGTATGCGCAGCAGATAAAACGGCTCGGAAACGCCGGAATGACCGAATATCTCGACGAAATTTTTATCTCGGAGAAAATCGGTTTTCCCAAGCCGAAAAAGGAATTTTTTGAACGGTGCTTTGAAAAAATCCGCCCGATTGCGCCGTCAGAAACGGTGATGATAGGCGATTCGCTGACCGCAGACATCGAGGGCGGCGCAGCGTTTGGAATGAAAACCTGCTGGTACGACCACAATTTGACAAACGAACACTCGGATTTGCCCGATTTCACCGTTTGCTCACTCTCGGAAATAAAAGATTATCTTTAAGGCAACACCGCACAAATTGGTGCGCACGCCTTGCTTGAAGCTGTTTCCGTCATGCTGCACAAAAATTTCTTGACTTGCGTCAGCAAGCCTGCAAAATTTTTGTACAACCTGACGAAAAATCTTACTGCGCAATTCGCACACCCCAATTGTGCGGTATTGCCTTAATAAGCGTTTGATTTTTTCTTGACCTCGGGCGCATTTAATTATATAATATATTTTGATTTACACAGAATGGAAGGGTGCTTCTTATGATACTTATCGCTCCGTCGATTCTCTCCTGCGATTTTTCAAAAATGGGAGAGGAAACCGCACGCATGGACGCCTGCGGCGCAGACTGGATTCATATTGATGTTATGGACGGCCATTTTGTGCCGAACCTAACCTTCGGTGCGCCCGTTGTAAAGTGCATAAGAAAATGCAGCGACAAAATTTTTGACTGCCACCTGATGATAAGCGAGCCGCTCAAGTATGTTGACGATTTTGTCAAGGCCGGTGCGGATATAATTGACTTTCATGTTGAATCGGATTCGCCGATTGACGAAACCCTTGATAAAATTATTTCAAGCGGCTGCAGAGCCGGTCTTGCGGTTAAACCGAACACACCCGTTGAGACGGTTTTCCCCTATCTCGACAAGCTGAGCATGGTTCTTATCATGACCGTTGAGCCGGGCTTCGGCGGTCAGAAATTCATGGGTGACATGATGGGTAAAATTGTCGCCCTGCGCAAGGAATGTGCAGAGCGAGGCATTGATATTGACATTCAGGTTGACGGTGGAATTTCCGAAGCGACCGCACCGACAGCCATTGAGGCAGGCGCAAATGTCCTTGTTGCAGGCAGTGCAATCTTTGGCTCACCCGACCCTGCGAAAACCATTGAAGCGCTTAGAGGTTAAAGCTCTCGCCAATGCTCATGGGTATGAGCGACGGCAAGACCGCTTTTGCCGATGGATTTTGCATATTCATTGAGCATTCGTTGAAGCTCGGTTGCCGTTTCCGTCGGAAGCTCAAGGCGGTATTTATTTTCAAGCGTGAATATTCGCCGTGAGTTATCGGGCAGAAATTGCATAAAATCAAGCAGATCGTCAAGCTTTTCAAACTCATAAATCCGTGTCGGGTTCGCCTTTGAAATCACGGTTTCGCTCCTTTTGTTCGTGCCGCTTGCAACGGTGAACATCAAAAGGCAGCCGCCTTCGGTGTCCGGCGCAGCCTCGATCATAAGGTTGCCGGAGGGATCGACATCACGACCCGTGTCACGGCGAACGGTGTCGAGAATCGTCCATATCACACGCCTTGTTTCAATGTTGGAATAGTCCATTTCATCATATGTAATATCGAGGTCTTTCATCTCGTCGCAGCTTAACCCAACGATAAATTTATTGCTGCTTATCGGTTGAATATCCATTTTCGCATCTCCTCATAAGCTTGTTAATTACAGTATAGGATCGTTAAAATCGGTATTCAACCATCAAAATATGGTAAATCCAATTTAAGAGCCGACATTATATTATATGTCGCTCTCGGGAGTAAAAGCATGGAAAAATACCAAAAATATAATAAACGCCGCCGCAGTATCACGGAGTTCCGCTCCTCCTACAGCGACAATAAAAAATATTTCATCAGCACGGACAGAAAAAGCTCTTGGATGCCTGTGGTGAAGTACATTGTTATTGCCGTTTTCTTCGTAATATTCGTCGTTGCGGGATTCCTGATAACGGACGCTTTGCTCGAAATTTCCGAAGCGCCCTACGCCGCAGAAAATACGACGGTTTCCGAGGATAAAACGGAAATCGACAAGAAATATTTTGAAAATATCGTTACAAAAACGCCCGATGAAATCACTACGGGCAGCAAAGGTTCGACAGATTGATGTACATTCCGTATAACTCAAGATTAGAATATCACAAAAGCATTTTCGGGGCAGTAAAAACCGGTCAAACGGTTACATTTCGCATAATTCTGCCCCGTGATTTTTGCTGTCACGCCGCAAAGCTGGCAATTAAAAAGGCCGGGGCTGCGGAATACAGCCTTATCAACATGCAATGGGACTGCATGGAGGGCTGCGGCGAGGAATGGTGGAAAATTGATTTCACCGCCGAGGACGCCGCACTTTACATGTATCATTTTGAATATGACACCTCGTGGGGCACAAGCCGAATCTACCACGCCGGCAACGGAATCGCTGCAATCAAGGGCGAGGGCGACGACTGGCAGCTCACGGTTTACGATAAAAATTTCCACACTCCCGAATGGCTCAAGGGCGGCATAATTTATCAGATTTTTCCCGACCGTTTCGCTTTCTCGGACACAAAAAAGCAAAATGTCCCGTCGGACAGAATTCTGAGAACCGACAGAGACGCTGACCCGTACTGGATTCCGACCGCCGAGGGCAAGGTGCTCAACAATGACTATTTTGGCGGCGACCTGAAGGGAATCGAGCAGAAGCTCGGCTACCTCAAAAGCCTCGGCGTGACCTGCATTTATCTCAATCCGATATTTGAAGCGCAGAGCAACCATCGTTACGACACGGCGGATTACGAAAAAATCGACCCGTTGCTCGGCACGGAAAATGATTTTAAGTCGCTGTGCAAATCGGCGGAAAGGCTCGGAATAAAAATCATGCTCGACGGCGTTTTCAGCCATACGGGCGACGACAGCAGATATTTCAACCGCTATTCACGCTACGACAGCGTGGGGGCTTATCAGTCCGAAAATTCGTCGTATTATAACTGGTATAAGTTCAACAAATGGCCGGACGATTACGAGAGCTGGTGGGGCATTAAAATTCTGCCGGAGGTCAACGAGGATAACCCCGATTTTATCGAATATATAACAGGCAAAAACGGAATCGCACGCAAGTGGCTCAGGCTTGGCGCATCGGGCTGGCGGCTTGATGTTGCGGATGAGCTTCCCGACGAATTTCTCGACAAATTTCGCAAGGCTGTCAAGGAGGAAAAGTCCGACGGACTTGTTCTCGGCGAGGTTTGGGAGGACGCATCGAACAAATCGAGCTACGGTAAACTTCGTCGATATCTGCTCGGCGAGCAGCTCGACAGCGTGATGAACTACCCGTTTGCAGGAGCGGTCATTGATTTTATCCGTGACGCAAACGCAGAGCTTTTCGCTTCAAGGATCATGAGCATAGTCGAAAACTATCCCAAGGAAGTGCTTGATGTGCTGATGAACCACCTTTCGACCCACGACACGATGAGAGCGATAACCGCACTTGCGGGCGAAAGCTGCGCTTACCGTGACAGAAAGTGGCAGAGCACACATTCTCTTGACGAAAAGGATTATCGCTACGGCATAAGACTTCTCAAGGCGGCTTCGGCAATGCAATTTGCTTTGCCGGGCGTTCCGACGATCTATTACGGTGACGAGGCAGGTATGCAGGGCTATAAAGACCCGTTCAACCGTCGCTGCTACCCGTGGGGAAGCGAGAACGGCGAGCTTATCGAATGGTACAAAAAGCTCGGCGAGGTCAGAAACGCAAGCTCCGTTTTCAAGGACGGAAGTCTTGAAATTCTTTCCGCAGTCGCAGGCTGCGTCGCTTTTTCAAGGAAGAAGGACGATGAAGCCATTCTTGTTATTTCAAACAGCAATCCGCACCCGATAACCTATTATGTAAAGAGCGAATGGTGCGACGCATATGACCTGCTCGGCAACGGCAGAGTTGCCGCAAACATGGTGGATATTGAAGAAAAATCAACAGTAATTTTGAAAAGAAAGTGATATAAATGGCATTCGGAGGTCACAAATTCAAAACGAGCAAGCAGGACAAAAAGGGCGATCTTTTGAGATTCTTTTTAGCGTTTCTTGCTTTTGCCGTTGTGTTCGGCTCGGTTTCGGCGGTCGTAATACTCAAGCATAACGAGATTTCCCTGAAAAGTATTTTTTCAAAGGATTCAACGACCGAATCGGACGAAACAACTACGCAGGAGCAGCCGGCTGCGTCAACTCCGCTTAGCGGAAAGACGAATTTTCTTGTTTTTTGTTCGTCAAACGACTTTTCGGAAATGTATTTTATTCACATAATCGAAGCGGACATGGACAACTGTGTTCTGAAAGACCGTCCGCTTAACCCCGACGGTAAAGCCTCCGACGGCAAAAGCTATGCGCAGACCCTCAAGGAGGGCGGCGCAGGCAGTCTTGTTTCGGCTGTCGAGCAGAAGGAAAACATAAAAATCAACAAATATGTCGGCTCAAACGCAGAAACCTTTGCTCTTGCAATAAATTATATGGACGGCTTGGAATACACCGTTGACAACCGGATCGAGTACAGAACCGACGATTACACCTTAATCCTAACCAAGGGCAGCCAAACCATAAAGGGAGAAACGCTCATAAAATATTTCAGGTATTGCAAAACCCTCGGCTCGGACGGAATGAGAATTCAGGGCAAGCTGATATGCGCAATGCTTGACAGCTATATAAACGCCGAAAACGCTGCAAACGGCTCAAAAATTTATCAAAAGCTTCTCTCTTACCTTGACTCAAACAGCAACATTTCATTCTTCGAGGCCGCAGAGGCAATGGCAACCGTCAAGGCGTTCTGCGACTCGCCGAACAGACAGCAGTCAATGATTATTATAAATGATTCAAGCATATCGGATTGATCGAACCGATTGTTCTTAAGGCAATACCGCACAATTAAGGCGCACGCCTTGCTTGAATCTGTTTCCGTCATGCTGCACAAAAATTCCTTGACTTGCGA
>CAVFTC010000054.1:0-13477 GCA_963625295.1 Bacteroides faecis
CCCCACTGCTGCCTCCCGTAGGAGTCTGGGCCGTGTCTCAGTCCCAATGTGGCCGTTCAACCTCTCAGTCCGGCTACCGATCGTCGCCATGGTGAGCCGTTACCTCACCATCTAGCTAATCGGACGCGAGTCCATCTCTCAGCGATAAATCTTTGATTACATGATCATGCGGTCTTGTAATGTTATGTGGTATTACCATTCGTTTCCAAATGTTATTCCTCTCTGAAAGGCAGGTTACTCACGCGTTACTCACCCGTCCGCCACTAATCCATTATTCCGTTGGCCGAAGCCTCCTTCATAATTTCATCGTTCGACTTGCATGTGTTAAGCACGCCGCCAGCGTTCGTCCTGAGCCAGGATCAAACTCTCTAAAAATTATATCCAAACACATCTCTGTGCTTAAATCATTTTCAGAGCTTAATTCGCTCATTTTTGCCATTGCTGGCTTTCCAGTTATTACTGTTTTAAAGTACGTTTTGTTTTACAAAACTTTAAGAAATCTTTAAGGGTTTTCTTAATAAATCGTTGTTTAATTTTCAAGGTGCAGCTCCCACTTGTTTGACCGCTCCGCAGAGCCGTTGTTCAAGTGAGCTTTGCTATTATATCAAACCGTATCCCTTTTGTCAACACCTTTTTCCATATTTTTTCCTTTTTTCTTCCCGTTCTCTCCAACCCCTCCGGGCGTTGCTTTGTTCCCTTTATTCTCCATTTCTTCTATGTGGTGGGGTTTTGGTTTTTGCATACTATATGTTGGATTGTCCCCTCTTTTTCTTTTTCTTTGGCTTGGGCTATATGTTGGAGGTGGTAGGTATTTGATAATGTTTCGGCAAAATGCTTCGTTGAAATTTACGGCGAGATTAAGGCGAAATTTCTCGGTGCGATGACCACATCGCACCCTACGAGCCGAAGCCCTGACAATAGAGCAGTTCGGCGTGCTTTGCGAAGAACTGAAAAATGGCGTAAATCCGTGATGAACCGAAAAAGCAGTGGTCAATCGGCCACTGCTTTTTATGAGTTGTTCGAGATCGTAAGAAATTAAAACCCGATAAGAATGCACTCTCTCCGCCGCTAATGCAACAGCGTCTCACTGCGGCTCGGTCTCATCAGCAGTTCCTATGCAACTCACGCATAACCATGGTCAATATGTTCCCATTTGTCGCCCTGCTTTTTTCCCATAATCCAGTTCCAATTGTCATATGTCGAATTCGGATTCAGTGAGCCGTCGCCGCCAAACGAATCGGTGACAAACGAAGACAAAAGAACAATCACCTTATCGTAATCACTGCCGTTATCTTTTCTGTACGCTGTTTCATTCAGTGAAACATTATCGCCGGCATATGTGATTTTTGTTAGCGTACATCCGTCGAATTCCTTCTCGAAATAATCCTCTGAAGCCTTTATTGCGGCTTTAATTTCATCATCAGAATAAAGCTTTGACACTTCCCATTCTTCAATCTTAACGCTTTTCACATTGCCAGATTTATTCAGCTGAACATTACAAGCCGACATTAAAAACAGAACCGTAACACTTAGCAAAATGCAAATCAGCTTTTTCATGCTGTTTTCTCCCTTTTTAAGGCGATACCGCACAATTTAGGTGTGCGGATTGCGCAGTAAGATTTTTCGTCAGGTTGTACAAAAATTTTGCAGGCTTGCTGTCGCAAGTCAAGGAATTTTTGTGCAACATGACGGGAACATGTTCAAGCAAGGCGTGCGCCTTAATTGTGCGGTATTGCCTTAAGCTTCAGTTAAGCGTGAGGAGGTTTATACATTTAACGGGGCATGCTTCGGTGCATTTGCCGCAGCCGGTGCACTTGCTGTAATCAACCTTTGCGCAGAAGTCCTTGACCTCAACAGCGCCGAATTCGCACGCCTTGACACACTTCATGCAGCCGATACAGCCGTTTGAGCATTCCTTACGAGTGACTGCGCCCTTTTCATGGTTAACACAAAGGTTCGCCGCCTTGGCTTCATGCCTGGGCATCATCTTGATAACATGGTTCGGGCAGGTTTTAAGGCACTGCTTACACGCCTTACACATTGACGGGTCAACTCTTGCCACTCCGTCGCAAATATGTATTGCATCGTACTGACAGGCGTTCATGCAATCGCCGAGTCCGATACAGCCGTAGGAACACTCCTTCGGGCCGCCGAAAAGCTGCTTCGCCATTTCACATGAGCTGACGCCGTTATATTCCATTTTGGTTTCCGCCTTACCGCAGAAGCCCTGGCACATAACGACCGCCGACATGGGAACGACCGAGCCTGCCGAAAGTCCCGTGACCTCGGCGATAGCCTTTGAGGCTTCACTTCCGCCAGGTGCGCAGAGAGCCGTGTTTTTCGTGATACCCTTTGAAAGAGCTGCCGCATAGCCGTCACAGCCGGAAAATCCGCAAGCGCCGCAGTTTGCGCCGGGCAGACATTCACGGATAGCCTCCGCCTTTTTATCAACGGGAACAGCCATGACAACGGAAGCGACCGCAAGTCCAAGACCTGCAATGAGTCCGATAACGGAAACAATGATAATTGCCAAAATAATAGGATTCATATCAACGCCTCCTTATGCAAAGATCTTGTCAACAACGCCTGCGAAGCCTAAAAATGAAAGCGAAACAAGCGAAGCGGCAACAAGTGTGATCGGCAAGCCCTTGAGAAATTTCGGAATATCGCAGGATTCAAGTCTTGAACGAACGCCGGCAAACATAACCATTGCGATCATGAAGCCTACGCCGCCGCCGATAGCGCAGATGAGCGACTGCATAAAATTATAGCCGTTATCAACATTGAGCGTAACAACGCCGAGAACTGCGCAGTTAGTTGTGATAAGCGGAAGATATATACCGAGCGCATTGTAGAGTGCCGGCATATATTTTTTAAGAATTATCTCAACCATCTGAACAAGTGCGGCAATAACAAGAATGAACACTATCGTTTGAAGATATTCAAGATTATTGGCAACAAGCAGATACTTGTTTATCGGATATGTGACCGCCGTTGAAAGTGCCATAACGAAGATAACGGCAAGCGACATACCGACAGCCGTGTTCAGCTTCTTTGAAACGCCGAGAAACGGGCAGATGCCAAGGAATCTCGAAAGAACGAAGTTCTGAGTGAGAATCATTGTGAGCAAAATGCTCAGAAGGCCTTTTGTCATTTCCATTATGCTTCAGCCTCCTTTTTTTCGTCGCAGCTCTCGCTTGTGTTTCTGACGGAGCAGGACTTTGCCATCGGGCAGCCTTCACAGCCGTGAAGCGCAGCCTTGGGCTTACCTCTCGATTCGGCAATTTTGTTGGCAAGAGCCATTACCATACCGAACACAAAGAATCCGCCGGGAGCGAGAATGAATATAAGCATCGGATTTTCGTTAAGAAAAGGAATCGAGAAGCCGTTAAAGCTGCCTCCGATGAGGTCGCTGATTCCGTTAAGGAATGTGCCTGCGCCGAGAATCTCACGGATCGTACTCATGGTAAAGAGTGCGCCGGTGAAGCCGATGCCCATTCCGAGACCGTCAACTGCCGAGGCGAGTACTCCGTTCTTGCTTGCGAACGCCTCCGCTCTGCCGAGAATAATGCAGTTAACAACGATAAGCGGAAGATAAACGCCGAGCTGCTCGTTAAGCACGGGAACAAATGCCTTAACAAGCATCTGAACGATCGTAACGAAAGAAGCGATAATAACGATGTATGCAGGGATACGAACCTTCTGCGGAATAACCTTTCTCAATGCCGAGATAGCAATGTTCGAGCAAATGAGAACAATCGACGCCGAAACGCCCATACCTATCGCACTTGAAACAGAGGTCGTTGTTGCGAGGGTAGGGCAGGTGCCGAGCACAAGGCGAAGAACCGGGTTTTCAATAATAAAGCCCTTGGTAAGCTCCTTGCCTAAGGATTTCTTTTCAGCCATCAGTCAGCACCTCCGTTTTCTGTAATAGTTTTGTAGTTTGCGAGAGCCTCGTTGACCGCCGTCGTTACGGCGTCGGATGTAATTGTTGCACCCGTGAGGGCGAGTATCTCGTTATTGTCGTGGTCTGCGCTGTTCTTTGCAACCTTGATTCCGTTGACAAGACCCTTGAACTGGTCTTTAAAGGAATCGGTCTGAGCCTTCATGCCGAGACCTGCGGTGTCGCTGATGGTAAGGATTTGGATTCCCGTAACCTTGCCCTCATTATCAACGCCGGTCATAACGACAAGATCGCCGCCGTAGCTTTTTGATGTGGTTGTGAAAACCATGCCGACCTGCTGATTGCTGCCGTCAAGACCGACTGCGTAGCTGATGCCATCGAGCGTTTTGTCCTCGAAGCTTTTTGCGTCGGCAAGAACCTCCATTCGGGACTGAGCCTCGGACTCCGCCGAGTTCTTTTCGATTATCGGAGCGGTCACATTGTTAGCCAGCGCAAGCAGCGTCGTTGCGATAAGGCAGATAATAAAAAGTGCAACCGTGGGGATTATGATTTGTTTTTTCATTTTGCCTCAGCCTCCTTCTTTTCTTTTTTCGGAGTGCCGAAGGGCTTGGGAAGAGTAGCGTTTTCAATCAGCGGAACAAGAATGTTCATAAGGATAATCGAGTAGGAAACGCCCTCGGGAAGATTGCCGAAAATTCGTATAACTGCCGTGACAAGTCCGCAGCCTATTCCGTAGATTATCTTGCCCTTGAATGTGATGGGTGACGTCGTGTAATCCGTCGCCATGAAGATTGCGCCGAGCATGAGTCCGCCGCCGAGAAGCTCATAGGCAACGAAGTTGAAATCGCCCTTGCCTGCGATAAGCATGATAACAGCGACCGTGCCGATATATGTAAGCGGAATTGTCGGTGAAATGACCTTACGGGCAACAAGATAAATACCGCCGAGAATAAGCGCAACCGCACAGGTTTCGCCAAGACAGCCGGCACGCCAGCCAATAAGCATCTCGACGAGCGAAACATCGGGTGCAGCTCCGCCGGAAGCCATCTCATGAATAGATGAGAGCGGAGAAGCCGATGTAATACCGTCAAGCTCGGACATTGTCCATGTCAACGGCTGAGTCCATGTTGACATTGCAACCGGGAACGAGGTCAGAAGAACGATTCGTCCCGCAAGGGCGGGGTTGACAAAGTTCTGACCGATGCCGCCGAAGAATTGCTTGACAACAACTATTGCGATAAGCGAGCCGATAACGACCATCCAAAGCGGAATTGAAACCGGAAGATTGAATGCAAGCAAAAGTCCCGTGATTACGGCGCTCAAATCGCCGATGGACTGTGTACGCTTGAACACGATTCGTGAAATATACTCAAATATTACGCAGGTCGCAACGCTGATACACTCTATAAGCAGCGCCCTCGGACCGTAGAAAATGACCGAAGCGATAAGTGCAGGAATAAGTGCGATGATAACATCAAGCATCAGACTTCTGACAGTCCTCGGACTGCGATCATGAGGAGATGCGCTGACGACGAGCTTATTTTTTAATGTCATTTCTTTGCACCTGCCTCTCTGACAATTGATTTTGCGAGTCTCATATGCTGAACAAGCGGCTTCTTTGCAGGGCACGAATAAGCACAGCTTCCGCACTCCATGCATACCATGACGCCGTCCTTGAGGAGTGCGTCAACATCCTTTGTCCTTGAGTCACGAATAACCTTTGTCGGTGCAAGACTGAGCGGACAGGCAGCGGCACAGCGACCGCAGCGAATGCAATCCGTCTCTCTGAAAATCTTTGCGTCCTTTGCCGAGAAAGCAAGCAAAGCGTTATTGCTTTTTGAAATCGGGTAATTTATATCCGTAAGCGCCATACCCATCATCGGGCCGCCGGCAATTATCTTGACGGGATCTTCCTTAAATCCACCGCAGAACTCAACAACATCGGCAAAGCTTGTGCCGATCGGAACTCTGACATTCTTCGGCTCTGCAATTGCCATGCCGTCAACAGTCATTGAACGGCTGACAAGCGGCTTGCCTGTTTTAAGATAACGGGCAATGAATGCGATTGAGGTGACATTCATAACGATACAGCCAACATCCGCAGGAAGCTTTCCGGGAGGAACCTGACGACCCGTTGCGGACTGAACCATCATTTTTTCCGCACCCTGAGGATAAACGGACTTGAGCTGCATTATTTTGATCGAGCTGTCCGCCCCCGCTTCCTTATCCACGATTTGATGAAGTATCTCAAAAGCATCGGGCTTGTTGTCCTCAACTGCGATAACGACATTCGGAATATCGAGAAGCTCCTTAACTGTCTTGATTCCGGAGCAGATATCCCACGAATTGTCGATACATTCACGGTAGTCAACGGTTATGTACGGCTCACACTCGGCAGCGTTGATGATAAGAGTATCGATCTTCTTATCTGCCGGAACATTGAGCTTGACATGAGTCGGGAAGCCTGCGCCGCCCAGACCGACAAGTCCGGACGCTCTGACTGCCTTGCAAAGCTCTTCCTTTGTGTTAACCTCGGGAGCTTTAAGACCCTCGTAAAGTCTCATCTCACCGTCGGATTCAATGGTAACGCCCTGAACCGTCGTTCCGTTCGGAAGCTTAACATTTCCAATCGAGGTTACCGTACCCGAAATTGTTGCGTGAATCGGTGCGCTGACAAATTTGTCGCTGTCGCCGACCACCTGACCGACCGCAACGCTGTCGCCGACCTTAACGGTCGGTGTGCACGGTGCGCCGATGTGCTGCTGCATAGGCAAAACTACCTGCTTGGGGACGGGAATACGCACTACTTCGCAGTCGGCTGTGTTCTTGTGGTGGTCAACTTTTACTCCGCCACGAACCTTCTTGACTGCCGAGATGACCCCGGCCACATGAATTTTACCCATTTTTTCAACCCCTTTGCTGTATGGGAAATCCCATTAAATTTTTGCGATTTTCTCCAATGAAGGCATAACCGCCTTGAGAATCGTTCCGGTAAGAAATCCGGTCACGATTGCAAATATTAACAGTAGCGGTCCGTAGCCGACGACGAGCGAAGCCGTACCCGAAATGATACACGCCGCCGCAAGCTGACCGATATTGTGACAAACGGCACAGATTATTCCGATGCCGATATATCCTAATTTATTCCTTGAAAATCTAAAAAGCAGACACGCCGCCGCAGTGCTGAGAATTCCGCCCGAAAGGCTCATCAGCATTGCCGTCGCTCCTCTTGTGACGCCGGCAAAAAGTCCTTTAACGACCGTGATAAAAAAAGCATATCCGACCCCTGCGCAGCTCGCCATAAACATTGTTACAATGTTGGAAAGTCCCGGCTTCGCACCGGGAGGAAATCCCGGATAAGCCGGAATAAGCGTTTCGAGGTAGGAAAGCGCAAGCGCAAGCGCACACATCATGCCCGTCACGGCTATTTTTCTTGTCAGATTTTTTTCTTTCATATCAATATGTCATTATGTCTGTTTTATTTTTGTTCGACTTGACCGAGATAACAACCCTTGCCGGCAGACACGCCGCCGTTTCGCCGCCCGAGGTCAGCTTTCCGCTTTTAACGCAGAGCTTGTCCTTACATTCGGCATGTGAAAAATATATCTCGCCCTTGTTGACGGTTATTTCGACCCTCGGCTCGGTATCGGGCGTTACGGTATATTCACTCTCGACCTCGGAAAGCTCGATCGTTTCCTCAAGTCTGCCGTCAACATATATTTCTGCGGTCAGCCTGTCCGAACCGAGAAATCTCGGAATCGATATCATCGCTGCCGCAAGCAGCACGGCAAGTATTATAATTAAATCCATCCGTTTGAATAGCTTCATTTGTCAAGAGTGTAGCTGTCGTCCGTCACCGTGAATTTTCCCGAAAGACCGTCGGTGACCTTGACCGCATTGTTGTTGAATATAAACACCGCTTCGGCATCGTATTTTTCGAGGATCTCAATGCTTTTGCGATAGCCGACTATATAGCACACCGTCGAAAGCGCATCGCTGATTATTCCGGATTCGCAAACCACGGTAACGCTTTTGAATTCGCTCGTCGCCGGATATCCGGTCGTTGCGTTGAGGATATGGTGATAACGCTTGCCATCCTGCTCAAAATATTTTTCGTAATCGCCGGAGGTTGAAACGCAGGTGTCCTTGAGCTTCAATGTACCCATCGATTGTTTATCGTTATCCGGATTGACAATGCCGACTGAAAAGGTTCTGCTGCCGTAGATAAGCAGACTGCCTCCGATCGAAACGACAGCCGATTTTGTTCTGCCCTTGTCGAGAAGCTCCTTTATCTTGTCGCAGGTAAAGCCCTTGCCGACTGCGCCGAGGTCAAGCGACTGACCTTTTTTTATCTGAACAGCATTGCCGGAAACGGAAACATTTTTATAGCCGACATCGGCGAGTGCGGTTTTGATCTCGCTCTCTAAGGGAAGCCGCTGGTTATCGCCGCCGAAGTCCCAGAGCTTTGTAACATTGCCGACGGTTATGTCAAAAACGCCGTCGCAATCGCCGGAAATATCAATGCACTGACCGATAATTTCAACCGTATCTGGTGAAACCGAAACCGGAGATCCTGCGCCCTCATTGATTCTGTAAATATCGGAGCCTTCCTTTCTCCAGCTGAGAACGGAGCTTTCGAGTCCGTTTATCTCCGTCTCTATCCTGTCAAGGTCATTTTCTGCGCCGAAGCCGAAAAGCTTGACGGTTATGACAGTACCCATGGCAACGCTCGTCCTTTCGCAGGAGCTTCTGCCGCTTATGAAGTCATAGGAAACAATACCGAAAACAATAGCGGCACAAAGTATGATCGCAACGAGCGATTTTTTGTTAAGCTTCTTTTTTGTACCGTTTTCCATACGCTCCACCTTTACCATTGTATACCGATACATTATACTATGAAAAAACGGCAAATTCAATAGAAACGGCACAAATTAAAAATTTAACAATTTACCGTTTTTGTAATCAAGCAACGCCTGCGGGCATCTGTCCGCAGGCGTCCTTCTCAGTTAATGTCAGCAACCACAGCCGTTGTTGTTGAGGAACGATGTACCGTTGTTGTTTCCGCAGCCGCAACCGCACTCTGAGAATAAGAGGATGATTATGAGAATAAGGATCCAGTTATTGCAGCAACCCATGCTTCCGACCTCCTTTCGTCTTACACTAACATTGTATGAAAAAAGGCATGATTGGTGACAAAGAAAAGCGATTGATTTTTTGTAGAAAATACACATTAAATTACGCAAACAAAGGATAATCGGTGTTGACTTTTACAGGGAAATAGAGTACAATAATTTCAAGCAATACCATATAAATTGCCTTGCTTAGGGAGGAAAATTTTATGTATGTTTTAGCACTTGACCAGGGAACAACAAGTTCCCGTGCAATAGTATTTGACAAGCGCGGACGCATTGTTTCCAAGGCACAGAATGAGTTTGACCAGATCTACCCGAAATCCGGCTGGGTCGAGCATGACCCGATGGATATTCTCTACAGTCAGATGCATTCCATCTCAACCGTTATCAACTCGGGCGATTTTGATGTTAAAAAAATCGCCGGCATAGGCATAACCAATCAGCGTGAAACCACTATTATATGGGACAAGCAGACCGGTAAGCCGATATACAACGCTATAGTGTGGCAGTGCCGCCGCACCGCCGAGCTGTGCGAACGGCTCAAGGAGGAAGGTCTCGGCGACTATATCCGTGAGCATACGGGTCTTCTTATCGACGCATACTTTTCCGGCACAAAAATCAAATGGATACTCGACAATGTTGAAGGAGCAAGAGAAAGAGCCGAAAACGGCGAGCTTCTTTTCGGCACGGTCGAAACATGGCTTATATGGAATCTGACGGGCGGCAAGGTTCATGTTACGGATTATTCCAACGCTTCAAGAACCATGCTTTTCGATGTTGACAAGCTTCAGTGGGACGAGTTTCTTTGCGAAAAGTTAGGTGTTCCGATGTGTATGCTGCCCGAGCCAGTTGAATCAAGCAAGGTTTACGGCACGGTAGCCCCCGGCATCATCGGCATTGAGGAGCTTGAGGGTGTGCCTATCTGCGGTGCAATCGGCGATCAGCCTGCGGCATTGTTCGGTCAGGCGTGCTTCAACCCCGGTCAGGCGAAGAACACCTACGGCACGGGCTGCTTCCTGCTGATGAACACGGGCGAAAAAAGAGTTCATTCCGAAAACAATCTTCTTACCGGCGTTGCATGGAGCATTAACGGCAAGACTACATATTCGATTGAGGGCAGCGCATTCAACGCAGGCTCGGTCATCAAGTGGCTCAGAGATGAGCTGCACATGGTCGATACCGCTCCCCGTGTCGATGAGCTTGCGGAAAGCGTTGAAAACGCCAACGGAATGTTCCTTGTTCCGGCATTCACCGGATTGGGTGCTCCCTACTGGGATATGTACGCAAGAGGAACTATCGTCGGTCTGACAAGAGGAGTCAACCGTGCGCACTTCTGCCGTGCGGTGCTTGAGTCGATCTGCTTCCAGATGACCGACCTTCTCAGAGCCATGACGAAGGATTCAAATATAATTCTCTCCGAGCTTCGTGTTGACGGCGGCGCAAGCGTCAGCAACATCATGATGCAGATTCAAGCAGATCTCATCAGAACCGTTGTAAACAGACCGAAAACGGTTGAAACGACCGCTCTCGGTGCGGCATATCTCGCCGGTCTTTGCGTCGGAATGTGGAAAACTCCGGAGGAGATCGAAAAGAACCGTGAGGTTGAAAAGGTATTCATTCCGAAGATGGATAAAAAGGTCAGAGACAAGCTCTGCGAGGATTGGAAGCGTGCCGTTGAGCGTTCGCTCAAATGGGCGCAGGATGACGATTTTGATTGATACAGGTCAATCATGATGGTTAATTATTGACTCTTTGCGAAAAGCTTGGGATGCATTTTGTTTTGTTATCAAAATTCAGATGCTTTTGAAGATCATTCCTAAATACATTGTCATTAAATTGGAGCTGTTTCAGCCTCCCCTGATTGTTAGGGGAGGCACGATGCCTAAATGACATGGCTTCAAGGGGAAACCTTGAATTGAACTGTGCATTATTTCCGAGTTTTAGTAAAGGAACCAATTTATTTTTTATTTAACATAGGAGGCTTTATTATGGGCAAGGTTGTATGTGATTGGAAAACGCTGCATGATTTTATGGTCGATGCGTTCAAGGGCGTAGGCGTTCCGGCGGAGGACTGTGAGATCGTCGTTGATGTTATCCTTGAATCTGACAGACGAGGAATCGAATCCCACGGCTGCAACAGATTTAAGCCGATTTATATCGACAGGATCAATGCAGGTATTCAGAATCCCGTCACGAATTTTGAAATTGTTAAGGAAACTCCGACCACGGCTGTTGTTGACGGCCATGACGGTATGGGTCAGGTCATCGGCTACAAGTCGATGGAAATGGCTATAAAAAAAGCTAAGGAATACGGCATGGGCATGGTTGCCGTCCGTAACTCCTGCCATTACGGTATCGCAGGCTACTACGCCTCAATGGCTGCAAAAGCCGGCTGCATCGGCATCACGGGTACAAACGCCCGTCCGTCCGTTGCTCCGACCTTCGGCGTAGAGGGTATGTTCGGAACAAATCCGCTCACAGTCGGCATTCCGACCGATGAGGATTTCAATTTCGTAATCGACTGTGCAACCTCAATCACGCAGAACGGCAAAATTGAGTATTACGCAAGAATCGACGAGCCTGTTCATCCGGGCACCGTCATTGATATCGACGGTAATCCCGTTGAGGGCGACGCAGGCGAGGCTCTTAAGAAGATCCGCAACGGCACAGCCGCTTTGACAACTCTCGGCGGTATCGGCGAGGCTCTCGGCGGATATAAGGGCTACGGCTACGCAATGGTAATCGAGCTTCTTTCGGCTGCGCTTCAGGACGGCAATTACGGCAAGGCTCTTGACGGTAAGGACGAAAACGGCAATCTTGTCCCCTACCATCTCGGACATTTCTTCATCGCCATTGATACCGAACACTTCCTCGGCGAGGAGCAGACAAGGAAAAAGGCCGGCGAAATCATTCGCTCCGTTCGTGATTCCAAAAAAGCTCCGGGTCATGACCATATCTTCTCCGCAGGCGAGAAGGAGTGGAATGTTTGGCTTGAGAGAAAGGATTCCGGCGTGCCGATAAACGAGTCTGTTCAGGCTGAAATGAACAAGGTTCGTGACGACCTCAAGCTTAACTATGTATTCCCGTGGGAGAAATAAACTAATATAATCGGAGGACAATTACAATGGATTATGCAAAGGAATCCCTGAAGCTTCACTATGAGTGGAAGGGTAAAATAGAAGTAGTTGCAAGAGCAAAGGTGGACAACAAGGACGCTCTTTCCCTTGCATACACACCCGGCGTTGCTCAGCCCTGTCTTGAAATTCAGAAGGATATCAACAAGAGCTATGAACTTACACGCCGTTCAAACCTCGTTGCCGTTATCACCGACGGCTCGGCTGTTCTCGGACTCGGTAATATCGGACCTGAGGCAGGTATGCCCGTTATGGAGGGCAAATGTGTTCTTTTCAAGGAATTCGGCGGCGTTGACGCCTTCCCTCTTTGCATCAGAACGCAGGATGTTGACGAGTTTGTAAACACCGTTGCTCTGCTTTGCGGCAGCTTCGGCGGAATCAACCTTGAGGACATCGCCGCTCCGAGGTGCTTCGAGATTGAAAGAAAGCTCAAGGAGAAGGCTGATATTCCTATCTTCCACGACGACCAGCACGGTACGGCGGTTATCTGCTCGGCAGGTATCATCAACGCCTTGAAGCTCGTCGGCAAGAAGATTGAGGACTGCACAGCCGTATTCAACGGCGCAGGTGCGGCAGGCGTTGCAATTGCGAAGCTCTTCACAAGCATGGGCATGGGCAACATCATCATGTGCGACCGTAAGGGTATAATCTGCGACGGCGACGACCTCAAGCCGGCTAAGCAGGATATCGCAAACTTCACAAACAAGAACCACCTCAGAGGCTCGCTCGCCGATGCGATGAAGGGCGCAGATATCTTTATCGGCGTTTCTGCTCCCGGCGTTGTTACCGAGGATATGATCAAGTCAATGGCAAAAGATCCGATCGTTCTCGCCATGGCTAACCCCGTTCCCGAAATCATGCCCGACCTTGCCAAGGCGGCAGGCGCAGCAGTTGTCGGAACAGGCAGAAGCGACTTCCCGAACCAAATCAACAATGTTCTCGCATTCCCGGGAATTTTCCGCGGTGCTCTTGATGTTCGTGCCAGCGACATCAATGAGGAGATGAAGATTGCGGCAGCAAAGGCACTTGCAAGCCTTGTTTCCGACGAGGAGCTTTCCGCAGACTACATCATTCCGAAGGCATTCGATCCCCGTGTCGGCAAGACAGTTGCGGCGGCAGTTGCACAGGCAGCTCGCGATTCGGGCGTAGCAAGAATATAAAATCACAATATATCGGACGGGCTTCGGTCTGTCCGATATTTAAAACAATACCGCACAATTGAAGTGTGTACCTTTATTTGTACGACATTGTCTTAAGGCAACACCGCACAAATTGAGGCGCACGCCTTGCTTGAATATATTTCCGTC
>CAVFTC010000055.1:0-13318 GCA_963625295.1 Bacteroides faecis
TGCAAGTCAAAGGCCGAATCCGCAGCTTTTTGATATCGGCTTATCCACGGCATTTGCCGCTTTATTCACTCTGGCTGTTTGTCTGATCTACTATTTTTATTTACACAGAAGATTTTTTCAAAAATAAAACGGGTTTTAAAAAAGCCTATATTCATTGCAACGGAGAGCTTTTGTAAACAGAGGTGTCAATCATAATGAATATTGTTATTACAAAATGAAAATACTCTTTCAGACGCAATCTCCTGTTTTAACCATCTCGTTGGGATTCTCAGCAGCTATTTTTTTGATAAAACATTGTTGATAAATGTATGGAAATGTGTTAAAATTGTATATCATTCAGCAAACATACTGGGGGTTGTATAATGAATTGCTGCTGCAAAAAAAGCGATTTATCGCTTATTAAAGGTGTACTTGATGAGTACGGCAATATTGAAGGCAGTCTGATAACCATTCTTCAGCAGGCGCAGGATATTTACGGATATCTTCCGACAGATGTTCTTTACTGCATAGCCGAAAGGATAGGTGCTTCACCGGCAAAGGTTATGGGCGTTGCTACTTTTTATTCACAGTTCAGGCTTAAGCCTGTCGGCAAATACCTTATCATGCTCTGTCAGGGCACGGCTTGCCATGTCAACGGTTCGCAGAGAATTGAGGCAGCCATCACACAGGAGCTTGGAATTTCCGATGGCGAAACGACAGACGACGGACTTTTTACGCTTAAAAATGTAGCATGTCTCGGCTGCTGCAGTCTTTCTCCGGTTATGATGATAAACGGCGAAACCTACGGAAGTCTCACCCCGTCAAAAACGGTTGAGATCCTCCAAAAGCTTAAGGAGGAGGGCTAAAGATGAAAATTGTAGTAGGTGAGGGCAGCTGCGGAATTGCAGCGGGCGCAGCAAAGGTGTATTCGGCAATAGAGAACCTTATCGGTTCGACAGCCTCGACGCTTACGGTCACGGGCTGTATCGGTATGTGCTTTCTTGAGCCGATCGTTGATATTTACGATGGAAATGATCTGAAAAAGCGTCTTGTCAAGGTTCGTCCGGAGGATGCAGAAAAAATTATCGCATATGTAAACGGTGACGAAAACGCCGTTAATGATATTGAAATTTCCGATGACGACAAGCTTTTTCTTGTCAAGCAGACAAGAATTGCGCTTCGGCATTGCGGAATAATAAATCCCGAAATTATTGACGAATACACCGAACAGGACGGCTACAAGGCACTCGAAAAGGTTCTTAAAACCATGACTCCTGAGGAAGTCATTGAAGAAATCAAAACTTCCGGACTTGCCGGACGAGGCGGTGCGGGTTTCCCGACATGGTTCAAATGGAACGCCGCAAGACAGTCGCAGGGTGAAACTAAATATCTTATCTGCAATGCCGACGAGGGCGACCCCGGCGCATTCATGGACAGAGCCGTAATAGAAAGCGATCCGCATAACCTGATCGAGGGTATGCTCATCGGCGCATATGCCATTGGCGCAAAGGAAGCCGTTGTCTATGTCCGTGCGGAATATCCTCTTGCAATCGAGCGGCTTAAAGAGGCGATAAAACAGGCCGAGGAAAAAGGCTTCCTCGGAGAAAACATAATGGGAACGGACTTCTCGTGCAAAATGAGAATAAAGGCAGGCGCAGGCGCATTTGTCTGCGGCGAAGAAACGGCTCTTATCGAATCTCTCCAGGGCGAGAGAGGTATGCCGAGACTTAAGCCGCCGTTTCCGGCTCAGTCCGGCTATTGGTACAAGCCGTCAAATATCAACAATGTTGAAACCTTTGCCAATGTTTCGTGGATCATTCTCAACGGCGGCGAGGCCTTTGCCGCAATGGGAACGGAGGGCAGTAAGGGCACAAAGGTTTTTGCGCTGACGGGCAAAATTAAAAAAGGCGGTCTTGTTGAAATTCCGATGGGCAAAACGCTCAGAGATGTTATTTTTGACATAGGCGGCGGTATAAAGAACGGTAAGGAATTCAAGGCTGTTCAGATGGGCGGCCCCTCCGGCGGCTGTATTCCTGCCGATTTACTTGATACCGTGATTGACTATAAGGCGCTCGGTGCAACCGGCGCAATCATGGGCTCGGGCGGAATGGTCGTCATGGACGAAACGACCTGCATGGTCAGTATGGCGCAGTTTTTCCTCGATTTTACCGCAAAGGAATCCTGCGGAAAGTGCATTCACTGCCGAATCGGCACAAAGAGAATGCTGGAAATCCTCAACAGAATCGTTAAGGGCGAGGGTAAGGAAGGCGACATTGAGCTTCTTGAGGAGCTTTGCTATTCAATCAAGGACGGTGCGCTCTGCGGCCTCGGTCAGACGGCTCCCAACCCCGTTTTGACGACAATAAAGTATTTCAGAAACGAATATGAGGCTCATATCAAGAATAAAAAATGCCCGGCAAAGAGCTGCCCGGATCTTTTGGCATACACTATTGATGCTGACAAGTGCCGTGGCTGTACGCTCTGCGCCAAAAAATGTCCTGCCGATGCGATTTCGGGTGAGGTTAAATCGGCGCATACGATAGATCAGAACAAGTGCATCAAGTGCGGCTCTTGCGTTAATGTTTGTCGCTTTGGCGCAGTTAAGGTAGATTGAGAGGTGATTTGAATGGATAAAATTAAAGTTACAATAGACGGCAAAGAGCTGACCGCCGAAAAAGGTCAGACGATCCTTCAAATCGCCCGTGATAATAATATAGAGATTCCCACGCTTTGTTATATTGACGAGGTGAAGGCTTACGGTGCGTGCGGACTTTGCGTTGTTGAAGCGGAGAATGTACCCAAGCTTCTCAGAGCCTGTGCGACGGTCGCATCGGACGGAATGGTTATCAAAACCGACACTCCGAGAGTTCGTCAGTCAAGAAAAATTGCGCTTGAGCTGCTTATTTCCGACCACACAGGTGACTGCAAAGGCCCTTGCTCACTGAATTGTCCTGCCGGAACAGATTGTCAGGGCTATGTAAAGCTTATTGCCGAGGGCAAATTTAAGGAGGCTGTCGAGCTGGTAAAGGACAGAGTTCCGCTGCCGGCATCAATCGGTCGTGTTTGTCCGCATCCGTGCGAAACAGCCTGCCGCAGAAAGCTTGTTGAAGAGCCGATTTCAATCGCTTTTCTTAAAAGCTTTGCAGCAGACGAGGATCTTAAATCGGGCAATAAATTTATGCCGAAGCTTGAGAAATCAAGCGGAAAAACAGTCGGCATAATCGGCGGAGGCCCTGCCGGACTGACGGCGGCGTATTTCCTTGCCGTCAAGGGCCACAGTGTTACGGTTTATGACGCAATGCCGAAGATGGGCGGTATGCTCAGATACGGTATTCCGCAGTACAGACTGCCGAAAGAGGTTCTTGACGCCGAGATAAGCTCGATTGAGGAACTGGGCGTTGAGATGAAAAATAACATTAAAATCGGCAAGGATATTACGCTTGACGAGGTAAAAAATAACCATGATGCCGTTATCGTTGCGATCGGAGCATGGACAAGCAGCTCGATGGGCGTTGAGGGTGAATCTCTTGACGGAGTTCTCGGCGGAATAGACTTCTTGCGCTCTGTTGCAATGAAAAATCCCGTTGACATCGGCAAAAGGGTTGCGGTTATCGGAGGCGGTAACACGGCTATGGATGCCTGCCGCTCGGCGGTAAGGCTCGGTTCAGAAGAGGTTTATGTTATCTACAGAAGAACGAGAGCCGAAATGCCTGCCGAAAAGATAGAGATCGATGAGGCCGAGGAGGAGGGCGTAATCTATAAATTCCTCTGCAATCCGTGTGAAATCATCGGTGAAAACGCCAGAGTAAAGGCTGTCAAGCTGCAAAAAATGATGCTTGGAGAGCCGGATGCCGGCGGCCGCCGCAGACCCGTTCCCATCGAGGGCGAATTTGAAACGATTGAGCTTGATACCGTTATCATGGCGATCGGACAAAAAATAAATATCAAAGGCTTTGAAAAGCTTGAATTGACAAACCGGGGTAATATTGCCGCAGACGAAAAGTCGTTCAGAACCTCGCTTGACGGAGTATTTGCCGTCGGCGACGCAACAAACAGGGGAGCTTCGATCGCGATTGAGGCGATAGGTGAGGCGCAAAAGGCATCTGAGGTCGTTGACAGATATCTTCACGGCGAAAATGTCAGCTATAAAAAGCCGTTTGTTGTCGAAAAGACTGTGACCGCTGCCGATCTTGCCGACAGAGAAAAGTGCGCAAGGGCAAAAATGTCGCAGCGTTCCGCCGAGGAAAGAAAGCATGATTTTGATGAAATAAATCTCGGATTTACAGCCGAACAGGCAATGAACGAAGCGAAGCGCTGCCTACAGTGCGGTTGCCACGATTATCACGAGTGTAAGCTCATAAGATACGCAAATCAATATGATGTTCACCCCGAGCGTTTTGCCGGCGACAAGCATAATTGTCCCAAGGAGCAGAAGCTTGTCTGTATCGAAAGAGATCAGAACAAGTGTATTCTTTGCAATCTTTGCGTTCGTGTTTGCGACGAGGAGGTCGGAAAGGGTGTTCTTGGACTTGTAGGACGAGGCTTTACGACTGTGATTAAGCCTGAATTTAACTCTGCGGAAACGGTTGAATTCTGCAAGACCTGCCGCAAGTGCGTAGAAGCTTGTCCGACGGGCGCTCTGAAATCACTGTAATTCTGTATAATATTCAACCGGGCGGCTTTAAAGGCTTCTCGGTTGAATTTTTTTGCAACAATAAAAAACGAGTTAACACGAGCAAAACGGAGCATTTAAGAGTAAAAAAGAGTATTTCTGAAATCATTCAAAAAAATTGATGATTTCATGCAGAAAATTTGTAAAAAATTGTTGACATTTGCGTGTTTCTGCACTATAGTATATGTTAATATCAGTAAGATATATACCGTATTCGGTAAAGAGAGGGGCTGCATAATTGAAAAACAATGTTATTATCGATCTCAAAAACATCTCAATCAAGCTCGGAGACGCTCAGATTCTTGAAAATCTCAGCATGTACATTCGTGACAAGGAGTTTATAACCCTGTTGGGACCTTCGGGCTGCGGAAAAACAACCACACTGCGCATTATTGCCGGATTCCTTGAGCCGGACAGCGGCGAGGTTGTTTTTGAAAATAAGGTAATCAATGGTGTACCGCCTCACAAGAGACAGGTTAACACCATTTTTCAGCGTTATGCGCTGTTTCCGCATTTGAATGTCTATGAGAACATCGCATTCGGTCTTCGTGTTAAGAAGATGAAGGAAAAAGAAATCAGCGAGACTGTCAAGGAGATGCTTAATCTTGTCAATCTCAACGGCTTTGAAAGACGAAACATAAATTCTCTTTCCGGCGGTCAGCAGCAGCGTGTGGCGATTGCCCGTGCTCTTGCCGTCAAGCCGAGAGTTCTCCTTCTTGACGAGCCGCTCGGTGCGCTTGATCTCAAGCTTCGCAAGGATATGCAGGTGGAGCTTAAAAACATTCAGCAGAGACTCGGCATAACTTTTATATATGTCACTCACGATCAGGAGGAGGCTCTTTCGATGTCGGACACCGTTGTTGTTATGGACGGCGGCGTTATTCAGCAGATAGGCACGCCTCAGGATGTTTACAATGAACCTAAAAACGCATTTGTTGCCGACTTTATCGGCGAGAGCAATATTCTTGACGGAAAAATGCTTGAGGACTTCAAGTGCTCCTTCTCCGGAGCACAGTTTCAGTGCCTTGACAAGGGCTTCGGAATCGGCGAGTCGGTCGATGTTGTCGTAAGACCGGAGGATGTTGACATCGTTCCTGTCGAAAAGGGTATGCTTAACGGAATCGTTACCTCCGTCACCTTTAAGGGCGTTCATTTTGAAATTATAGTTGATATCGGCGGCTTTAAATGGATGATTCAAACGACGGACTATGAACCGGTCGGCAAAAAAATCGGACTTGACATTGAGCCGGACGCTATCCATATCATGAAGAAATCCAAATATTCGGGACTGTACGGAGATTACAGCTCCTTCAGCGATGAACTGGAGCATCTTTCCGACATCGTTGAGGAGGAATGAGCCGTGAAAAAAAGCACTTTGACTCAGCGGCTTTGCACCGCACCTCACATCGTTTGGTCGGCGATTTTTATTGTCGTTCCGCTGCTGATGGTTTTGTACTATGCCTTTACCGATAAAACGGGAGCGTTCACAACGGAGAATATCAGCCGTTTAACGGACTATACAAGCACCTTTCTTCGCTCCTTGTGGTTTGGCATCGTTGCAACGATTATTTGCCTTTTGATTGCCTATCCTCTGGCTTATATTCTTTCGAGAATGAAGCTCAGAGCGCAGAGCACAATGGTAATGCTCGTCATGATACCGATGTGGATGAACTTCCTTTTGAGAACCTATGCTTGGATGACCTTACTTGAAGATTCCGGCGTTATAAATAATATCCTTGATAAAATCGGCATAGGTCCGTTTCATATGATCAACACCTCCGGTGCGGTCATATTGGGAATGGTTTATAACTTTCTGCCGTATATGATTTTGCCGATTTATTCCGTAATGACAAAGCTTGACAACAGCCTTGTTGAAGCGGCGCAGGATCTCGGCGCAAATAAATTTCATGTCATCAGAGATGTTGTTTTCCCGTCAACGCTTTCCGGCGTCGTTTCGGGAATTACAATGGTGTTTGTTCCGTCGGTCAGCACCTTCTATATATCGCAAAAGCTCGGCGGAGGCAGTTTTGCTCTTATCGGCGATATTATCGAAATGCAGTTCCAGGTTTCCAATAATTTCAATTTCGGCGCTGCATTGTCACTCGTTCTTATGATACTGATACTCATTTGCATGGCTGTCATGAATAAATTCGGCGACAGCGAAGAAGCGGGAGGTGTTGTAGCATGAAAAACAATAAGCTTCACCCCGTTTCCGGTGTCTATCTTGCACTGGTTATGCTTTTTCTTTACCTGCCGATATTCATGCTCATCGTGCTTTCGTTCAACGGAACGAACAGTACCGGCGTGCTTCAGGGCTTTTCGTTTAAGTGGTATGTTGAGCTTTTCAGGGACAGCGAGACGATCAACGCCCTGACAAATACGCTTATTCTTGCGGTAACCTCCGCAATTACAGCAACGGCTATAGGAACTCTCGCCGCAGTCGGAATTGACAAAATGAAAAAAGGTTTTGCAAAATCGAGCATTATCACGGTAACAAATATACCGATGATGAATCCCGAAATCGTTACGGGCGTTTCAATGATGCTCCTCTTTGTGTTTATCGGCTCGCTTCTCGGCGCAAGCGGCGTTCTCGGCTTTTGGACGCTTTTTATAGCTCATGTCACATTCAGCCTGCCGTATGTTATTCTCAATGTTTTGCCGAAGCTCAGACAGACGGATTCAAACCTTTCTCAAGCTGCACAGGATCTTGGCTGTCCTCCGGTTAAGGCTTTCTTCAAGGTGGTTCTTCCGTCCATTCTTCCGGGAGTTGTTGCCGGACTTATTATGGCGTTTACGCTTTCGTTCGATGATTTCATCATCAGCTATTTTGTCAGCGGCCCTAAATTTCAAACACTTCCGATAAGAATTTTTTCAATGACGAAAAAGCGTGTTACTCCTGATATGTATGCGCTTTCCACGATAATGTTTATCGTTATCCTTGTACTGCTTGTGCTTGTCAATGTTCTTCAGGCTCAGGGAGATAACAAGAAAGAGAGAAAGGTCGGTGCGACAAAATGATGAAGAAAATTATTTCAGTTTTGTTCGCCGTTACCGTTGTCGCCTTATGCTGTTCAGCTTCATTCGGAGCTGCGGCAAAGCAGATCGACATCTCCAAGCTCAAGGGCACGGAGATCAATGTTTACAACTGGGGCGAATATATCTCCGACGGCGCAGAGGGAACGCTTGATGTAAACAAGGAGTTTGAAAAGGAAACCGGAATCAAGGTTAATTACACGACCTACGATTCCAACGAAAACATGTACAATAAAATCAAGGGCGGCGGAGCAAGCTATGATATCGTTATTCCGTCCGACTATATGATAGAACGAATGATCGACGAGGAGCTTCTTGAAAAAATCGACTTTGATAATATTCCCAATTACAAGAATATTATGGATAAGTACAAGAATCTTTATTTTGACCCGAATAACGAATATTCCGTTCCGTACAATGTCGGAATGGTCGGACTTGTTTATAACACCAAAATGGTTGACGGTACGCCCGACAGCTGGAGCATTATGTGGGACGAAAAATACAAGGGTCAGATCCTTATGTTTAACAATCCCCGTGACGCTTTCGGAATCGCGCAGTTCCTGCTCGGTATTGATATCAACACAACTGACGCTCAATCTTGGGAAAAGGCTTATGAAAAGCTGAAGGAGCAGAAGCCTGTTGTTCAGTCCTATGTAATGGATGATGTTTTCAATAAAATGGAGGGCGGCGAGGCTGCAATAGCGGCTTACTATGCCGGCGACTGCATAAGCATGGCGGAGAATAATCCCGATCTTGCGTTCGTTTACCCCAAGGAGGGCACGAACATCTTCGTCGATTCCATATGCATTCCCAAGGGCTGTCAGAACAAGGAAGCTGCCGAAATTTACATCAATTTCCTGCTCAGAGGCGATATTGCACTTGCAAATGCCGAGTATATGTGTTATGCTACTCCTAACCAGGCAGTTCTTGACAATGAGGAATATTCGCTCAGGGATAACGAAATGCTGTATCCTGCCGAGGAAAATGCTCCCAAAACCGAGTATTTTCACAATCTCGACTCCGATATGCTTATGCTCATGACCTCGCTTTGGGATAATCTTAAAATAGAGGGCAATAATGACCGCTCGGTTTATATAGGTCTTATTACATTCGCCGTTATTGTTGTTGTCTATTTTATCTACAGGACGATCAGAAAGAAAAAAAGAGAAAGTATGTATTGATTTTTCATACTTCTCCGAGAGGTGTAAAGTAGATGAAGAATGTCAGCTTCATAAAGTTTTTTGCAGTGCTTGTTTGTATTGCAACCGTTTTAGGCTCGTTTGCGGCTTGCTCGTCAAACAAAGCAACGCCGAAGGCTGTCAGCTCGTCGGAGGGTGACGCTCCGCTTACAGATCCGAAATGGGTCATCGTTCCGTCGATGGATGCGGAGTCTATCGAACCGCTCGTCAGAGCTGACTACAACGAAAGCACGAAGCACTATGATATCAGCTACGCCGACTGCTTTAAAATCAAAAAAGACGGTAAATACGGCATCATTGATTATAACGGCAAGATCGTTGTTGAACCTAAATACGACAGCATTGTTGCTATCAGGAACAAGGTGGATTTTGTTGCCGTTCGCAAAAATTCTGGTGAAGACACGGATCAGTTCTATATCAACTACAAGGATTTTACCGTTGAACCCTCTTACAAAAAGTATAACACGCTTAAATATGAGTATCTTTGGGACTCCTCGGATAATTCCGTCGTATTTATTCAAAATGATAACGGCGAGATTTACAAGGATGAGCTTAACGCATCCTTGCCCGAATCCCTCAGAGGTGTAAAAACCACCGACGGCGAATATGAAAGCGACGGAACATACGGACTTTATATTAACGGAATAAATGTTATGGGTATGATTTATTCCGGCGCAGGATGCTTCTCAAACGGAATGGCTGCATTCAAATCAAACGGAATTTGGGGATATATCGATTCCAACGGAAAAACCGTGCTTCCGTTCAATTACGACGCCGTTAAAGGCTACAGCGCATTCGGCGGAGAGGATACCCCCTACGAAAGCTATGACGGCTATGTAACCGTTACCAAGGACGGAAAATTCGGCGTCTTTACAAACGAGGGCAAGGCAGTGACCGATATGGTCTATGAATGGGCAACGCCCGTTGTAGGAGGCAGAGCCTACATACTTAAGGATGGCAAATGGGGTCTTGCTTCGTTCGGCGATTCCTCTGACGCTACCGCAAGAACAGAGGCTGCAACGGAAGCGACAACCGAAAAAACAACCGAAAAGCCAACCGAAGCAACAACAGAACGAACAACGGAGGAAGTTACAGAGGAAACAACCACCGCTGCCGAAGGCGCAGGAAGCTATGTTGTTAACACGGACGGGCTGAAGCTCAGAACCGACGCCGGAACATATAACGACATTATTCTTGAGCTGAGCGAGGGTACTGTTCTCGCAATTGACCGTGTGTCCGACGGTTGGGGTCATACATATTATGACGGTAATGAAGGCTGGGTAAGCCTTGATTATCTTGACAAGGAGTAAGCGATGCTTCAGCGTCTTGACAAATTGATAGCGTCTCAGGGCAAATACAGCCGCAGAGAAGTTCAGGAGCTTATTAAAAGCGGAGCGGTCAAAGTCAACTCAATAACGGTTCGAGACAGGGGAGCAAAGTTTGATGACGAGAAGGATATTATAACCGTGAACGGCGAACAGTTTGATTTTCAACGCTTTGTTTACCTTATGCTCAACAAGCCAAAGGGTATTGTCAGCGCAACCGTAGATAGCAACGAAAAGACTGTTATCGACCTTGTCCCTAAGGAATATAAAGGCAGAAAGCTTTTTCCTGCCGGACGGCTCGATATTACAACAACAGGCTTCGTTCTTATTACCGACGACGGCGATTTTGCCCACAGAATTCTTTCACCGAAAAATCATATCGAAAAGACCTACGAGGCAAGGCTTGCCGAAAGAGTGACCGACGAGCAGATAAAAGCTGTTTGCGGCGGAATAGAGCTTAAGGACGGAACAAAATGTCTGCCTGCAAAGGTCAGAGTTATCGAGGACGGCGACGAGCCGCTGGTTGAAATAAAAATCTGTGAGGGCAAATATCATCAGATAAAAAGAATGTTTGCCGCCGCAGGCAACGGTGTAATCGCTTTGAAGCGAACCCGAATGGGCGGGCTGGCACTTGACCCGAAGCTGAATGAGGGAGAATGCCGGCTGCTTGACCCCGAAGAAATAAAGGCGATTGAAAAAGGTTAAGGCGTGCACCACAATTGCGTGATGTTGCCTTAAATATCAGGTATAAATTACAATATCGGACAAAATCCGAACCAAGTCGGGAAAAGTCGGTTTTAACAAAAAACTTGACTTTTTCCGTTTGATACATTATAATAGTCATATTGCTGTACTTTGGTGTTTGAAGTACAGGCTTTTGTCTGTATCACAACCAAAATACCGAGTAATTGCATTGAAAGGATGAAATTTATGGCACAGGAAATCTTGCTTACAGCCGAGGCTTACAAAAAGAAAAATGATGAGCTGGAGTATCTTAAAACAACGGGACGTGACGAGATAGCCGAAAGAATCAAAGAGGCCAGATCATTCGGAGATCTTTCAGAAAACAGTGAATACGACGAGGCATTGAACGATCAGGCTAAAATGGAGGCTAAAATCGCTCAGCTCGAAAATGAAATGAAAAATGCAAAGATCCTTGATGAGAGCACAATTTCAACCGAAGCTATTCATGTTGGCTCAAAGGTCAAGATCCGTGATGTTGAATACGGCGATATTGAGGAATACAAGATTCTCGGCGAGAGTCAGGCTAATCCGGACGAGGGAATTATTTCCGATCAGTCGGCAGTCGGTAAGGCACTTATCGGCAACAAGGTCGGTGATGTTGTCAATGTTCATCTTCCGAACGGCAGCGTTATCTCCTTTGAGGTTCTTGAAATTTCAATATAAAACTCATCGGGCGCAGGCTTTGACTTACGCCCGCTTTGACTGTTAGGGCAACCGGCGCACATCAATTGTGCGGTATTGCCTTATGGCATATAACTTTAATTTTTTTGCTGTGAATGGAGAGTTGAATATGGCAGAAGAAAAAAATACACCCGTTGTTGAGACGGAAGAAAACACCAACGAGCTTAGAAAAATCAGGGTCGATAAGCTTCTTGCGCTTCAGGAAGCTGGCAAAGATCCGTTCCAGATAACGACTGCCGAGCAGTCGACAACCGCCGCTCAAATCACAGAAGATTTCGAAAAGCTTGAGGCCGAAACAAATGAGCTTCCCGAAGATCAAAGACCCGAGCAGGTCAGAATAGAAGATGTTACCCTTTGCGGCCGTATCATGACATGGAGAGATATGGGCAAGGCTAACTTTATCGACATCACCGACCGTTCCGGCCGTATGCAGGTCTATGTCAGAATGAACGATATCGGCGAGGACGAGTTTGCCGAGTTCAAGAAGTGGGATATCGGTGATATTATCGAAGTCAAAGGCTTCGTTTTCAGAACCCGCAGAGGACAGATCTCCGTTCACGCGCAGAATGTTAGACTTCTTTCAAAGTCGCTTCTTCCTCTTCCCGAGAAGTTCCACGGACTCAAGGATACGGACACAAGATACCGTCAGCGTTATCTTGACCTTATCGTTAATCCCGATGTTAAAACGACATTCTACAAGCGTTCGCTTATCATAAAGAAGATCAGAAATTTCCTTGACGAAAAGAACTTCGTCGAGGTTGAAACACCGATCCTTGTTTCAAACGCAGGCGGTGCGGCGGCAAGACCGTTTGTTACTCACCACAACTCGCTCAATGAGGACTTCAAGCTCAGAATTTCCCTTGAGCTTTACCTTAAGCGCCTTATTATCGGCGGAATGGAAAGAGTTTATGAAATCGGCCGTGTTTTCCGTAACGAGGGCATGGACACAAGACACAATCCGGAATTCACTCTCATGGAGCTTTATCAGGCATACACGGACTATCACGGGATGATGGATCTGACGGAGAATATGTTCAGATACCTTGCAACCGAGGTTTGCGGCTCAACAACCATCACCTACGGCGACAAAGAAATTGACCTCGGAAAGCCGTTTGAGAGACTCACAATGACCGACGCCGTCAAGAAGTACGCAGGCGTTGATTTTGATGAGGTCAAGGATGATGAAGAAGCTAAAAAGCTCGCTAAGGAACGCAATATCGAGTTTGAGGAGCGTCACACAAAGGGCGATATTCTCAATCTCTTCTTTGAGGAGTTCTGTGAGGACAAGCTCATTCAGCCGACATTCATCATGGATCATCCCGTTGATATCTCTCCGCTTACAAAGAGAAAGCCGTCAAGACCCGACCAGGTTGAGCGTTTCGAGCTTTATATCAACACATGGGAGATGTGCAACGCATATTCCGAGCTTAACGACCCTATCGACCAGCGTGAGCGCTTCAAGGCTCAGGACGCAGCCGCAGCGGCAGGCGACGAGGAGGCCAACCACACCGACGAGGATTTCCTCACCGCAATGGAATACGGCATGCCCCCGACAGGCGGCATCGGCTACGGCATTGACCGTCTTGTTATGCTCCTTACCGACAGCCCGTCAATCAGAGATGTTCTCCTGTTCCCGACAATGAAACCTTTGGACTCTGATAAGAAGGCACAGAAGGAGGCTTCCG
>CAVFTC010000056.1:0-13214 GCA_963625295.1 Bacteroides faecis
AATTTTTGTGCAACATGACGGGAACATATTCAAGCAAGGCGTGCGCCTTAATTGTGCGGTATTGCCTTAAGGCAGCACCGCACAAATTGAGGTGCACGCATTAAATGCGTTAATATGTTCAATTTTTGTCGGAATTTATCGTCAAATCATTGACAAACTGGGGATTATATAATAAAATAAAGATTGTTAAAAAAATGAACAAGTCGGAGGTTTCAGTGCTATGGGATACACAATAGCTCAGAAAATTATTAAAAATCATCTGCTTTCCGGAGACATGACGGTGGGCAGCGAGATCGGTCTGAGGATCGACCAGACCCTGACTCAGGACGCAACAGGCACAATGGCTTACCTTGAGTTTGAGGCTATGGGAATCGACCGTGTCAGGACGGAGCTTTCCGTCGCATATATCGACCACAACACATTGCAGACAGGCTTTGAAAATGCCGACGATCACCGCTTTATTCAGTCGGTCGCCAAGAAGAGGGGACTTCGCTTCTCCCGTCCCGGCAACGGCATTTGTCATCAGGTTCACCTTGAGCGTTTCGGAGTTCCCGGAAAAACACTCATCGGTTCGGACAGCCATACGCCGACAGGCGGCGGAATCGGTATGCTTGCAATGGGTGCGGGCGGACTTGATGTTGCCGTGGCAATGGGCGGCGGCGCATATTATATCACAATGCCGAAAATGGTTCGTGTCAACCTCACGGGCAAGCTTCAGCCGTGGGTTGCCGCAAAGGATATTATCCTCAAGGTTTTGCAGATAATGACCGTCAAGGGCGGCGTAGGCAAAATCGTTGAGTACGGCGGAGAGGGAGTTAAGACGCTTTCCGTTCCCGAGAGAGCAACCATCACCAACATGGGTGCAGAGCTTGGTGCAACAACCTCTGTTTTCCCCTCGGACGACATCACCAAAGCCTTCCTCAAGGCACAGGGTCGTGAAAAGGATTGGGTTGAGCTTAGCGCAGACGACGACGCAGTCTACGACGAGGTTATTGACATTGACCTCAACGAGCTTGTTCCGCTTGCAGCGATGCCGCATATGCCGGACAATGTAAAAAGCTGTCAGGAGATCGGCAAGCTTCATATCGATCAGGTATGCATCGGCTCATGCACAAACTCATCACTCATGGATATGCTCAAGGTTGCCGCAATTCTCAAGGGCAAGACTGTTTGTCCGTCGGTCAGCCTTTCGATCGCACCCGGCTCAAAGCAGGTTCTTAATATGCTTGCACTGTGTGGTGCACTCTCCGATATGATTGACGCAGGCGCAAGAATTCTTGAATCGGCTTGCGGCCCGTGCATAGGTATGGGTCAGTCACCCAACTCAAAGGGCGTATCGCTGCGTACATTTAACCGTAACTTCGAGGGTCGCTCAGGCACAGCCGACGCAGGCATTTACCTTGTCAGCCCCGAGGTTGCAGCCGCTTCCGCTCTCACAGGTGTTCTTACCGATCCCCGTGAGCTTGGCGAAATGCCCGCAATCGAGATGCCTGACGAGTTTATCATCAACGACAACATGATCGCAATGCCCGCAAGCGTTGAGGATGCAGACTCCGTAGAGGTCATGTACGGTCCGAACATCAAGCCGTTCCCCAAGACCGAGGCTATGCCTGAGGATATTACGGCTAAGGCTGTCCTCAAGGTCGGCGACAATATCACAACAGACCACATCATGCCGGCAGGCGCAAAGATTTTGCCCTACCGTTCAAATATTCCTTATCTTTCAAACTTCTGCTTCAAGCAGTGCGACGAGAAGTTCGCAGAGCATTGTAAGGCTGCAGGCAAGGGTATCATCATCGGCGGCGCAAACTACGGCCAAGGCTCGTCCCGTGAGCACGCAGCTCTTGTTCCGCTCTATCTTGGAATTAAGGCCGTTATCACAAAGTCGTTTGCCCGTATCCACTGCGCAAACCTTGTCAACGCAGGTATCATTCCGTTCACCTTTGCAGACGAAGCCGATTACGATAAAATCAGCGTAAACGATGAGCTTTGTCTTGAGGGAATCCGTGACAGCATTGCAAACGGCAGTGATGTAACGCTCAAGAACCTTACGAAAGGGGAGAGCTACAAGCTTGATTATCAGCTTTCCGAGCGTCAGAGAGACATCCTCCTCGCCGGCGGTTTGCTGGACTATACAAGAGAGTCGCAGAAGTAATCGAAGCTTACGGTCTAACGCTTGATATATCATAAAAGGAGCATGACTATGTTTAGAACAATAAGCGTATTTTTCACCACTTTGTTATACATCGTGACATCGACTCTCGGAATTACTGCGAAAATGGTCTTTATCAACCTTACTCCCGGAATATATAATTATTGTCCGTCGGTAATCGAGGAAGACGGAACAAGGCATATGTATTACTGTACAAACAAAGATAAGTTTGACGTTACGGATCATATCGGCTACCGTAAAGGAACGAAAAACATATTCGGAAATTACAAGTACGGAAAAGAGACTATTATTCTTGCTCCGAGCGAGGAAGGCGCATGGGATTCAAGACATGTTTGCGACCCTGCCGTAGTCAAGGGCGAGTTTAATTACAACGGAAAGACCTACGGATATCTTATGGCATATCTCGGCTGTATATCCAATGACTGTACCGAGAACAAGGTCGGTCTTGCTGTTGCCGAAAAACCCGAGGGACCGTTTATCAGAGTCGGTGATAAACCGTTTATTGATTATGTAAGAAAAACAGATAAGTTTGAATGGGGAGTCGGACAGCCCTCACTTTTAAGCAAGGATAAAAAATCGACTGTTCTTCTTTCTTACTCCAAGGGTACGGCGGAGCAATCATATACCATGATTGAGGAATGGGATTTCAGCGATCTTTCCAATCCGAAATGCGCTTTCAGTAAGAAGCTGTCGGATAAAAATATTTATCAAAACGACGGAAGTCCGGACTGTATACTTAATGCCGATCTCTCGTATGATGAGGAAGAAAAAACATACTATATTTTGTCTGAGGGACATCCTTATCCTTCGGATGATCCCGATTTTATTTCAAGCTATACCAGAGTGACCGCAATTAAAGAATCCGATGGATTTGACGATGCCGTTCACACCGAGGTCTTTAAATTCGGAACTGAGGAAACAGGCTACAAACGAAATCATAATGCTTGCATTGTCAAGGATGAATACGGCAGAATCGATTCCGACAGCATAACAGTTTATTGCACAAATTCAAGAACAAAGGAAAATACTCTGTGGTCATACAGAATATTTGAATACACCTATAATAAGTCACAGCAATCAGGTTCGAGCGGTTTCGTCATTCCGTGCTGATGACAAAAAAGCAAAATACATTGTAAAGGAGCAAAAATAATGACAGATACACAAATCAAAAATGCAGTTGAAAAGTTTGAGGCTCTCATTCGTGAGCAGAGCGACCGTTCAGATAAGATCAAGGCGCAGGGCGATTTTGTTGACTATGATAAGCTTGACAAAATCGTGATCGGCGTTTGCGGCGGCGACGGTATCGGCCCCATCATTACCAAGGAGAGCGCAAGAGTTCTTGAATACATGCTTGCCGATAAGGTCAAGGCAGGCAAGGTCGAGTTCAAGGTTATCGACGGACTTACTATCGAGAACCGTGTTGCCGCTAATAAGGCTATTCCCGATGATGTTCTTGAGGAGCTTAAGGCTTGCCATGTTATCCTCAAGGGACCTACAACGACTCCGCAGCAGGGTGGTCCGTGGCCGAACATCGAGAGCGCAAATGTTGCAATGAGAAAGGCTCTCGACCTTTTCGCAAATCTCCGTCCCGTTAAGGTTCCGGAGGAGGGCATCGACTGGACATTCTTCCGTGAGAACACTGAGGGTGCATATGCCGTCGGTTCAAAGGGCGTCAATGTGACCGATGACCTCGCCGTTGACTTCGTTGTTACAACAACGGAGGGCTGCGAGAGAATCGCAAAGCTTGCTTACGACTATGCAAGAAGAAATCACAAGGACAGAGTTTCAATCATCACAAAGGCTAACATCATCAAGACCACAGACGGTAAGTTCCTTAACCTTTGCAAGAATATCGGCAAGGATTATCCGGAAATCACCACCGACGAGTGGTATATTGACATCACAACCGCAAAGCTCATCGACCCGAAGCGCCGCAAGGACTTCAAGGTATTCATTCTTCCGAACCTTTACGGCGACATCATTACCGACGAAGCCGCAGAGTTCCAGGGCGGCGTAGGCACGGCAGGCAGCGCAAACATCGGCAAGAAGTATGCGATGTTTGAAGCAATCCACGGCTCAGCTCCGAGAATGATGGAGGAGGGCAGAGGTCAGTACGCCGACCCGTGCTCAATGCTCAGAGCTTCCGTTATGCTCCTTTCCCACATCGGCGAGCAGGAGAAGGCGGATATGCTTGAAAAGGCTTTGGACATCTGCATGTTTACAGAAAAGAAGCTTACCATTACAGGTCGTGACACCGGCTGCACCTGCTCCGAGTTCGGCGATTATGTAATGGAAACAGTAAAAAAACTTAGCGAGTAAAAGTGAGGTAATAACTGTGGCAAAGGAAAAGAAATCGGTTTCAATGTCCGTAATTAAGCGTTTGCCCCGATATTACAGATTCCTCGGCGAACTGAAAAAGAATAATATAACCAGAATTTCATCTAAAGAGCTGTCGCAGCGCATGGGCTTGACCGCATCGCAGATCCGTCAGGATCTGAACTGCTTCGGAGGCTTCGGTCAGCAGGGCTACGGCTATAATGTTGAGCAGCTTAAAAATGAAATAGGATCGATTCTCGGCGTGAACAACGGCTTCAAGACTATCCTTATCGGCTGCGGCAACCTTGGCAGAGCCATTGCTTCACACATGACCTTTGAGGAAAGGGGCTTCGAGCTTGTAGGACTCTTTGACAGAAATGCCGACAAAATGCAGGATTTGAGAATCAAAGGACTTTCCGTTTATCCCGTTGAGGATCTGGAAGTCTATTGCAAGGAGGTTGAGCCGAAGGTAGCTGTGCTTTGCATTCCGAGCGAGGCAACCTCCGAGGTCGTTGATAAGCTTGTGGCTCTTGGCATAAAGAACTTTTGGAATTTCAGCCACTATGACATTGCGTCGAACTATTCCGGCGTAACGGTCGAGAATGTTCACCTAAACGACAGTCTGATGACGCTCAGCTATCAGATAATGAACCGGGAGGAGAACGCCGAATGAAGGTTCTGAGCTTCAATGTTCTCTGCTACGGCTGCAAGGGTCATTCATGGCTGGACAGAGACGCCGATGTAATAGCGACAGTCAGAAATTATATGCCCGATATTTTCGGAATTCAGGAAGCGCATATCGGCTGGATGGGCGTTTTTCGTGAGAGCATGGACGAGTATGACTTTGTCGGCGTCGGCAGAGACGACGGCAGGGAAGAAGGCGAATTTTCACCTGTTTTTTACAGGAAAGATAGATTCACCCTTATAGATAAGGGTTGGTTTTGGATAAGCGAAACTCCCGATGTTCCGTCGAGATCGTGGAACACAGCCTGCACAAGAATTGCAACATGGGCAAAGCTCACAGACAAGGAGAGCGGAAAGGTCTTTGTTGCGATGAATACTCACCTTGACCATGTCAGCGTCGAGGCAAGAAAAAACGGCGTAAGACTCATCAATGAGTTCGCCGCAACGCTTGACTGTCCCGTTGTCATAACCGGTGACTTCAATATCTCCGAGGGCACGGATTGTTATGTCGATATGGTCGAGGGCGGAATCTTCAGGGACAGCAAGTTCGCTGCCGAGGAAACGGAAAGCTATCCGACCTTCCACCCGTATTTTCACCATGACGAGCCGGAGGATATAATTGATTTTATATTTATCAGCGACGGCTTCACGGCGAAAAGCTACCGGGTTATCAAGGATAAGCCGAACGGCGCATTCCCGTCGGATCATTGCCCGATAATGGCGGAGATTTTTTAAGGATCGACCTGAAACAAAGCACCCACCGATCATCTCACTGCGAGTTAATCGGTGGGTGTTGAAATAAGCAAACGAAAAAGGCGGTCATCGATTTTGATGACCGCCGATAATTATTTACAGAATTTTGGACTCACACCTTTTCATATTACTATGAGTTATGATTAAGTGTACATGTCACTCACTCTCTTCTGAGTAAATTTTTGTTCAATTTAAAGCTTTAGTGAAACATCGCACTCACTCTTTCAATTTATTAATCGGAAGAAGCTTTACTTTTTCATCGGACTCACTCTCTCTGAAAAATTTTTGTTCAACTTAAACTTTAACAAAACATCTTAACTCACTCTCTCAATGTTAATCGGGAAAGATTTAACTGTTCTTCGGACTCACGCTTTCTTAATAGATTTTGTATGAGTTAAAGTCTTAAAGAAACATCGTACTCACTCTCTCAATTTTAATTGATGAAGAAAATTTAGCTATGCCTTTGGACTCACGCTTTCTATAAATTATTTGGCTTTCAGCCTGTTATTGTTATCTCTTTATGAGATTTTTACCTGTTCTTCGGACTCACGCCTTTTCAAGTTATTTATTTTGAAGCTTTAATAAAACATCTTACTCACTCTCTCAAGATTATTTGATCTTTTAAATAAGATTTTATTAAATTTTCTTCTTACTTGATACTAAGAAGGATTTTTATTACCTGTACATTTCAACTCACTCTTTCAAGCTTTGCTAAAAGGAATCAATTACCTGTACTTGATACTCACCTTTCCTTGATTATCAGGTGATATAAGCCTTTCGGCTTTCCTTCTATGTCATGTGGGCGTTCCCACTACTCCGCGATGCCGGGTGTTTAAAATCTTTACTCTTTATCAATTATTCATTTGGCTTTGTCGTGCCCTCTTGTTTCAGATTTAACAGAACCGGATGGCGGCCATATTCAATTGTGATTCGTCAGTCCTGTCGATACTGTTCATTGGACTCGCCTCCCTTTCGCTTATTTGGGAAACTGAATTGGGTTTTGTTGCTTTGTTTTTTTGTTTGTTTCCCTTTGTTCACCTATATATTAGCACGGGTTTTATGGTTTGTCAATAGTTTTTTTAAAAAAACTTGAAAATTTTTATAGAAAATGACTTAATTGCATTTTCACTTGACTATTAATCAAAATGCGGTTAAAATATATTTAAGGCAATACCACACAATTGAAGTGTGCGAATTGCGCAGCATGACGGAAACATATTCAAGGGTAACCGTTGATTAAATCAGAGTGCAATCGTCAGCGAGAGATTTTTTTGGCGGCAAAATAGCCGAGAAGAATTGTGCTATGGTTTAATCAGTGGTTATCGAACAAGGCGTGCGACTCAATCGTGAGGCATTGCCTTATAATGAAAACTGTACGGAGGAAGCGAAAATGGCTGAAGAATACAATCCGGATATCGTCAGCGTGGTTGACGAAAACGGCGAAGAACATATTTTTGAAGAGCTGGACAGAATCGAAACCGATAACGCCCGTTATGTGGCTCTGCTTCCCGTCTATGATGAGGCGGAGGATATCCTTGAGGATGACGGCGAAATAATCCTTCTCAAGGTTGAGGAAGAGGCGAACGGAGACACTTACCTTTGCCCGATTGAGAATGCGAAGGAATTTGACGAGGTTCAGGCTATATTTGAAGAAAGACTTCAGGATTTATTTTCCGACGACATAGACTGAGTAAAAATGTTGCCCTGCCTTGTGCGATAACTTACGGTCCATATTAACCCTACAATTTTATCTAAGGGAGCCCGGCTCCGTGCACGGATTGCAGACCTCCCGGCTTTATGCCGGACGTTGGGAGCGAGAACTGCATGGGAGGCACCCACCTGCTTTAAACGCAGGTTACTATCGACCGTATCCGGCTTGGCGGGGTTCAAAACAAAGGTGATTTAATTGATAAGAGTTGTCAGAGCGAACGTGCTTGACATTGTTCCGCTGGAGGTCGGTTTTATCTATGCCCAAAAGACACGACTTTCAAACGGTCAGGACACGGTTGCTTTTTATGTATATGATCAGGACGGCGACAGAACGCTGCCGGTAAAAATAAAAACATATCTCGAGGCAAAATTCGGTTTTCAGTACCGTGAAATTGCAAAAAAACTCGGTAACTACATAGCCTGCGATTCCGCAGTGCTCAAAAGCAACGGCGTTGTAACTCTGTTTGACGACGGAAGCATGAATATTTTCGACTCGAACGGCGATATTGCAATGCAGGAAAAGCTTGTTTATCAGAACTGTGCAATCAGGAGTCTTGCTCTTGACGGCAACTGCTTTTGGTGCGTTGTGCCGGACAGAAATTCCATCGTGAAATTTTCACCGATTGAAAAGCGTGTTTTGCTGAGAATCGGCGGCGGTGCGTCGGTTGCGTTTATGCGTCCGATTTCCGTTTTTAAGAATAAGGACAGGCTTTTTGTCTGCAACGAGGCAACCAACGAGATAAGAACGATAAGCCTTAAGGATTATTCCGTCAACGACTATATGAAGTTCAAAGAACCGCTGAAGAAATATTTCAAGGTCGGATTTTTTGAATATGTTGTTCTCGAGTCGGGCGTATACTGCCTTGAGGAACGGGATAAATAAGCTGCATTACAAATTGAAGCATATGGAAAGAAGCACCTAAAAATCAGGCGCTTCTTTTTCTTTTTTGAGGTTATCATAATATGGGTGATATTATGGATAAAATCAAAGAGTATATTGTTGTTTTTGCCTCCGGAGGGATAATTTACAGCCTTATCGAGGTAATTTTTCGGGGCTTTACCCACTGGACAATGACCCTGACCGGCGGAGCGGCTCTGCTGATAATTTACATTATGAACATAAAAATCAAGGCGAGAAGTCTTATTCTCCGTTGTTTTGCCGGCTGTGCGATAATCACCGCTCTTGAGTTCGCCGTAGGCTGCATCGTCAACCGAGGCTTGAATATGCAGGTTTGGGATTATTCCGACGAGAAATACAATGTCCTCGGTCAAATCTGTCCGCTTTTTTCAATTCTGTGGTTCTTACTCTGCGTTCCCGCTACCTTGCTGTCCTTCTTGTTCCGTCGTCGATTCGATGAAAACAGATGACTTGATGCTTTTGAATTCCTCGGCAAAGTCAGGCTCTGAAAGTGCAGTGTAGGAGAAAAACGCCACGCCGCCGTAGTTGTCCGTTGCCTTGGCGACGGATATTTCTTTTTCGATTATGCCGTTTCCGACATTGAATTCCTCGTCGCTGTCGTTGAGCTTATATGCCGCAATTCCGTAAATCATGCGAACTGCTCCGATGGTATCAAGCTTTGACCAGTTTTCACATGCCTTGTCAAAAGGCACAACCTCGTCCTCAAAGCCGTAATAAAGCTGAGGAATCATCCAGTCGCAATAGCCGCGCTCGGAGCACCAGCGTTCAACATCGGCATATTCCTCTTCATAGTTGTTGTTAATATTGCCGGCAGGACTGATTGAAAAAACGCAATCCGCATTTTCGCTTTTTATTGCCGTGTACATCTGCGAAACAAAAGAGGAGATTACCTCAAGCCTCCACTTGTCGTGGAACAGCTTGCCGCCGTTCTTTTTGTATTCGCTGTAATAGACTTCGTCAACGCTCTCATCGGTTGACGGATAAAAATAATCGTCGATATGTATTCCGTCAACATTGTAATTCTGAATGATCTCACGCACGCCGTCGATTATCAGCTTGTGGTTCTCGGTTGACGCAGGGCAAAGATACAGTCCGCCGTCGGCAGTGACGACACGGTTCTTTGTTTTTTCGTCGCTCATGAGAATTTTTGCGGGATTTTTTTCGCTCAGCTTGTCAAGATCCGTATCAAACGATACCCTGAACGGATTTATCCATGCGTGAAGCCCCATTCCTCGCTCGTGAGCCTCCTCAACCATGATCTCAAGAGGATCATAATACACCGGATCGCCCTGATAGCCTGTCAGATATGCCGACCAGGGAAATATTTCCGACGGATACATTGCGTCACAGAAGGGTCTGACCTGAACAAAGACGGTGTTTATGCCCAGTTCTGCGCAGTTGTCGAACATATCTTCTGTTTTTTGTCTGAACGAATCCTCATCGCCGCCGTCCTCGTCCTTCATGGAAAGCTCGCTGTAGGATATCCACACGGCGGAAATTGCACTGCCGGAAGGCTTTTTATTTTTTGAGGATTTATCAAGGACTGCGCACGAGCTGAGCGTCAGCATCGCAAGCAGCAAGCACATTATTCGTTTCATATTATTTCTCCGTTGCGGCGCATCGGCCTGCAAGCAAGCCGCTCGCCCATGCCCATTGAAGATTGAAGCCGCCGCAAATGCTGTCCGTATCAAGCACCTCTCCGGCGCAGAACAGATCCTTTACAAGCTTTGACTCCATGGTTTTGCCGTTGAATTCTTTAACATTCGCACCGCCGACGCTGATCTGAGCGTTTTTGAAGCCCGGAGTTCCGGTTACGGTGAAGCTGAGCTTTTTTGCAGTGTTTATAATTTCCCTTATTTTATCTTTGTTCAGCTCGCCGAGCGTGGCAAGGCTGTTTGTTCCCGTTCTTTTTAGAATATATCTGCCGAGCGACCTCGGAATCATGCCCGAAAGTGCGCTTTCAACCGGCATATTTTTGCTTAACGAGCACAGAAAGCTTTCTGCCTCGTCCGTTTTGCACCTTGGCAAGGTATCGATAAAACAGGTGTATTGTCCGCTCTTAACGCTGCGGCTGATGTCCATTACCGAGATTCCCGAAAGCCCGTAATCGGTAAAAAGAACCTCGCCTTTGGCAGCGTCGATCTGCTTTGAACCGCTGAAAAGAGCAACATTTGCCTTGACCCTTATGCCTTTGAGCGGCTTTGTGTTCTCCTTGACGGTGAGCTGAACCAAGCCGGGATAAACCTCGGTTATGTGATGACCGAGCGATTTGAGCAAATCAAAACCGCTGCCGTCCGAGCCTTGAGAAGGCGACGCACAGCCGCCGGTGCAGACAATAACCCTTTTGGCGACAAGCCTGCCGACGGTGAAAATTCCGTTTTTCTTTTCAATTCGGTCAACATGATTTTCGCATATGAATTCCACTCCGAGCCTTTCTGCCTCGGCTCTGAGAGCGTCAAGCACCGACGAGGCGGTGTTGCTCATCGGGTAAGCTCTGCCCTCACCGTCGGTAACGCACAAAAGACCGATTGAACGGAAAAAGTCCATAACCTTTTCGGGTGTGAACTCGTTTAATGCGTAAGCGGCGAATTCGGAATTTGTATATTTCTCGGCTGTGGCGTTGAGGTTTGAAAGATTGCACCTGCCGTTGCCGGTCGCAAGAATCTTTTTGCCGACCTTCGGCATCGCATCCAATGCGACAATGTTGAGCCTGCAATCGGCTCGCTTTGCGCTTATTGCCGCCGAAAGTCCCGAAGCACCCGCTCCGACGATTATTATGTCATAAATCATGCTACCGTCTCCGTAAAGTTTAGGCAATTGCGTTATATTGCCTTTATGATTTATTCTATCATATTTTGCCTGTCTTATCAATATGCTTTTATCGGAGGGAAGTAACATGATTTTAGATATTTTTTCGGATACAAGCAAAATATACAGCTATGATAAAAGCCTGTCTGCGGCAGCGGAGAAAATCAAAGAGGAGCTTAACAGGGCTTACGCGGGCTTCAACGAAGCCACCGATCCGCTGATTATAGAGGCTCTTATTTACAGAATGAAGGAGCTGGAAACGCAGTACAGCTTTCTGATAAAAAGGGCGAAGCTCGAAAGGCTCTGCGCAGAGCTTGGTTCGGAGGAAGGTTTTATATGAGATATGCCCTGATTGCCGCCGTGTGCATAATTTTGCTGATTCCGATAATCACGATGTTCAGAAAGGGTGCGTTTTTCAAAAGCATTTTTCTTTCTGCTTTTCAGGGCTTGGCGGCTCTTTTGGCGGTGAACGCCGTCGGGTTGCTGACGGGTGTAACTCTTGCCGTTAATTGGCACACTATTCTTGCATGCGTCTGCCTTGGGATTCCCGCAAGCATTTCCATGCTGCTGCTCGATGTGATGTTTTAAGGCGATACCGCACAATTAAGGCGCACGCCTTAAAGCAGATTTACCAGCTCGGCAACGGAAAAATCATTATACATCGCATCGTCGAGGATGTCGAGGTTTATCTGAGAATATTCAACCTCCTTGGAGTAGCCGCAAATTATTTTTACACGCTCTTCAAAGCTTAATTCCGGGATACTGTCATATAGCCGCTTTGTGATTATGCACGCAAAAATACCGTACTTGACCTTAGTCAGCAGGTCGAGGTCGAAGCACGCCGTCATCATATATCGCATGAGGTAATATTTGAAAAGACGGACAATGTCTTCAGCGTATTTTTCGCTGTTATGATATATCGCTTTTTCTTCCGAGAGGGAAAGAAGCTTTTCTCTGCGCTCGTCGCTTATGTATTCCATTTTTTCAAGAACCTTGACGCACTCGGAAAATTCAACGGTGCTGTCGCCGCCGAGCAGGTCGATCTTGTCAATATCGCTTTGAAATTCCGCAGCAGAGAAAAGCACGGCGGAAAGCTTCATTTTTGTGTCAAATTTTTTGTTGTCGAGAATCGCAAAAAATTCATTACGCTTTTCCGTCAGCAGCTCATATATCCTGTCGGGGCTTTCAGCTGTTCCGTCAAGTCTCACATCGGTTTCGGGCGTGAGCAGAATTCTTGCTGCTTCGGGACAGCCGAGCCCAAGACCGATTTCACGGATATCGCCGTAATCGTCGAAATATCTCGGAAAAAGGCGGCAGGTGTCGCAAAGAGCCGCTTCGCCCTTTTTAAGCTGAATCCTGCAAAGGTTGTTTTCATCAAGTAGGGGACAGCGGCCGTTTTCAAGCGAAAAAATATATCCGTCCTCGTCCGTCGTCAGGTGCTTGTCAAAATATTGCTTCAGGCAGCCTGATTCTTCTTTATAACTTTTTGCCGAGGCGTCGTCAATTTCAACATCCCAGCCGGCGCAGCAGGTGTCGGGACATCGGTCGGCAATGCATTTAAACGAATCGAAATATTTCGGTTTGACAATTTTCATAGCTTTATTCTTCCGTTCTCGCAACATCGCCCAAAAAGCGATGTTCTTTTTTAAATTGTTAATAAAATTGTAACACCTTGATATGTATTGTCAAGTATAATATATTAAGAAAAATAAAGGCAACACCGCACAAATCGAGGCTTGAATCTGTTTCCGTCATGCTGCACAGAAATTCCTTGACTTGCATCAGCAAGCCTACAGAATTTTTATACAACCTGACGAAAAATCTTACTGCGCAATTCGCACACCCCAATTG
>CAVFTC010000057.1:0-13106 GCA_963625295.1 Bacteroides faecis
ATTCAGAGAAGGAAACGGAAGAACTATACGAGAATTTATTCGCCTGCTTGCCCTTGAAAATAATATTCAAATAAACTGGGGTAATGTTGATAAGGATTTATTGCTGGAGGCATCCATAGAATCAGTTGATAATTATAAAATTCTGATTAACGTATTGAAACAAGCCTCATTAAGGTAACACAACACAATTGAGGTGTGCGGTGTTGCCTTAACATAAAAACGATAAATTCTGAGGAGCTGTGACGAAACGAAAGATTTCATCACAGCTCCTTGGTGCCGGTGACCGGACTTGAACCGGTACGATGTTGCCACCGAGGGATTTTAAGTCCCTTGCGTCTGCCTATTCCGCCACACCGGCGTATATGCGGCAACTGTTATATTATACACAACAGTTGCCGTTTTGTCAACACAACGATGAGCCATTTTTCATCATGCTCGAGCCGATTTCGGCTGATTTCGGCTTTGCATCCGTTTTTCTCAGCCGTTGATTATCTCGTGAAGCTTCGCTTTGATCGCATCCAAGCGGGCGTGAGCGTTCTCACGGCTCTTATCCTGAATTGAATAATAAACCTTGAGCTTCGGCTCTGTTCCCGACGGTCTGATTGCAAGCCATGAGCCGTCCTCAAAAACATATTTGAGAACATTCTCCTTCGGCAGATCCGCTATGCCCTTTGAATAGTCATAGACCTCCTTGATTCCGTCAAAGAATTTGCTGCCGTTTTCACGGAACTCGGTCATAAGGCTCTGAATCTTTTGCGCACCCTCAATGCCCTTGAGGACAAAGGTGTCAAGAGAATCAAGATAGTAGCCGTACTTGTTGTAAATATCGTTGAGGGCGTCGATAAGCGTCTTGCCCTGATTGTAGTAATAAGCCGCCATCTGGCAAACAAGCATTGCAGAAACAACTGCGTCCTTGTCCCTTGCGTGCGTGCCGACAAGGTAGCCGTAGCTCTCCTCGTAACCGATAACGAATTCTCTGTCGCCCGATTTTTCATATCTATTTATCTGGTCGCCGATATATTTGAAGCCCGTGAGCGTCTCGACAACCTGAAGTCCGAAGCTTCTTGCGATATTTGCGCCAAGCTCGCTTGTAACGATAGTTTTGACAAGCGTCGATTTATCGTTGAGCGAGTCTTTTTTCATATTAAGCACGAAGTTGACGAGGAGCGCACCCATCTGATTGCCCGTGACGAGAACATATTTTCCGTCATGCTTAACGCCTGCGCCGATACGGTCACAGTCTGGATCGGTGCCGAAAACGAGGTCGGCGTCCTCACGCTCCGCCTGCTTGAGTGCAAGTGTAAGCGCATCCTTCTCCTCGGGATTCGGGGAACGAACCGTTGAGAAATTGCCGTCGGGAAGCTCCTGCTCCTTAACGACCGAGATGTTCATACCCTCAAGAATTTTCCTGACAGGAACATTGCCAGTGCCGTGAAGCGGTGTGTACACTATCTTGATATCCGAAGGCTCTTCATAAAGCGACTGCTTCCTAACCTCACTGAGAAATGCGTCAAGCACATCTGCACCGATGGACTGATACAGTCCCTTATTCGCAGCCTCCTCAAGCTCCATATGCGGAACTGCCTTGAGATCCTCAATCGCATTGACATAGCCGATAACCTTATTTGCACTGTCGGGGCAAAGCTGGCAGCCTGTTTCGTCATAAATCTTGTAGCCGTTATACTCCTTCGGGTTGTGGCTGGCGGTAACGACCGCACCGGCCGTACAGCCGAGGTGTCTTACCGTAAACGAAAGCACAGGAGTCGGCATAAGCGTATCGTAAAGATAGACCTTGATTCCGTTTGCGCAGAGAACCTCTGCGGCATAGATTGCAAACTGCCTTGAATTATTTCTTGAATCATGAGCAATCGCAACGCTCTTTTCGCCTTCAAACTCAGCCTTGAGATAGTCCGCAAGACCTTGAGTAGCCTTGCTGACCGTATATTTATTCATTCTGTTTGCACCTGCGCCCATGATTCCTCTCAGTCCGCCTGTGCCGAATTCAAGATCCTTGTAAAATCTGTCCTCTATTTCTTTTTCGTCTGTGATAGCAAGAAGCTCTGCCTTTGTTTCTTCGTCAAAGCCGAGCCACTGCCGATACTTTTCCTTGTAGTCCATAACGATGCTCCTTTACCGAAGGAAAGTTCAAGTAAACACCGCATAAATGCAGCGCACTTAATCAAATTTCCCTCATATTATTCCATATAAATCATATCACAAATGCCCGCCTTAGTCAACGGCGAACGAACAAAATATAATTTATTTTATGCGACAAAAATCGAGGAAATCTATTGATATGCCCTGTTTAACAGGTTTAAGGCAATACCGCACAATTTAGGTGTGAGGCATTGCCTTTACTCTTTACTCTTTTCTCTATTTCTTTTATTTCTTCTTTTTTCGGATGATTATAACAGCAACCGCTATCACAACGGCGGCAATTGCAAAATACGGACTTGCGCCGAGAATAAGCACAGCAAAACCTCTGAAAAACTGTCCGATATTGTAAATGCTTTCGGAAAATTTTTCTCTGACCTGCGAGCCGAAGCTTGTCGAGGTTTTCTTCACACGGTCAACCTCGGAAATGCTGATTGACACCTCTGAATATGCGATCCGCTGATCGTAGCTTTCCTTCTGCCGTTTAAGCGATTCGATATCTCCCCTGACGCTTGCAAGCCTTTCCTGAACGCTCATCGTATCCTGTACCGTTTCGGACTTTGCAAGGATCTCAAGCAAAGCCTTTTCCTCCGTTTCAAGCGCATTGATTTGGCTCTCGGTGTCGTTGTAATCGTCTGTCACATCAACGGTTTTGATGTTCTTTGAGGTAACAGTACCCGATTCTTCGAGAAAATCAAGAAAGCCTTCAAGCTCCTCGGCAGGAACGCAAACACTTGTTTCAATCGACAGACTGCCGGCATATTTATTTTGCGACAGTGATTCCGTGTAGCCTTTGAGCGTATCGAGCTGCGAGTCGATTTTTTTAATCAGCTCGTCGGCGTCCTTGGTTTCCAGATTTACGAAAGCGGTTTTTATAAGCTTCTGCGCCGATGCAGTCACTGCACCGTCTGCTGTCCCGTTTGCAACCATCATTTCGTTTGTGTTGCCCGATACATTATAATCCTCGGAGCTTTCCCCGACAGTTATGCTTGAAGCTTTTTCAAGTGAAGGTGAAATAACTGCGCCGAAAACTCCGCCGGCCAAAACCGCAACGACGAGACAGGCGGCAATAATCACAGGGATTTTTTTTCTCTTTTTAAGCTTTGCCGAACCGGCAGGCTTCGCCTGCAAAATCCTGCTTTTGAGCGAATCGGAAGCGTGAAGCTCATCGACCTCTCTGATATAATCCGATTTATTCATCGTCAAAACCTCCTATCATTTCCTCCCTGAGAATGGCTCTTCCGCGGCAGAGCCATGAAAGAACGGTATTCGGCTTTGCGTCAAGAATTTTCCCGATCTCTTTGGCGGTATAGCCCTCATAATAATGAAGATAAACGGCATTGCGGTAATTTTCGGGCAACGCCTTGACCGATTCGAGTACGGAATCCTCCTTCTGCGCCGTGTTATCCGGCAAGGGGGCCTCGCAAAGCACGATTTTTGAATTCTTTCTCAGTTCGTCACGGCAAAGATTGATCGTGACACGGATAAGCCACGCCTTGAGATGCTCCGCACCGCGAAACATTCTGTCGCTTTCAAGGAGCTTGACAAAAACGCACTGCGTTATATCCTCCGCATCGGCAGATCTTGCCGAATTATGTACCGCAACACGGTAGACCGTATCCGCAAACTGAGAAAAGGCATATGGGAAAGCGTCCTTTCCCGACGAAAAAAATATCATGATATTGCCCCCTTTCACTTATAACACGTTTTTAAAAACGGAATTATTGCACCGAACGAAAAAATCTCCCCTTTTTCAAGGAGAGACTTTGTAAACTTAGAATATAAAGCTCCAAAAATCGCCGAAGCCCTTTTTGCCGAAGATAAGTGTCAAAATCTTCGCCGTTACTCCGAGCACGGAGGTAAGAACAACTGTCGTCTTGTCAGGCTCGGATTCCGGCTTGTAGTCGTCTCTCGTGAGTCCGTCGTAATTAAGCTGCTCCACGATCTCGTCCGTTGCAAGGTCATACTTAGCAACAAGCTCCGCCATGATCGAGCGCATATTTTCGGTCGTTTTGTTGTCCGTTTCGGTGTCAATTATCGTGTTTGCGATAACAACATTTGCGTCGGCAACCGCCTTTTTGAGGGCTGCGTCATCCTCTGCGGAAAGAACATTGAGCTTGAATACCTGCTCCGCGTCATCAAGATAACGGTTGAGCTTTTTAAGATTTCTTACATTGTTGAACTGCGGATATGTATCCTTACAATCGTCAATGCTCTTGACCTTGTTCATTGCGATGTCATAAGCAAGGTTGAGAGCAATATTGTTCTCCGTAAGCTCATGGTACTGCTTGTTGAAATACCATGTTGTTTTCTCGAAATAAGCCGTTGAGGTATCTATCGAGCCGTCAGGGGAAACATGATGGGACGGATCAGCGATATATTCGTCGCTGAAGCTTGTACCGGCAGGAACATATGATGTGCCCGGAGCGGTCGAAGAAATCTCAATAACCTCGTCGGAATTCGTTGTGTCCTGAGTTTCAAAGAACTTGAAGAAGCCGAAATCTCCGCTGCCTCCGCCGAAGCCGAGGTTGTAGCCGGCGATGAAGTAAAGCTCAGTGCCGTACTTCTCCTGCTGATACTCAAGTCTTTCCTTAAGCTCACGCTGCGCCTTTGCGTAGCTATCCGTCTGAGCCTTTGTTGCGGCAAGCTCCTCGCCCTGAAGATATCTGTCTGCGAACTCCTCATATCTGTCCGGAGGACAAAGCGAAATGAGCGATGTGTTGGGAACTATAAGCGTCTTTACAAAAGCAGAAATTATGTCGTAAAGAAGGTTGTCCACCTCCTGCTTTGGCAGAATTCTGACAGCAATGTTGATAAGTGAGCCTGTCATGGCGTCAACACCGATCTGCTGAATGGCGTCGGTATAAACCATATCGGGTGCGTTCTCATCAAAATCGGCAAGCATGAGGTCGGCAAAAACATCACTGCCCTGCCATGCGCCTACAACGCTGATAATCTTCTCAATTCTGCCGGAATCGGGATAAAGATTGAGATAGTTGTTTACAACGCTTGCACCCATGCTCATCGGAACAAGGATAACCTTATCCGATCCCGTCTGAGGAAGAACGACATCCTCGATGTAATCGTTAAGACCCTCGGCGTTCTCAAATGTATTCGAGAAAATCGAATAGTTGTAGCAATAAACATTGTCCTCGCCTATCTCGTCAACAAGCGCCTGACAGGGAATTCGCCTGTCAAAAATGCTTCTTGCATCCTCATTGTAGCCTGAGATCGGGCACGGATAGTTCGGTGTAACAACATTGTTTACAAATGTTCCGTCGTCATTTCTAAGGTGATCGACAAAAAGAACCTCAAGCGCACCCTTAACTGCGCTCTCCGAAACAACATCACGCTGAACAATAATGGTGGTAACGAGTCCCGCCACAAGGCGAAGCATCTTTACCCAGTCAAATATTGAGAAGCTTGCAAAATCCGTATTTACATGAAGCATATTCCAGCTTGCAACCTCGTTGCCGTCGTCGTCATACTTGTAGGTCTGCGACTGGCCAATACCCGGAATGAAAACTACCGGCGTAACATCGTCCTTTGCGTAGGCCGTGATTGCGACAGCCGACATGGTGAAAACCATAGCAACGCAAAGAATTACGGAAATGATCTTCCTTGAAAGTTTCATAAAATAACCTCCGTCATTATTTATCAAGTTAATAATACCAAAAATCATCCATAAAATCAATATACAAATAAAAAATTATGGCAACATCGCACAAAAAATATTTTCCTGCCGCTTTAAACAGAATGTCATAAAATCAACAGTTTAAGCAATTTGTAAAATTTTTAACAATCTTTCATCTTTTTGGTTGAAAATACGAGAAGCATTATAGTATAATATCCGGAGAAAATATTGGAGGCAGATAAACAATGGAAATTGATATGACAAACATCACATCACCGGAGCTTTTACATAAGGAAGTTGAAAAGATGAACTCCTTCGGCGTTCGTTTGACCGGCACAAAGGCTCAAAGAAATTTCATAAAATATCTCAAAAGTCAGATTCACGATATGGGCATTGAGACTTTTTCGGACCCGAGCCGTTTCATGCGCTGGGCGGAGACTAACAAAAAGCTCGTAATCAAGGATCTTAACGAGGAGTTTGAGGTTCCTATTTCTTCGGCATTCCCATATTCGGGCAGAACGCCTGCCGAGGGCGTCACGGCGCAGCTGACGCTCGTCAAGGAAAAGCATATCGGTTATCTCAACGCAACGGATAAAATTGCGGTCGTCGAGGTCGATGAGCTGGATTTTCTTCCCAGCGAGATCGCTTTCAACGAGCGTGACAGGAGCATTCCCGAGGGACTTCACCTGCCGAGCCATTATAACGGCCCGGTTGCAACTGCATTCGTCAACTTCCCGTTCCTCAAGATGGCCAAGCTTGCAGGTGCAAAGGGCGTCATCTGCATTTGGAAGGGCATAAACGACGACTGCATCGAGGGTCAGTATCTTCCGTTTATTCTCGACTATCAGGGAATCCCCGCCGTTTGGGTCAACTCAAAGAACGGACAAAAGGTCATTGAGGAAGCCGAAAAGGGTGCGTTTGCAACGCTCACGCTCGAGGGCATTATTGACGAATACGCAAAAACGGAATCCTTCTGGTGCGTGCTCGACGGTGAAGAAGAAGGCGAAAGCGTTATTATCAACACCCACACCGACGGCACAAACTGCATTGAGGAAAACGGTCCCATCGCAATGCTTGCAATGATCAAATATCTCAAGGATAAGCCTCTCAAGAGAACTCATATCTTTGTTTTCGTAACGGGACATTTCAGACTGCCGAATTTCAAAAACATTGATGGTGGCGGAGTTCAAGCGACATCGAAGTGGCTGACCGCTCACAGAAGTCACTGGGACGGCAAGGAGGGTCATCTCAAGGCAGTTGCCGGACTTTCGGTAGAGCACCTCGGTTGTAAAATGTGGAAAACCGACGAAAACGGCGAATACAGGCAGACCGGCGATGTCGAAACCGAGATAGTTTATACCGGCAACAAGATGATGGACGATATCTACTTTAAATCTCTTGAGGGTCGCAAAAAAGTATATACCCTCACCCTGAGAGGACATAATCTTCTCCATTTCGGCGAGGGTCAACCGATATTCAACTGCGGAATTCCCGAAATTGCGCTCGTCACCGCTCCCGACTGTCTCTGCGTTATCAGCGAAAATCACGAGATGGACAAATTCGACGCCGAGCTTATGTATGAGCAGACGATCTCGTTTATCAAAATGGCTCTCATGATAGACAGTCTCACCACGCAAGAAATCGGTTCGTGCGACGGCTACTCCGCCATTGCGACAAAGAAAATGGTCGAGGACAGCACGACAAAAATCAAAGAGGTCGCCGCAAAGGTCAAGGATATTCTTCCTTTTTAACGGCATGTAAAAAGCTCCGAGGTTGCGAAACTTCGGAGCTTTGATTTATTCTGTTTTATCGGTTTATCAATACCAAATCCAGCCGAAAAGAACAATGATGATGATCCACTGCCACCATGCATAGCTGACATTGACGCTGCAAGTTGCCGTTACTGCGCCGTCGGTGCTCTTGGCGGTGATAGTTGCCGAGCCTTTGCCCGTCATCTTAACATTGCCGTTGTCGTCAACGGTTGCAACCTTGGTGTTCGAGGATTCCCACTTGATCTCGCTTGCACTGTAGTTTGAATCGTAATCGATTTTCTTCGACTGCTTGTAATTTGCGCTTATCGAAGTCTGCTTGAGGTCAATGTAACCCTTAATAACACTAATGCTATCTATCATCTCGTTATTATCGTTGCCGACCGTAAGAACGCAGCTTGAGAAATTCGCATTGTAGTTGCTGAGAGAAACATTTCCGGAGCTTTTTGCAAACTTAAAGGTATACATCGTTGTTGCCTTTGAAATAGTCTTTGTCGATGCGAACGAAATCATTACCGTGTTCACATTCTTGGCGGACGAAACCATGCCGCCCTCGTCCTCAAGAGCATTTTTAATCTGCTTGAATTCATCAGTCATGTTTATTTCCTTACATGCGCCGATGGGAGCAGAAACATCAAGCTTCACATCAAAGGAATTGAAGCTGCCGCTTACCAGGGAAAGCTCAAAGGTAACCTCGGAGCTTGTCTGACTCGTCATCTTGAGCTTGAAGGTCGGAGCGTTCACTGCCGAAGTTGAAACGGCAAACACGCTGAGTGCAATTACAACGGCGATAACCGCCGCAAGGATCTTTCTGAACATTTTCATAATTATCAAATTCTCCTTTTTCTGAATTTTCGATTAGACCAATCGTCTGTAATATTTATTTTAAAGGTTAAATTGAAATATGTCAATATTTATTTTATTTTTTCTGTACAAAATATATTCTTTTTGTTATAATATAGGCGTATATTTTCAATTGAAAGTGTGATAGAATGAAAATTCTTGCCATCGGAGATGTAGTAAGCGAGAGCGGCTGCAATGCCGTCCTGAAGCTCCTGCCGAAAATCAAAAGGCAATATAATATTGATGCGTGTATAGCCAACGGCGAAAATTCCGCCAAGGGCAACGGTATTCTTCCAAGCTCGGCAGAAAGCCTGTTTTCCTCGGGGGTTGACATTATAACGACCGGCAATCATGTTTTTCGCCGTCATGAGGCGGCGGATTACCTTGATGAAAATGAATTTTGCCTCAGGCCCTACAATATGCACCCCTCCTGCCCCGGCAAGGGAACGGGAATAATCGACATGGGCAGATATCGCATAGGCGTTATCAACCTCATGGGAAGCTCGTTCTTCAACGCAAGCTACGCCAACCCCTTCGACAGCCTTGACAAAGCGATAGAGGAGCTGAAAGATTGCAGGATAAAAATTGTTGACTTTCACGCTGAGGCAACCGGAGAAAAAAGGGCGCTCGGCTTCTATGCCGACGGCCGTGTTTCGGCTTTTTTCGGCACTCATACCCATGTCAGAACCGCCGACGCACAGATCCTGCCGAACGGAACCGGCTATATAACCGACCTCGGCATGTGCGGCAGTGAAAATTCGGTTCTCGGCATTGAGCCGGAATGCGTTATCCGTTCGCTCAAAACGGGAATGCCGACGCTTTTCAGAGCAAAGGACGACAACATTCTTCTGAACGGCTGTATATTTGAAATTGACGAAGCAACGGGAAAAACCGTTTCGATTGAAGCCATAGATATAAGGGAGTAATACCATGCTGAATTACAAAAAACTGACCGCCGCCTTGTTGTGTCTGGCTGTGATTTTTTCGCTTTGCTCGTGCAGCGGAGGCGAGGCGGTGATGGACACCATTTCAAATCTCGGAAAGACAAAGGAAACCGAGCCTGTTGATGAAATAGGCTTCACCGTTCCCTACCTGCGTTCGGATTCGCTTGACCCATACAAGGCGTCGAACTCCATGAACAGATATGTTTCCAACCTGATTTACGACTCGCTTTTCACCCTTGACAGCTCCTTTAAGCCCGTCGCCGTGATTGCCGATTCCTCTGCGATTACGGACAAAACGCTCACAGTAAGCCTGAAAAGCGGAGTCAAGTTCACCGACGGCTCGGTTCTAAGCTCAAAGGATGTCGTTTATTCCTTCAATCAGGCCAAGGACAGCGCAGTCTATGCCGCTTATCTTGAAAATTTTGAGTCTGCCTCTGCCGACGGCGACAATGCCGTTTCGTTCAGGCTCAGCGTTTCAGACAGCTCGGAAGCTGCCAACCTCACATTCCCTATCGTCAAAAGCGGCTCATACGATAATGACAGTGACGATACCGACAACGAGAAAACCACGACCGCATCATCAAGCGGCGGATATTCTTCAAAAATCCCCGTCGGCAGCGGCCGCTACACCTTCGTGACCGGCAGCGAAACAAAGTATCTTCAATACAACAAAGACAGGCTCGGCGGCTACAAGCCTAAATATGCCAAGGTCGGTCTTATAGATGTTTCCGCTTCGGAGAGCTTCAGCAGCTTCTTCGACCTGAGCAAAATTGATTTCTACTGTGACACCTTTGACAGCGGAAAATATGCCAAGTTTTCAAAAATCAGCAGCGATATCGAGCTGACCAACTTCGTGTACATCGGCATAAACTCAAAAAGCAGCGTTCTTTCCGAGCCTAAGGTTCGCCGAGCGATAGCCCTTGCACTCAACAGGACGGAGCTTGCCTCCGATTCCTTCGCCGGCTGCGCAGTTGCGTCGTCGCTCCCCTTCCACCCGTCGTATTATGAACTGAAAAATTGCACAGCTCCGACTCTCAACCTCAAAACGGACAGTGCAAAAGAGCTGCTGGACAATGTCGGCTATTCCCAAATCAACGACTCGGGTGCAAGGTATAACGGCGACAAGGTGATGAGCATAACCCTGCTCGTCAACAGCGAGAATGATTTTCGCCGTTCCATGGCAAGAGGCGTTCAGCAGGCACTTGAAAAAATAAACATAAAGGTTACGCTTCGTGAGGTTTCTTATTCCGATTATTCCTCGGCAGTCACAGGCGAAAGCTTTGACATGTACATCGGCGAAACCGTGCTTTCAAATAATTTCAGCCTTGCAAGATTTTTCTCCGACGACGGAGGTCTGAGGTACGGAATTTCCGAAAAGAGCGACACGGCAAGAATCTACGAAAAATATCTCGCAGGCAAGGCGGATATGCAGACGCTTATCGACGCTTTTTCCGATGATCTCCCGTTTATCCCCTTAGCCTTCAGGCAGGGCATTGTTGTCTGCTCGGACAGCATCAAGAATGAGATCAAAACCGTTCCCGGCGACTGCTTTGCCAATATTGACGAATGGACGGCGCAGTGATGGACAGAACCACCAATATCCAATATTTAAAGGGCGTCGGCGAAAAGAGAGCCAAGCTTTTGGGCAAGCTCGGAATTTTCACCGTCGGCGACCTTCTTCGCTTTTATCCGAGGGAATACACGGACTGGAGCAAGGTCAAAAGCATTGCCGACGCTCCGTTCGACGAGCCGTGCTGCGTCAAGGCGGTGGTTGACCACACGCCGAAGGGCGCAAAAATAAGTAAATCCATGACGATTTACAAAACCGTTGCGACGGACGGCGAATCCCTCATGAACATCACGATTTTTAACAGCAAATACACCGCCGAGTCGCTTGAAGCCGGCGTGGAATATCTTTTCTACGGAAAGGTCGGCGGAAATTTTCAGCGGCGTGAAATGCAGTCGCCGCTGATTGAAAGGGCATCGAGCGGTCAACGCATACATTCAATCTATCACCTGACCGCAGGCGTTAATTCTAAATATATAGAAAAGCTTGTCCGTCAAGCCTTCTCCTCCGGCAGCGATTACTTTACCGACTGTCTGCCGCAGTCGCTCCGGGACAGGCTGTGCCTTATGGAGCTTAACAAGGCTATTTATGAGCTTCATCTTCCAACCAACGAGGATATGCTGAACGAGGCACGTAGGAGAATAATTTTCGAGGAGCTTTTCATCTTCCAGCTCGGGCTGATGAAGCTCAAGGGCAACCGGAGAGAAACAACCTCCGTTGCCGTCTTGCAGGATCATACCGATGAATTCAAACGACTTCTCCCCTTCAAAATGACGGGCGCACAGGAGCGAGCAGTCAGCGAGAGCATAAAGCAAATGACAAGCGGAATAACGATGAACAGGCTTTTGCAGGGCGATGTCGGATCGGGCAAAACCGCAGTTGCCGCCGCATTGATCTACACCGTTGTCAGAAACGGCTACCAGTGCGCATTCATGGCACCGACGGAAATTCTCGCCGGACAGCACTTTAGAACCTGCCAAAATTTCTTTGAAAACACAGGCATAAACGCCGAGCTGCTGACAGGCTCGGTCACTGCGGCCAACAAAAAGAAAATCAAGGAACGCCTGAAAAGCGGTGAAACCCAGCTCATAATCGGCACACACGCATTGATTCAGGACGATGTTGAGTTCAACGCTCTCGGGCTTGTTATCACCGACGAGCAGCACCGCTTCGGCGTTAAGCACAGGGCTGCGCTGAGCAAAAAAGGCGACAAGCCGCACACGCTCGTCATGTCCGCAACGCCCATTCCGAGAACGCTTGCGCTCATGCTTTACGGCGATCTTGATGTTTCAGTTCTCGACGAGCTTCCACCGGGCAGGCAGCCTATCGAAACCTATTATGTAACGGGCAAACTCAGGGCAAGAGCCTTTGCCTATGTCAAAAAGCACCTTGACGAAGGCAGACAGGGCTACATCGTGTGTCCGCTTGTCGAGGAGGGCGACGAGGATATAGCCGCCGCAGAGAGCTACGCCGAAAATCTTTCAAAGGGCTTTTTTGCGGGCTATGAGGTCGGGCTGCTTCACGGAAAAATGAAGCCGAAGCAAAAGGACGAGGTCATGTCACGCTTTGTTTCGGGCGATATCAAGCTGCTCATTGCAACAACGGTTATCGAGGTCGGCGTTGATGTCCCGAATGCGGTTATCATGGTTATCGAAAACTCCGAGCGATTCGGACTTTCGCAGCTTCACCAGCTCAGAGGACGAATTGGCAGAGGTCAATATAAATCAACCTGTATCCTTATCTCCGACGCAAAAAATGACTCGGCAAAAAAGCGCATGGAAATCATGACAAAAACCACCGACGGCTTCAAAATCGCCGACGAGGATCTGAAAATGCGAGGCCCCGGCGATTTCTTCGGCGCACGCCAGCACGGACTGCCGAATATGAAGATGGCGTCATTGACGGACTCGACTCTGCTGAGCGAGGCGCACCGCTTTGCGCAGGAAATTTTGGCAGAGGATTTTGACCTCCGCCGCCCCGAAAACCGAAATCTGAACACCGCCATTTACGAGCTGTTCAACTCAGAATATATAATGAATTGAATTAAGGCAATGCCGCACAAATTGAGGTGCACGCCTTGCTTGAATCTGTTTTAGGCATGAAAAAAGCACCTTGATTTCTCAGGGTGCTTGATTAAGGCGATACCGCACAATTGGGGTGTGCGAATTGCGCAGTAAGATTTTTCGTCAGGTTGT
>CAVFTC010000058.1:0-13032 GCA_963625295.1 Bacteroides faecis
AATCTTACTGCGCAATCCGCACACCTAAATTGTGCGGTATCGCCTTAATATTTTAAATAACAATGATGTTGTTCCGTTAGTTCCCACAAATATAATGGCGTTGAATTGGGCTGACAACGGTTGGACAAGACACGGAAGGGATTTTCATCTCTCCATGCCGATGTATGTTCAGCTGCCGCTGTTGAAAAGCCTCGACACGGCTGCGTTAGGTCTTGGCGGTCATGCGATGTCTACTTACAGCCACTGGCTGGAGACTTTGCCAGGCAAGCTTAACAAAAATGCCGAGGCTATTACTGCCGCAGATTTAGACGCAATAAGTGATGCTCGGGAAGCGGCCGGCTTGTTGCCGAGGCTTTTGAGAGTAAAATGTCCCGTTGATGTTACATTGAAAGATTCAGAGGGAAATATTATTGCTTACGAAAGCACTCGTGAGAATGTCGTTTATCCGAATATTACAGAAAGCGAAGTTGTTTCATGGATATCGAATAACAACGAAAAGGTATTCTTCCTGCCCTTTGGCTGTGAGGACGTTACCGCAGAAATTGAGGCGTATGACTACGGCACAATGAATGTTGTGCTTGAAACCGTAGGCGCAGGGGATCAGCTGGAAAGTATAACATACAGCAATGTCAGTCTTTATCCGGGCAAGGATTTTAAGGTTCAGATTGATGAAAATTCTGTTCCGAGCGAAAGCCAGCTTATGGCCGTTGCCGAGGACGGAACTCAAACAGAACCGTCAAAGAATCCTTATCTCAAAAGCGCAGTACCTGATACGCCATATGCGGGAAACAATTACATAACTGTTGTTACGGATCGAAGTGTTACAAAAGTGCAATTTGTACATCACGACAGCAGAGATACAATGACATACACAAGGGATAATGTTGATATGACGCTTGTTGATGACGGCGAAACCTTGACTTGGCGAATTCATCGAAAATTCCCCGCGACAGTATATGATGTAGGTGTGAAAGTCGGTTCATATAACTGGTACTATACAGAACGTGTTTTTGAATTGACCGGAGCATAATACCTAAGACATAAGCTGCATTAAAGCTTTAATGCAGCTTAAATTAAAAGCAGAAATATTATTTTTTATAAACAGTTTTTAAGGCAACACCGCACAATCGGGTGTTGCCTTAATTTTATTCGATTATTTGCGTATCGGGGGTTTCCTTTACCTCGTCAACGGTCGGGAGAGTTTCAGGCTCCTCGGAATCGTCCTCAAGCTCGCCCTTCATGAGCTTGTCGAACTTGTCGCCGTCGATTTTTTCGTACTTGATAAGGTACTGCGCAAGCTCGTGAAGCTTATCCATGTGATCCGTGAGGATCTTCTCCGTACGGTCATAGCCGTTGTGGATGATTGAGCTTATCTCCTCGTCAATCTCCTGAGCAAAGGCTTCGGAATAGTCCTTGGCGTGACCGTAATCTCTGCCGAGGAATACCTCGCCGCTGCCCGAAGAATAGGAAACAGGACCTATTCTGTCGCTCATACCGTACTCGGTAACCATGCTCTTTGCAAGCTTGGTCGCACGCTCGATATCGTTCGACGCACCCGTTGAAATGTCTCCGAGCACAAGCTTTTCGGCAACCCGTCCACCGAGAAGAACAACAATATCATCAAGCATACCGTTCTTGGTTTTATAGGATTTATCCTCGGTCGGCACGGACATTGTGTAGCCGCCTGCCGAGCCTCTCGGAATGATTGAAACCTGACGAACGGGGTCTTGTGTTTCAAGATAATAGGTCGAGATTGCATGACCTGCTTCATGATAAGCGGTTAGCTTCTTTTCCTTGTCGCTCATCTTATGCGATTTTTTCTCCGTACCTACGATAACCTTAACGGTCGCTTCCTCGATCTCAGCCATCGTTATTGCTTTCTTGTTTCTTCTTGCAGCAAGCAACGCAGCCTCGTTAAGAAGATTTTCAAGGTCTGCGCCGACAAATCCAACAGTCGAATTTGCGATAACCTTGAGGTCAACATCGGGAGCAAGCGGCTTATTCTTGGAATGAACCTTGAGTATAGCTTCTCTGCCCTTTGTATCGGGATAGCCGACTCTGACCTGACGGTCAAAACGACCGGGTCTGAGAAGCGCCGGGTCGAGAATGTCGGGACGGTTGGTCGCTGCAATAACGATAACGCCCTGATTCTTTTCAAAGCCGTCCATCTCAACAAGAAGCTGGTTAAGGGTCTGCTCTCTTTCATCATGTCCGCCGCCCATGCCTGCGCCTCTGTGACGGCCGACGGCGTCAATTTCATCAATAAATATGACCGACGGAGCGTCTTTTTTCGCCTGGTCAAAAAGATCTCTGACCCTCGAAGCGCCGACGCCGACATACATCTCAACAAAATCCGAGCCGGATATTGAGAAGAACGGAACATCCGCTTCACCTGCAACGGCTCTTGCAAGGAGGGTTTTACCTGTACCCGGAGGGCCTACAAGTAGCACGCCCTTGGGAATCCTTGCACCGAGGGTGCTGAACTTTTCGGGACATTTGAGGAAATCGACCATCTCGCTCAGCTCTTCCTTTTCCTCGTCTGCGCCCGCAACCTGTTCAAATGTCGTTTTCGTTTTCTGATCCTGCTGCTTCTTGGCGTTTATCTTGCCGAAGTTCAGGGTCTTGTTCATATCTCCGCCCATCGTGTTCATTCTTCTCATCATAATGACAAGAAGCACGATAAGCAGCACGCCCATAATTACGGTCGGAAGAAGATTAACGAGCCATGAGGTCGATGAGCCTGAGATAAGCTCATACTTTATCACCTCGTCATCGCTCTTGGCGTTTTTATTATGCTCCCTGACCGTTTCGTTAACATCCTCGAGAAATACCGAAACATTCGGAACCTTATATTGCCATTTTGTATCGTCGCCCCTGACCTTGTATTTCAGCGTTCCGCTTGTAAGGTTAAGAGAAAACTCACTGATTTTGTCATTGTCAAACGCCTGCACAATCTGGTAATATTTTACCTCCGCCGAGCGGTTGCCTGATTGCTGAGATGCGATCGCAATGCCTATAATCATCATCAGAGGAATCAGTATATACGGCAATATGGCAAAAATCTTATTTTTCTTGGGATTTTTGTTCTGATTAGGACTGTTGTTCAAAAAAATCACTCCCTGTCAATCTTCATATATTTCAGGCTTAAGGACTCCGATATACGGAAGATTTCTGTATTTTTCCGCAAAGTCAAGACCGTAGCCGACAACAAATTCATCGGGAACGAAGGTTCCGAAATAATCCGCCTTGATATCCGCCTCTCGCCTTTCGGGCTTATCAAGAAGCGTACAGATCTTTACACTTGCGGGATTTCTTGTCTTGAGCAGCTGCGTTATATAATTAAGTGTCTTTCCGCTGTCGAGAATATCCTCAACAAGTAAAAGATCCTTGCCCTCAAGGTTGATGTCAAGGTCTTTGATGATCTTAACCATTCCGGAGGATTTTGTGCCTGCTCCGTAGCTGGAAACACACATAAAGTCGATCTCGCACGGTACGGTGATCTCTCGCATAAGATCCGCCATGAATATGACCGATCCCTTGAGAATGCTGACGAGAGTTAAATTTTTTCCCTCATAGTCCTTGCTGATCTGTGCACCGAGCCTTTTGACTATCTCGTGCAGCTCTTCCTTGCTGAAATATACTTCTTTGATGTCGTTCTCAATCATTTTGTCTATCCTCTCCGATAATTAAGATTTTTTCCGTTTCGGGTTTTATTTTGCATCTGTCGGCGCAGCCCAATCCTTTGACCCAGCAAATGCCGGCTTCGTCCGCAAGAACGGGAACTCCGCTTCGGTTATCAATATGCTTTTCATTGAAAAGCTTTTTTAATGTTTTGGTGCAGGAGCTGCCTGCAAGCTTAATTTTATCTCCCGCCCGTCTGTTTCTCAGAACACAATGGCCAATAATACTGTTATAGTCTAACACCTTATTGTGAACAGATTGTTTCGGCGGTAAATTATTTTTATTAACTATTTCGGCTTTGATTTTTCCGACGGGTGTTTCCGTCTGCGGCAAATCAAAATCGACCTCCCAATCGGCAATTTCATTTTTTGGGGGATTTATTCTCATAATGCCGTTCTTGACCTCGACGATCGTATTACCGATGATCTCGGTTCTGCCGCCGTCAAGGATTTTTTCAACATTTTCAATGTGCACCGCTTCGGGAATGATTCCCGTTTCGGCGAAAATTATTTCAAAAATCACACGCTTTCTCACGGCGATATGCTGCTCTGCTATGACCTTCGCATTATAACCGTCAAGCAGATTCGACTTTTTTATTATTTCCCGGGAAAAGCCGCTCATGAAGTCGTTCTCCTCCTCGGCACTGGAAATCAGGCGCATGAACGCCTTTTCGAGCGAGGGATTGAGCTTTTTAAGCTCGGGAATAACATTAAGTCTTATTCTGTTCCGCGAATAAGCGTCGTCAAAATTTGTTTCATCCGTGACAAATTCTATCGAATTTTCGCTGCAATATTTTTCTATGTCGGCTCTCGTGCAGTCGATAAGAGGTCTTACGATATTATCCCTGACTGCCGGAACGGAACAAAGCCCCTTGACGGAAGCTCCCCTTGCGATGTTGAGAAGTAAGGTTTCGCAGCGGTCGCTTAGCGTATGAGCGGTCGCAATAAAGACATCCTTGGCAACGGAATTGAAGAACTCATATCTTACCTTTCTTCCGCACTCCTCAACGCCGAGATGATTTTTTTTCGCCATGCCCGGGACATCGACCCTCAGCACACGAGCCTCTACACCAAGCCTTTGGCAGGCCTCGACAACAAACCTCTCGTCTCTGTCCGCCGTTTCACCCCTGATACCGTGGTTGACATGGCAGGCGATGAGCTTCATGTCAAATTCATCGCTTAATTCAAGAAGAATGTGCAACAATGCCATTGAATCTGCGCCGCCGGAAACTCCCACGGCAACCGTCCTGCCCTTGAGCGGCATATTGTATCTTTCGACGGCATTTTTTACCTTACATATCATTTCTAATCTTCTCCGCAGAAATAAAGAGGGTATGATCCGCATCCCAGACCATCTCGACCGTATCGGTCGGACCGTGTCGGTTTTTCGCAACGATTATTTCAGCTCTGTTCGCCATTTTTTGTTCGTTTTCGTCGTCCTGCTCCTCGTCATTGCTGTAATAATCCGGACGGTAGAGCATAAGAACGATATCGGCGTCCTGCTCAATAGAGCCTGATTCACGAAGGTCGGAAAGCTGAGGCCTGTGCGAGCCTCCCCTGCCCTCCGTACCTCTGGAAAGCTGGGCACAAACGATGACGGGAATCGCAAGATCCTTCGCCATAAGCTTCAATTCTCTTGTGATTTCGCTGACAGCCTGAACACGGTTTTCCACTCTGCCTGCCGGACGGATAAGTCCGAGGTAATCTATTATAACGCACTCAACATCACGAAGCCGTCGAATTCTCGCCTTCATCTCGGGCACGGTGATAGAGCTTGTGTCGTCAAAATAAAGCTCAACATCGGAGAGCGCATTTGTCGCAATGCCCAATCTCTGCCAATCCTCGCCGTCAAGCTCGCCCGTCCTCATCTTTGCCGAATTGACTCTTGCCTCGGTCGAAAGAACCCTCATTGCAAGCTGCTCCTTGGTCATTTCAAGAGAGAACATCAGCGTTCTCCTCTTTCCTATAACGGCAACATTTCGTGCAAGGTTCAGAGCAAAGCTTGTTTTACCCATCGCAGGGCGGGCACCGATAAGAATAAGGTCGGATTTATGCAAGCCGGTTAGCACCTTGTCAAGGTCGGAATAGCCCGTCGGGTATCCCTTGTACAAATCCTTTTCGGGTGAGGTCAGGTGCTGGAGTGTCGTGTAAACCTCTCCTACGATGATATCGCCTATCTTTGACGGCGCATTTGTTTTCCTGCCCTGACGGATATTATATATCCTTTGCTCCGCCGATTCAAGAAGAACATCCGCAGCCTGATCCTGCGTTGAAGCGTCCTCAATAATCTCCTTGGAGGCATTGATAAGCGAGCGTATGTAGAACTTTTCTTTTACAATCTTTGCATAGGATTCAACATTAGCGGTTGAAGGAACACATTGTGCAAGCTGAAAAAGATAATTTTTTCCTGCCGCCGAATCATATACCTTATCGCTTACAAGACGGTCAAGAACGATAAGCGGATCTATTTTTCCGCCGGAGGCTTCAATCGTTGCAATGGCAGTATAAATCGCCCTGTGCTGCGGCAGGTAAAAATCGTCCGCACTCAAATAGACCTGAACCTGCGGCATACAGGAGGGATCCATCAATATTGAGCCGAGAACGGCCTGCTCAGCCTCAAGGCTGAAAACAGATTCACTTGAATAATTCATGTTATCCATTGCTTTTCTCCGATTTATGCCTCAGACACCATTACACTGAATTCGGCGGTAACGCCCTGATAGAGCTTAACCGACGCCGGATAAGTGCCGAAAGCCTTGATGTCGTCAACCGTTATTTTTCTCTTGTCAATATCAATTCCGAGCTGAGTCTTCATGACTGCGGCAATCTCCTTGGCGGTTACAGAGCCGAAAAGACGGCCGCCCTGTCCTGCCTTGGCTGTTACATTTATCGTTTTGCCGTTGATTTTTTCAGCCGAAGCCTTAGCCTCCTGAGTTTCAACATCAATCTTATGTTTCTTTGAATTCTCACGGTTTTTAAGCTCCGTCATAGCCTGAGAATTGGCTTCTGCGGCAAGATTCCTCGGAAAAAGGAAGTTGCGTGCATAACCGTCGGAGGCGTTAACAAGCTCGCCTTTCTTTCCCAAGCCCTTTACATCCTGTGTAAGAATTACCTTCATAATAATACCTCGCTTTTATCATCATTCTGGGGTTGCCAAGGATTCATTGTAGCGATCAATGCTGTGCATTACCTGCTCTGTGACCTCCGCAACCGTTGAATTTTTTATCTGCACGGCAGCCATTGTCTGATGACCGCCGCCGTTCATATACTCCATAATAACCTGCACATTGACCGCACCGAAGGAACGGGCGGAAACGCAGACAGCATCACCGAGAGTGAAAATGACAAACGAAGCGTCAACTCCGCTGATACTCAAAAGCTCGTCGGCAGCCTGTGCGCCGATAAGCCTTATATTCGCCGAATCGGAATCGGCGACAGCTATTGCGCAATTTTTGTATTTTCTCGCCGAATCGACGATTTTGTTTCTCTCATGATAGCTTTCGATGTCATTTGAAAAAAGCTTCTTGACTCTTATCGGGTCTGCGCCAAGATCCTTAAGCCTTGCCGCCGCCTCAAATGTACCGACGCCGACGCGAAGAATAAAGTTCTTTGTGTCAAGCATAATTCCGGAAAGAAGCGAATCGGCAACAAAGCTGCCCGTTTCATCAACGGCGGGGATATACTCGATAAGCTCCGTAACCATCTCCGAAGCAGAGGATGCGCTCGGATCATGGAAGAAAATAACCGCATCGTCGATATAGTTGACCGCCTTCCTGTGATGGTCGATAACAATCGTCATTTTTGACATTGAAAGCAGATCGGGACTTTCGACAAAGCTCTTTATATGTGTATCAACGACAACGAGCAGATTTTTCTTGCTCCTTGCAAAATCAAGCTTCGCCGTCTCGGTCGAAACAACTACTCCGGGAAATTCGCTCTCGGCTCTTTCAATGAGCGGCTTCGCCATTGTTTTTTCTTTATCAGTGACAAGGAACGCATTCTTGCCGAGCTTTTTTGCAATGCAAACAACGCCGAACGCCGAGCCTATCGCATCAAAATCAGGGAATCTGTGACCCATAACATAAACATTTTCGCAGCCCTGAATAAGCTCGGAAAGCGCAGACGCGACAACCCTCGACTTGACCTTGCTGCCTGACTCAACGCTCTTTGAAACACCGCCGAAGAATTCGTATTTATCCTTATTTTTTATGACAACCTGGTCGCCGCCTCTGCCCAAAGCCATATCCAAAGAGAGCTTGGCGTTCTTTTCGCACTCGGCTATATTCGCACCCGTGCCGACTCCGACAGAGAGCGTTACGCCGACATACTTGCCGTCATAGGTATAGTTTCTTATTTTATCAAGAATATCGAATTTTCTCGATATCATATCGTCGATATTCTGCTTCTCCGCAACGACATAGAAGCTCTTGTCGCTGACCTTGCTTATAAGGCAGGGATACTTGGAAAGCCATGTTTCAATGTTCTTTTCAACGCCGTTCCTGATAGCGGAGCAATCGCTTTCCCTGTGATCCTGTTGAATTTCGGACATATTGTCGATAGTCATTATCGCAAGCGCCGGGCGGCAACGGAAATAATCCCTTGCAATGCTTCTGTATTTTGAGATATCCACAAGATACATCACGATATATTCGCTCTCGCCGATTTGAGCACGGTGGGAGAAAACATTGAAGCTTTTGTCATCGCAGTCAATAACAACTCCGTTGACCGAAGCGTCAAGAAGCGTATCTGTTCCGACATTTTCAAACACCGAGTTCAGCTCACCGTAGCCGGAGGAGTGCGAACCCATCGCCTCCTCGAAGCGATCATTGAACCATTCAATCTTTCCGTTTGGCGAACAAATTATTATCGGCAGAGGGAAGCTGTCCGAGATGTTTTTTACATATTGCTCAAGGTTTGACGAGATGTGGGTAATCAGCTTTTGCTTTCTTATGCTCATCAAATCATAGTTGACGATCAGATAAACCACAACGGCTATATCGGCGATAAGCTCAATCACCGCCAGCCAAACAGAGCCGAAAATAAATGTCAGCACCGTAAACAGCAAGGCAGCCGCAGACGCACCGCAAATAACCGGAAAGCTGTGTATCAATGATCTGATCTTGTCCTTCATACATTAAACCTCCATGATAATCGAAAGAATCATCGGGCTTCTCTTTGTTTTTTCATACATGAGGTGCGATACCTCATCTCTGACCTTGGATTTGATCGTGTTCCAATCACGAATATTGTTATAAATGCAGTTTTCTATTGCAAATTTTGCAATCTCTCTCGCTTCGTCAATAAGCTCCTCGGATTCCCTGACATAGACGAAGCCTCTTGTCATTATATCCGGGCCTGCCAAAATTTCGCCCGAATATGAATCCATTGTAGCGACAACAATTATAAGGCCGTCCTCAGCAAGTCTCTTTCTGTCTCTGAGGACAACATTGCCGACATCGCCCACTCCCGAGCCGTCAACAAACACCTGACCGGCAGGTATGTTTTCGAGCGGCTTTATACCGTTTTCGGAAATGTCAAGACAAACTCCGTTATCGGCAATAAAAATATTGCTCTTGGGAATACCCATGCTCATTGCAAGCTGTGCGTGCTTCCTGATATGCTTCTGCTCACCGTGAACAGGGATAAAAAACTTCGGCTTGATGATACCCATCATCAGCTTAAGCTCCTCCTGACAGGCGTGGCCGGAAACATGGACGCCGTAGCTTTTTTCGTAGATAACATCGGCGCCTAACTTCATCAGCTCGTTGATAACATTGCCTACGGTTTTCTCGTTGCCCGGAATGGGATTTGCGGAAATAATTATACAGTCATTCGGACCGACGGAAACCTTTCTGTGTCCCGAAAAAGCCATCCTTGAAAGTGCGGACATAGGCTCGCCCTGGCTTCCGGTCGTTATGATAACCATCTTGTCATCGGGGTACTTGTTAATCGTATCAATGCTGACAAGCTCCCCGTCCTTGACATTAAGATAACCGAGCCTTGAACCAATTTCAACAACATTTTCAAGGCTTCTTCCGGAAAGAGCAACCTTTCTGCCGAGCGATTGCGCCTGATCTATGATCTGCTGAACTCTGTGAACATTTGAAGCGAAGGTCGCAATAATTATGCGGCGCTTGCCCGCCTGCTCAAAAAGAGTTCTCAGCGACGCTCCGACGGCTCGCTCCGATTCCGTATAGCCCTTTCGCTCGGCATTTGTTGAATCGGAAAGCATGCAAAGCACGCCCTCGTTGCCAAGCTCCGCGAAACGGTTTATATCGATCATTCCGCCGTCGATCGGGGTGCTGTCGATTTTAAAGTCGCCCATTTGAACGATAACTCCCGCCTCGCACTTTATCGCAAAGGCAAGTGCATCGGGAATCGAATGGTTGACATGAATAGCCTCGATGTCGAATTTTCCGAGCTTGATCGTATCTCCGGGCTTGATGACATTGAGCTTTGCACCGCTGAGAAGCTTATGCTCCTCAAGCTTGCCCTCGACCAATCCCATGGTCAGCCGTGTACCGTAAACCGGAATATTTATCTTTTGAAGAAGATATGCAAGAGCGCCGATATGATCCTCATGTCCGTGAGTTATAACGATACCCTTTATCTTTTCTCTGTTTTCCTCAAGATAGGTGAAATCCGGAATAACAAGGTCAACGCCGAGCATATCGGCCTCGGGAAACGCAAGTCCGCAGTCAACAATAACAATGTCATTCTCAAATTCATAGACCGTGATGTTCTTGCCTATCTCATTAAGTCCTCCGAGAAATCCTATCTTAACAGACTTGACGGGCTTCTTCCTGCTTTGCTTTTTTCTGGAATTTGACGCTCCGGTGCTTTTCTTGTTGGTTCTTTTTTGATTTGTCTTTCTTTTTTCGGCCTGTTGAGCGTTTTTGGGATTCGATTTGGCAGTTTTCGTTTTCTCGCTCTTCGCCGTTTTACTCTTGGGCGTTTTTGCAGTCTTGGAAGGCTGCTTCACGCTCTTTTTTGCCTGCTTGTTCTTTGTAGCAGGCTTCTGACTCTTGTCAGCTTTTTCATTTTTCGGCATTAAATAAACTAACTCCTATTCTTTAAATTTTTTATGTAAACCGCATTATAGACAAAGAATAAATATTGATATAACATAATTACCCAATCTAACTAACTTATGATACTATTTTTTTTTTCAAAAGTCAATGATTTACCGATAATTATTATGGGCAAAGGTCTTAAATCGTAATCATAATCGATATTGCCTTATTGTTTTTTTCGTCGCAGTATGGTAAAATACATTACATGAGGTGAAGCAATGAAAAAGGTTGAAATTTTTACGGACGGAGCCTGCTCCGGCAATCCAGGCCCCGGCGGTTGGGGTGCAATATTAAGATATAAAGGCATTGAAAAAGAAATCAGCGGCGGCGAGCGCAAAACGACCAACAATCGAATGGAGCTTACGGGCGTGATTGAAGCGCTGAAGCTTCTCAAAGAGCCGTGCGAGGTCACGCTGACGACAGATTCCAAATATGTAGCCGACGGTCTGTCAAAGGGCTGGGCAAAGGGCTGGAAAGCGAGAGGCTGGAAAAAAAGCGACAACAAGCCTGCGCTCAATCCCGACCTTTGGGACGAGCTGTTAAGGCTTTGCGATATGCACAAGGTCAATGTCGTGTGGGTCAAGGGTCATTCCTCCCACCCCGAAAACGAACGCTGCGATCAATTGGCTGTCGGCGAATGGAAAAAGCTCCAATAAACGCAACAAGAGCGAGGGCGAACCGCATACCCTCGTTTTTTTTGGGTATAATGCAATACGGTCTTGAAAAGATTTTCTAACGAAATCGTGAGAGATGTTGATTTTTGGGTAGAAATATAGTATTATATAGATAACCCATTTTTGTATAGGCAACACCGCACAATTGGGGTGTGCGCCTTGCTTGAATCTATTTATGAATTTGACAATGCGGAGGTAATACGATGGCTGTTTGCTATAATAATTTGTGGAAGCTTCTTATAGATAAAAACATGAATAAAACCGATCTCAAGGAAGCGGCCGGAATAAGCTTTAATGTTATGGCTCGTATGGGCAAAAGTGAGACTATTTCATTTGAAAGCATTGAAAAAATCTGTACCGCTTTGCATTGCAACATCGGCGATATTATCGAGATCGTTCAAGATAACCAATCTGCCGACAAACAAAAGAAATTTACAACGATAGAGCTGTTTGCCGGTGCAGGTGGATTAGCTCTCGGTATTGAAAAAGCAGGCTTTGAAACATTGGGACTGATTGAATTTGATAAAGACGCCTCCGACACATTGAAATGCAATCGCCCAAATTGGCGTGTTATCAATGACGATATCGCAAATATTTCCTGCCTCGATTTAAAAGAATATTTTAACCTTGCCGAGGGCGAGCTTGATCTACTCTCCGGCGGCGCTCCCTGCCAAAGCTTTTCTTATGCAGGAAAGCGTCTGGGCTTAGAGGATGCGCGCGGAACGCTTTTTTATCACTATGCAAAATTTTTGGAGCAGTTGCAGCCAAAAATGTTCCTATTTGAAAATGTAAGAGGATTGCTTACACATGATAAGGGCTGTACATACAAAACGATTACAGAAATTTTTGAAAAAACAGGATATTCCGTTCAGAAAAAAGTTCTGAACGCATGGGATTATGGGGTCGCTCAAAAACGGGAACGACTGATTACAATCGGTATTCGCAACGATTTAAAGGATAAAGCTGTCTTTGAGTTTCCCGCTCCTCATAAGTACAAGCCTGTTCTTCGAGATGTTTTACTTGACTGTCCGAAAAGCGAAGGAACTGCATATTCCGAATATAAGCGAAAAATATTTGAGCTTGTTCCTCCCGGAGGATACTGGCGTGACATTCCCGAGGATATTGCAAAGGAATACATGAAAAGCTGCTGGTATATGGAGGGTGGCAGAACCGGCATTCTTCGCAGATTAAGTCTTGATGAACCCTCTTTAACCGTGCTGACCTCTCCCAGCCAAAAGCAAACAGATAGATGTCACCCATTGGAAGCTCGACCATTTACGGTTCGTGAAAATGCAAGATGCCAAAGCTTTCCCGACGACTGGCAATTCTGTGGAAGCGTGGGACAGCAATATAAACAGGTCGGAAATGCCGTACCCGTTAATTTAGCATATGATATTGCACTCAAAATAAAAGAAGCACTGGAGAGATTATAATGTGGAATTTAACCTTCATAACGGAAGAAGATTTTACAAATCATGTTAAAGCTACAATCGAAAAATACGGTGAGAAACTGGAGTCCTTTGATTTGAAGCGATTCAATAAAAACATCATCGACCCAATCAAGCTGATTTTTGACAAAACCGTTTATCAGACCTCTTGGGATGA